>VGXW01000089.1 GCA_016873195.1 Planctomycetota bacterium | reverse complement strand
GGGGCGTGGCTCGAACTGCTGCGTGCGCTGGGCGCGGACAGCGCGGACGGCCCGCGCACGCTCGACGCCGCGGTGCTTGCGGGCCACTTCGCGGGAGCCATCGCCGACGGCGACCCGCGCGGCGAACTCGTGCGATTCGGCGCGCTGTGCGGCGAGGTGACCTTCGCGTCCTGGCGCACCGAGACCCACCTGCGCGTGCGCGGACGCAGCGACGGCGGCCTGCTGCTGCCCGCCGCCCTGCTCGTAGCGCTCGCCGACGGCCCGCGACCGCGCGCCGAGCCGCTTGCGCTGCGCGCCTTCGCCGCGCGCGACGGCGACCGTGCCGAGGCCGCGCGCCAGCTGCTGCTCGCCGGCGGCCCGCGCCGCACCCACACGCTGCGCGCGCTGCTGCATGCCGACGACGAACTGCGCCTGGTGGCGATCGATGCCCTGGTGCGCGGCAACGCCGCCGAGCAGTTGCCGGACATCGTCGCCGCCGCCGCGCCCGGCCTGCCGCTGGCGACCGCGGCGGCGACGGACGCCCTGCTGGCGCTCTGGCCCGGCGCCTCACCGGCGGTGCGGCAGCGCACCCGCGGTGCGATCGCGCGCAGCACGAACAGCGAACTGCGGCGCCTGGATCCCGGGCAGGAGCTGGCGGCCGGGGCTGCGCCGCCACCCGGGGCGGCCACCGACTCCGGCAACGCGCGGTTGCTGCTGGTGCTGCTCGTCAGCGGACTTGCGCTCTACGGCTTCTGGTTGCGCGAGCGCTGCGGCGCCAGACCGAACTGATGTCTTGAGTGGTGCACGGCCCCGAGACCCCCTGCTGCCCCGGGGCGAAATGCCCCATCACCATCCAAGACATCAGTTCCCTGGCCAACCGACGGCCGGCGGCGATGATCGCGCGCCGATGAGCGAGCCCCGGTCAGCCGAACCGAACCTGCCCCAGGCGATCGAGGACGAGGTCCTCGGCATCCTCGAGGGCGATGAGAACTCCCGCGACCTTGCGCTCGCCGCCTTGCTCGCGAGGCACCCGGAGCACGAGCGCACGCTGCGCCGCTGGTTGTCGAGCGCCGGCGTCGCGGTGCCGGGCGGAACTGCGACGGGATCCGGCGGCGGCGCCACGCCCGAGGCCCTGCCGATGCGGCTCGGCCCCTACGTGCTGCAGGCGCTGCTCGGCCGCGGCGGGTTCGGCAGCGTCTACCGCGCCGAGCAGCAGGAGCCGATCCGGCGCCCGGTCGCCGTCAAGGTGCTGAACCCGGGCATGGACTCGCGCGAGATCCTCGGGCGCTTCGCGGCCGAGCGCGAGGCGCTGAACCGCATGGACCACCCGGGCATCGCGCGGCTGCTCGACGCCGGCACGACGCCGCAGGGCCGGCCGTACTTCGTCATGGAACTCGTCGAGGGGCCGACGCTCGCGAACCACTGCCGCCGGCAGGACCTGCCGCTGCGCGAACGCCTGCTGCTGTTCCTGCAGGTGCTCGACGCGATGCAGCACGCGCACCAGAAGGCCGTGCTGCACCGCGACTTGAGCTCCAACAACGTGCTGGTCGCCGACCCAGCGGGCCGCGCGTTGCCGAAGATCATCGACTTCGGCATCGCGAAGTCGCTCAGCGACCCGCTGCTGCAGGGCGGGGCCTTGACCTTCCAGGGCACGCTGATGGGCACGCCCGAGTTCATGAGCCCCGAGCAGGCCGCGGGCCGCATCGACGCGATCGACACGCGCGCCGACGTCTACGCGCTCGGGGCGCAGCTCTACGAGCTGCTGACCGACCAGGTGCCGATCCCGGGCGTCGTGCTGCGCGCGCAGGGCCTCGCGGGCATGGCGGAGGTGATCCGGAACCAGCCGGTGCCACCGCCGAGCGCGGTGGCGCCGCGCGACCGCCGCGCGCTGCTCGCCGGCGACCTCGACGCGATCGTGGCCAAGGCGCTGGCCAAGGCGCGCGACGAGCGCTACGCGACGGTTGCCGAGTTCGCGGCGGACCTGCGGCGCCACCTGGCGGACGAGCCCGTGCAGGTCGCCGCGCCGACGACCTGGCACCGGCTGCGGAAGTTCGTCAAGCGGCACCGCACGCAGACGATCGCCGCGGCGATCGTCGCCGGCGGCCTCGTCGTGGCGCTCGGCGTGCTCGGCTGGGCCCTGCACGTGCAGCGGACCGCGCTGCAGCAGCTCGCGGCGCAGAAGCGCGAGATCGAGGCCAAGGCCGACGCGGGCTTCCGGCTGCTCGCCAACGAGGAACGCCTGCGCGGCGCGATCGAGGCCCAAGCGGTGCTGCCGCCGCCGTGGCCCGAGCACGGCGCGGCGATCGCTGCGTGGCTCGAGCAGCGTGGCCGCCCGCTCGCGGCGGCGCGCGGCAGGCTGGAAGAAGAGCTCGAACGCCTGCGCGGCAAGCAGGCCCGCTCGCGCGGGGGCACGTTCGAGGACCCCGCGGACCAGCACCTGTTCGCGGCGTTGCAGCGCCTGCTGGCCGGCCTGCAGCAGTTTGCCGGCCCCGGCGGCGCGCTGCAGCGCGTGGAACGGCGCCTGCTCTTCCTGCAGCAGGTCGTCGCGCCGGCTGCCGCCGAGCACGGTGCGGCCTGGCGCGCGGCGATCGCCTCGATCAAGCGCAGCGACGGCACGGACGCGAATGCCGCCTACCGCGGTGCCGGCATCCCCGAACTCGCGGGACTCGTGCCGCTCGGCGTGGACCCGGGGACGCTGCTGCACGAGTTCGTCGACCTCGCGAGCCATCCGCGCGGCTCGCCGCTGCCGGTGCGCGGCGCCGACGGCCAGCTGCGCGCGGACGGGCCGACCGGCATCGTCTTCGTGCTGCTTCCGGCCGGCACGCTGCGGATCGGCGCGTACCGCGGCGAACCGGGCTTGCCGCAGAACGACCCGAACGCCGAGGACGACGAGCTGGGCGGCCAGCTCGTTCGCCTGGACGAGTTCCTGCTCGCGCGCACCGAGGTCACCGCGGCCCAGTGGGCGGCCCTCACCGACGGCAGCGCCGCGGGCGCCGGACAGCTGCCGGCGACCGGGATCGGCTGGCACGAGGCGCGCGAGGTGCTGCGCGGTTTCGACCTCGACCTGCCGACCGAGGCGCAATGGGAGTACGCGTGCCGCGCCGGAACCGTGACGCCGTACAGCACCGGCGACAGCGCCGACGGAACGGCCGAGGCCGGCTGGTTCGGCCCGCGCCCGCAGCGCGTCGCGCAACTGCGCCGCAACGCGTTCGGCCTGTTCGACGTGCACGGCAACGCCGCCGAGTGGTGCCGCGACGAGCACCTGCCCTACGCAGGCACCACGATGCGGGCGGGCGACGGCTTGCGCGAGCGCGCCGGCGCCGACGCCGGCGCGGCGGCGTCCGCGCCGCGGACCTTGCGCGGCGGCGCCTGCCACCAGGGCCCGCTCGCGGCGCGCTGTTCGGCGCGGGAGCCGCGGGCCCCGCAGCAGGCCGACGGCTCGACGGGCATCCGGCCGGTGCGGCTGCTGCGCCGCTGAACGGACGGCGCGCTACTCCGGCGCGCCCGACGCCTCGCGCAGCATGTTGCGCGCGATCACGAGCCGCTGCACCTGGTTGGTCCCCTCGTAGATCTGCGTGATCTTCGCGTCGCGCATGTACTTCTCGATCGGGAAGTCCTTGCAGTAGCCGTAGCCGCCGAACAGCTGCACGCAGTCGGTGGTGACCTTCATCGCCGTGTCGGTCGCCATCAGCTTGCACATCGCCGACACCTTGCTGATGCCCCTGGCACCGCTGTCGATCACGCGCGCCGCGTGGTGCACGAGCTGCCGCGCGGCCTCGATCTGCGTCGCCATGTCGGCCAGCATCCACTGCACGCCCTGGAACGAGTCGACGGTCTGGCCGAACTGCTTGCGATGGCGCGTGTATTCCATCGCGAGGTCGAGCGCGCCCTGCGCGAGGCCGACCGCCTGCGCCGCGACGCCGGGCCGCGCGCGGTCCAGCGTCTGCATCGCGTGCTTGAAGCCATGGCCCTCGGCGCCGCCGAGCAGATTCGCCGCGGGCACCCGGCAGTTCTCCAGGTGGATCTCGACGACGGGCACGCAGCGGATGCCCATCTTGTCCTCGTGTTTGCCGACGCGGTAGCCGGGCATGCCCTTCTCGACGACGAACGCCGAGATGCCGCGCGCGCCGCGGCCGGGCGCGGTGACCGCGAAGACGGTGTTGTAGGTCGCGACGGCGCCGCCCGTGTTCCACTTCTTCTCGCCGTTGAGCACGTAGTCGTCGCCGGCCTTCTCGGCGCGCGTGATCATCGAGCCCGCGTCGGTGCCGGCCTCCTTCTCGGACAGGCCGAACGAGATCATCGCCTCGCCCGACGCGACGCGCGGCAGCCACTTCGCCTTCTGCTCCGGCGTGCCGCCGACGATGATCGGGAACGAGCCGAGCGCGTTGACCGCGTAGGCGACGCCCATGCCGCCGCACGCGCGCGAGAACTCCTCGACGACGAGGCAGAGGTCGAGCACGCCGCCGCCCATGCCGCCGTACTCCTTCGGGATCCAGACGCCGTAGAGGCCCGCCTCCTTGATCGCCTTCTGCACCGGCCACGGGAACGACTGCTCGACGTCGTGCTGCTGGGCGACGGGGCGCATGACCTTCTCCGCCAGTTCGCGCGCGCGCTTGCGGAGGTCGACCTGCATCGGGGTGTAGAGGGATTCGATCATCGGGCGGGGTCCGGCTCGGGGTGGGAAAGGCGGCACGTTCTACCCCACCGCAGGCGCGGGGGCGAACATCCAGTCGGGAGAGCTCCCCCGGTCCGGAGACCTCCCCGGCTGGCCGAAGTCCGTAGGCCGGTCGCGCCCGTGGCCCTCGGGCGGTAGGTTGCCGGCACTTCGCGCCCGGGGCGCCGCGTTCCGGGTGCCACGCTCCGGATCCCAGGCTCCAGATCCTCCGCCCGGGACCCCACGTCCCCGCCGCGAGACCGCCGCATGAAACGCCCGCCCCGCCCGAGCCCGTACGCCCCCGACACCGCCGTGCCGCTGCGCGCGCTGCCCGGCGACCTCGTGCGGCAGATCCAGTGGCGCTTCGCCGACCGGCCGGAACTGCAGCGAGCGGTGCTCGCCGTGCGCCGCGCGGCGCGCGGACCCGTCGCGCACCTGGTCCGCAGCGGCGCGCGCAACGACCGCGAGTGGACCGCCGCCAAGGCCGGGCTGCTGCAGGCCTACGACGAGGCGGGCGTCGCCGCGCTGCTGCTCGACCCCGAGCACGGCGGCCTCTTCGCCGGTCCGAAGAACCTCGCCGCGGCCCTGGTCGCGTTCGAGATGGCCTGGGTCGACGGCGGCGCGGCCACCGGTTGCCTCGCGAGCCACCTCGGCATGGCCCCCGTGCAGCGCCGCGGCACCGAAACGCAGCGGCGTCACTACCTGCCGCGGCTCCTGCCGGGCCCGAACCAGCTCCGCGCCGCGTTCGCGCTGACCGAGCCGCTGCCCTACGCCGGCGTCGACAAGGGCATGCTGTCGGGCAAGGTGCGCATCGCCGAGTGGCGCGACGGCGAGGAGCCCGTGCTGCACGTCGAGAAGCGCGGCCGGTTCATCACCAACATGGACTTCGCCGACGTGGTGACCGTCGCCGTCGAATCGGGCGACCGCCGCATCCAGGGCAGCTGCATGGTGGTGCTCGAGAAGGGCGACCCCGGCACGTTCGATCGCGGCACCCCGACGAAGAAGCTCGTGCACCAGCTCGCCTCGACGCGCGACCCGGTGTTCTCCCTGCGCGTGCCCGCGAGCCGCATCGTCGGCGGCTACCAGATCCTGAACGGCTCCCTGGTGCCGAACCACCCGCACGGCGAGATCCTCGAGGCGGTGTTTCGCCGCACGCGCGTGCCGGTCGGCCTGATGACCGCGGCCAAGCTGCTCAGCGCCGTCGAGCCCGTCGTCCGCTACCAGCGATACCGCTTCCGCGGCGACGCCTCGACTCCCGGCACGCCGCGCCACGAACTGGGCCTGCAGCTCAAGCAGGACGCGCTGCACCGCCTGATCGACGTGTGGGCCACCGGCGAGGCCAGCGCCTCCCTGGGCTTCTGCGCCGCGCGGCTGTTCGACGCCTACGACGAACTGGAGGCCGACAAGGACCGCCTGTTCGCCGCGCGCGGCATCGACGGCGTGCGCGACCAGCTGCGCGCGCTGCAGGAGGCCACCGGGCCCGCCGTCGAGTACGTGCGCCTGCTCGGCAAGCCCGCGGCCGAACGCGGCCCCCGCTTCGCGACCCTGCAGCAGGACGCGCTCGTGCAGTTCGCCGTGCTCGACGCCGCCATCGCCGTGTTCGGTCCCGCCACCAAGCTCTGGAACACCGGCCACGGCGCCAACCTGATGCGCGAGGCCGTGAGCCTGATGGGCGGCAGCGGCCTCACCGAGGACTGCCCCGGCTTCCTCGGCCAGAAGTGGATGGACGCCCAGCTCGAGGCCACCTACGAAGGCCCCGAGGCCGTGCAGCGCCGGCAGCTCGCTGCGTCGATGACGAACGTCGTGTTCCTCGCGCAGCTGCGCCAGTGGACGCACGAGCTCAAAGAGATCGCCGGCGCCGAACCGCAGAGCGGCGCGTGCACCCTCGGTTCGGCGTTCGACCTGTGGTCGTGGACGCTCGACCACCTGCTCTCCGGCGTGGACGCCGACGGCAAGCCGCTCTACAAGGAAGCGCGGCACGGCGTGACCTTCCTGATGGCCGACGCTCTCTGCTGGCTGCTCGCCGCCCGGTGCCAGCTGCTCGACGTACGCGAGTTGCAGCAGCGCGGTCCCGCCATCGCAGAACTCGCCGCCGACCTGCCGGGCCAGCTGCAGTTCCTGCACGACCTCTGCCGCGTGCAGGCCGCCCGCGCCGCCGGCGAAGCGGCGCGCATCTGCACCGAGCTCGTGTTCGGCTACCAGCGTCACCCGCAGTGGCGGGACTGCGGCGCCTGCTTCCACGCCTCGCACGTGCAGCACCTCGAGGAGACGATGCCCGGCATCGAGGGCTTCGCCCTGGCGATGGGCGAGGTGGTCGAGAAGGGCGGCGCGCACGCGCCGAAGGCCGGCCCCTGCGTGAGCTTCGCCGGTTTCGAGGTATTCGAGAGCAAGCGCAAGCGGCTGGATGGTTGCCTCGTGGAGGCGCACCTGGCGAAGGACCGGGCGGCTGCGGCGCTCGCCAAGGTGCCCATCCCTCCCTCCCTCGACTACTGACTCAACTGATGTCTTGGGTGGTGTACGGCCGCTGGAACCCCCGCCGCCCCAGGGGGAGATGCCCCATCACCACCCAAGACATCAGTTACCGGCGCTGACGAGCTTCGCCGGTCATCGGCACGAAGCGCACGGGCAGGATGCTCCGCCGCGTCACACCGGTCGCGGTCTTCTCGAGCAACACGAGTTCCTGGTGGAAGCCGCCGACCGGCAGCACCATGCGCCCACCGACGGCCAGTTGCTCGACCAGCGGTGCGGGCACGTGCTCGGGCGCCGCGGTCACGATCACCGCGTCGAACGGCGCCTGCTCCGGCCAACCCCGGTAGCCGTCACCCGAACGCACCTCGACCGCAAGACCCGCGGCGGCGAGGTCCGCACGCGCACGCTCCGCGAGCGGAGCGACGATCTCGATGCTGAAGACACGGCAATCGAGCTGCGCGAGGACGGCCGCCTGGTAGCCGGAACCCGTGCCGATCTCGAGGACCTTCTCGCCACCCACGAGCCCCAGGGCTTCCGTCATGAACGCGACGATGTAGGGCTGCGAGATCGTCTGCGCCATGCCGATCGGCAGCGGGGTGTCGTCGTAGGCCTGGTCACGGACCTCGGCGGGCACGAAACGATGGCGCGGCACGGCGCGCATGGCCGCGAGCACGCGTTGGTCGCGTACGCCGCGCGCCTCGATCTGCTCCTTCACCATGCGGTCGCGCTCGCCCTGCCGATCGCCGGTGAGGTCGACCGTGCCTGCGCCCGGTTCGTTCGCCCGAGCTTCCCTGCCACGGCAGGCTGCTGCCAGCAGCAGGAACAGCCCCGCGGCGAGAATCGCCGTGGGCAGGGCCGAGAAGCGCCGCGCCCCAGGAGCCGTCATGAGGGCATTGCAGCACGTCGTCAGCGCTCGCGCCACGGGCCGGTGGCGAGGCTTGGCGCCCACTCCGTGCCCGCCACCTGCCGCAACCCCGGATGGTGCAAGGCGTGTGCCCTACGCCGCCCACTGCTCCACCGTCTCGGCCCCCGTCGCGCTGCCGGGGTGGATCGTGCGCCGCCACCAGTCCTGGCGCCAGGCAAGCAGTTCTGCCAGTTCGAGACGCCGCGGGCAGAGGCCCAGGGCTACGCCGGGGGTGAAGTACTCGGGATCGAAGTTGGTCCGCCGGCGATGCCAGTTGCGGTAGGCGGCGAACACCTCGAGCTGCAGGCGCAGGAACCGGCCGCACTTGCTGACCAGCCACGAACGGCGCCGCAGCCGGCCGTTGTTGTCCCGCAGCATCGCGTCGGTCAGGTTGATCGGGAACAGCGGGTTGAAGGTCGTGCGGGGCTGCGTCGAGGGCACGGTACGGTGCTCGATGGAAAGGGCACCGGCGCGATACCGGACCTGCGCGGCGTAGAGTTCCTTCTCGTCGGTGAGCAGCTGGGCCCGGCCCCCGCCGAGCAGCCGCTGCAGCCGGCCGAACACCCTGCGCACGCAGTCGCGGCTGCGGTCCCGTCGGCGGCCGACCCTCGCCTCGTGGCAGACGAGCCAGTGCTGGCGGCGGCTGCCGCGGCGGGCGGAGCGGCGGATCGGAGCCACGTCGGTGGCGACCACGAACAGGCTGGCCTTCTCGATCAGCACGGGGACGGTCAGGGGGCAGATCGAGCGCTGCTCGAAGCTCTCGATCTCGTCGAGCAGGAAGGTGCGCGCCGCGGGAAGGCGCGGCAACAGATTGCGGTTCAGCATCCGCATGTGCCTGGCGATCTTGCGGAACTTCCGTTGCACGGCGTGCGCGTCGAGGTGCAGGACCCGGCCGGACTGCCGCAGGCCGACGCCGCTGGCGAGCAGTTCGAACAGCGGCTTGTTCTCGTGCGGTCGCTTGTCGCGGTAGTCGAGCCGGAATGTCTGGCGCGAGAAGCCCCGGCGGCAGATCAGGCACTTGAACCGAGGGATCGGCTCGTCGCGGCACTTCGGCTGGTAGGTGCCGGCGCGGCGGAAGAAGCCCGGCTCGGGGTCGAGGTGGGCTCGGCACCGGCGGTTGGGGCACCGTGGGGGGACGAAGTCGACAGCGCGCATCGGCATGGACACTCCTCTTCGGGCCCGACGCGGGCCCGACAGGTGCTCTGTGTGCTCGACCCCCCCGGCGGTTACACCGGAATTCCACTCCGTCCTGCAACCGCAGCGCAGCGGCCAACTGATGTCTTGAGTGGTCTGCGGCCGGCAACCCCCTGTGCCCCGCCGGAGAGACGCCCCCTCACCATCCAAGACATCAGTCCAGTACAGTTGGCCCCATGGCCTACCGCAGGAAACTCTGGGTGCTGTCCGGCCTCGCCGCGCTCGCTGTCGGCAGGCCGCTGCTCGCGCACGGCGGCCAGTACCGCGGCCCGTGGAACGCTCCCCCGACCCCGGGCGCGCCTGCCAACCCCGGCACGCCGGTGACCGGCGGCGGCGCCGTCGGCGGCCCCACCGGGCCCGCGGCGCCGCTGACCGGCGGCCGGCCCGCGATCGGCGACGGCACCAGCTGGCAGGTGTGGTGGGAGTTCAGCAAGGACCCGCTGCTCGACGAACTCGCGGTCGAACGCGAGCACGTCGCGACCGGGTCCGACGAGTTCTACCTCGGCAGCACGCGCAGGAAGCACGCGCGCGACACGGAGCGGCCGACGCCGCAGGACCGCAAGGACCGCATCGCCAACGCGCTCGCGCAGGCGCTCGAACGCACGAACAACAAGGACCTGACCACGGCGGCGATGATCGCGTTGGCGAAAGTCGGCATCGACCCGGAGGGGGCGCGCCTGGTCGAGTTGTTCCACAAGCGCCTTGCCGATGGCGACCAGGAGGTCCGCGAGTCCGCGGCGCTGGCGCTCGGCATCGCCGGGCAGCCCGCGGCGCTCGATCTGCTGTGCAGCCTCGTGGCCGACGGACCCGAGGGCCGCAAGGCCGCCGGCGGCGAGGTGCCCGTTCGCACGCGCACGTTCGCGGCCTGGGGGCTCGGCCTGCTCGCGCGAAGGAGCGGCGATCCTGCGGTGAAGCAGCGTGTGCGCGACGTGTTGCTGGCGGAGCTGCGGGACATGTACGAGAAGAGCCGCGACCTGCGCGTCGGCGTGGTCGAAGGCCTCGGACTGCTCGCCGACCCGGTGCAGGGAACGCACAAGCGGCTCGTCTGGCAGACGGTCGGCGAGCTGTGGAACTACTACGACCGCGATCTCGGCAAGGGCGACCAGCTGGTGCAGGCCCACGCGCCGATCGCGATCGCGCGCCTGCTCGGCCGCGGCGACGGCAGCGAACATGCACGCGCAGTGCAGCGGCTGGTTGCTGAATCGACGTCGTCCACGACCCGCCACCACGCGATCCACCAGTCCGCGGCGATGGCGCTGGGCACGCTGTGCCTGCCGCCGGAACAGGGCGAAGACCACGCCGTCGCGAGCGCCGCGCTGCTGCGCTGCTACGAGCAGGGAACCGACCAGCTCGCGCGCTTCTTCGCGGTGTTGTCGCTCGGCCGGATCGGCGGCGACCGCAACCGGCAGGCGCTGGTCGACCTGTTCCGCACGGCGAACCGTGCGATCGAGCGGCCGTGGCTCGCGCTCGCGCTGGGCCTCTGCGCGCGACCGCGCGCGGGCGGAGGGCGGCGGGATCGACGAGGAGGTGGGCAGGCTGCTGCGCGACGAGTTCCTCGATCAGGGCGGCACCGACGCGAAGTCGGCGATGGCGCTCGCGGTCGGCCTGACGGGCTACGCGCCGGCCGCCGACGCGCTGCGGCCGCGGCTGCAGGACGGCCAGCAGAACGACATGCTGGTCGGCTACGTAGCGATCGCGCTCGCGCTGCTCGACTGCGCGCCGGCCGCGGACGAGCTGCTCACGCTGATGCAGCAGTGCAAACGGCGGCCGTTCGTGCTGCAGCAGTGCGCGGTGGCATTGGGGCGGCTCGGCGACGTGCGCGTCGTGCCGGCACTGCTCGGCATGCTCGAGGCGAGCGACAGCACTGCGGTGCTGGCGGGCGTCGCGACAGCGCTCGCGGCGGTGCGCGACCGGCGCAGCATCGACCCGCTGATCGGAGCTCTGCAGGACCCCGAGCGCACCTTCCTGGCCAAGGCGTTCGCGGCGGTGGCGCTCGGCGGCATCGGCGACAAGTCGCCGTTGCCTTGGAACGTGGCGATCGCATCGGGCATGAACTACATGGCGACCGTCGACACGCTGACGAACGGCTCGACGGGCGTGCTCGACATCCTGTAGCGCGCGCGGTGCGCGCGCCGGACGTCACTCGAGGCCCAGCGCGGCCCGCACCGCCTGCTTGTCGATCTTGCCGCCCGCGAAGTCGTCGAACGCGCGCTGCGGTGGCTGGATCAGGTGCTGCGCGATGAACGGCGCGCCTTCCTCGGCGCCCTGCTCGCCGTCCTTGAAGCAGCACTCCCACTCGAGCGTCGCCCAGCCTTCGTACTTGTACTTGGTCAGCAGCGTGAAGATCGCCGTGAAGTCGACCTGGCCGTCGCCGAGCGAACGGAACCGGCCCGCGCGGTTCTGCCAGCCCTGGTAGCCGCCGTAGACGCCGACGCGGCCGTTCGGCCGGAACTCGGCGTCCTTGACGTGGAAGCACTTGATGCGCTCGTGGTAGAGCTCGATGTAGGCCAGGTAGTCGAGCTGCTGCAGCACGAAGTGGCTCGGGTCGTAGAGCAGACACGCGCGCGGGTGCTCGTCGACGTGGTCGAGGAACGCCTCGTAGGAGGCGCCGTCGTGCAGGTCCTCGCCGGGGTGCACCTCGAACGCGCAGTCGACGCCGCACTGTTCGGCGTGGTCCAGGATCGGCCGCCAGCGCCGCGCGAGTTCCCGGAAACCCTCCTCGACGAGGCCCGCAGGCCGCTGCGGCCACGGGTAGACCGTGTGCCACATGAGCGCGCCGGAGAACGTCGGCATCGCGGTGAGGCCGAGGTTCTTGCTGGCGGAGAGGCAGAGCTTGACCTGCTCGGTGCCGTAGCGGCACATCGCGTCGGGCGTGTTCACCGCGGCCGGCGCGAAGCACTGGAACATCGAGACGTAGGCCGGGTGCACGGCGACGAGCTGGCCCTGCAGGTGCGTGCTGAGCTCGCTGATCTCGACGCCGGCAGCGTCGGCCTGCGCGCGCAGGTCGTCGCAGTAGGCGCGGCTCGTCGCCGCCTTGTGCAGGTCGATGCAACGGCCGTCCCACGACGGAACCTGCACGCCGACGTAACCGAGTTCGTTCGCCCACCGGCACGCCGTGTCGAAGCGGTCGAGCGGCGCGCGATCGGCCATGAACTGCGCGAGGAAGATGCCTGGGCCTTTGATCATCGGAGGGACTCCTGCAAGGGGCCGGGCCGCACCCTAGCCGAAGCGGGCCGCGAAGGCCACGGCGAGGGCCCAGCCGCGGCGCCGGCGATTCCCCGCCTGCAGCCGCTTGCCAGCCCCGCACCCCGCGGCGATCCTGGCCGGCAACCGAGGAGCACCGAAACCGCATGGGCCGCCAGTGGCTGCACAGCAAGAGAGAGGTCACCGCCAACCGCAAGGCGAAGATCACCAGCAAGCTCGGCCGTGAGATCACGGTCGCCGCCAAGATGGGCGTGCCCGACCCGGACATGAACCCGCGCCTTTCGCTCGCGATCGAGGCCGCGCGCAAGCAGTCGGTGTCCAACGACGTGATCCACCGCGCGATCAAGAAGGCCTCGGGCACCGGCGACGAGTCGGTGAACTACGAACTGGTCACCTACGAGGGCATGGCGCCGCACAACGTGCCGGTGATCGTCGAGTGCATGACCGAGAACCGGAACCGCACCGCGCCCGACATCCGGTCGATCTTCAAGGACGGCCAGTTCGGCAGCAGGGTGACCTTCCTGTTCGACCACGTCGGCATCGTCGAGGCGACGCGCGCGCAGCCGGGCCTCGACCTCGAGGTGGCGGCGATCGAGGCGGGCGCGCAGGACGTCGAGAAGCTCGAGAGCGCCACCCAGCAGCAGAGCGGCGGCCGCTTCTTCACCGACCGCGGCGATCTCTACGCCGTCGCCGCCGCGCTGCAGAAGGCCGGCTGGGGCGTCGCCAGCGCCGAGCTGGGCTACCGCGCGAAGGACCCGGTCGTGCTGTCGCCCGAGGACCACGCGAAGGTCACCGCCTTCCTCGAACGCCTCGACGAGCACGACGACGTGCACCGCGTCTACGCGGCGATCTGAGGCCGCGCACGCCGCGACGCGGCGACACGTCGCGGCGAATCCGACAACGGTCGCCTCGTGACGGTTCCCTGGCCGCCCCGGCGCCGCGATCGGCGCGCGGCTCGTTGACTGGACGCCGGCCGCAGCAACGATTCCGGCATGCGCCACGACCCACAGCACTCCCCCACCCGCCGCGACTTCCTCGCCGACACCGGCCGGCTCGCCGCCGCCGCGGTCCTCGTGGGTCCGGTCGCCGAGGCCGCGCCCGCGGTGCACGTGCGCGGCAGCGGCAAGATCCGCGTCGGGCTCGTCGGCTGCGGCGGCCGCGGCGGCGGCGCCGCGGTGAACGCGCTGTCGGTGCCGGGCGCCGAACTCGAACTGGTCGCCGCGAGCGACGTGTTCGCCGGCAAGCCCGCGGCGACCGTCGCCGCGCTGAAGGAGCAGTTCGGCAGCAAGGTCGATGTGCCGGCCGAGCGACTGTTCGTCGGCTTCGACGGCTACCGGCGCGTGATGGACTGCCTGCAGCCCGGGGACATCGTGATCCTGACCACGCCGCCGGCGTTCCGCTGGGTGCACTTCGCCTACGCGATCGAGAAGGGGCTGCACGTGTTCATGGAGAAGCCGGTGACCGTCGACGGCCCGACCAGCAAGCGCATGCTGGAGCTCGACGGGAAGGCCAGGCAGAAGAGCCTCGTGGTCGGGGTGGGCCTGATGTCGCGCCACAACCACGGCATGCAGGAGCTGCAGAAGCGCATCCAGGACGGCGAACTCGGCGAGATCCTGTTCATGCGCGGCTACCGCATGCACGGCCCGTCGGCGTTCTTCCGCTCGGTGAAGAAACCCGACGGCATCAGCGACCTGATGTACCAGATCCAGCGCTTCCACAGTTTCCTGTGGGCGAGCGGCGGCAACTTCAGCGACTTCAACATCCACATCGTCGACCACCTGTGCTGGATGAAGGGCAGCTGGCCGGAGCGCGCGCAGGCGGTCGGCGGCCGCCACTACCGCGCCGACAAGGACGGCGTCTACGTCGACCAGAACTTCGACGGCTACGGGGTCGAGTACACGTTCGCCGACGGGACCAAGCTGTTCTTCGACGGCCGCTGCATGCCGGGCTGCAAGGAGGTCTACGCGAGCTTCGCGCACGGCACGAACGGCATGGCGGTGGTCTCGAGCAGCGGCGACTGCGGGCTGCCGTCGGCGATCCACAAGGGCCAGCGCCCGAAGGCCGGCAGCCTCGCCTGGAAGTCGAACGTGCCGCCGGCCGACCAGAACCCCTACCAGAACGAGTGGAACGTGCTGGTCGCCGCGATCCAGGGCGGCAAGCCGCACAACGAGGTCGAGTCCGGCGTCAAGACGAGCCTCGTCACGTCGATGGGCCGCATGGCGGCGCACACGGGCCAGGAGATCACCTACGAGCAGATCCTGAACTGCGACCACGAGTTCGCGCCCGGCGTCGCCGAGCTGACGTTCGATTCGCCGGCGCCGCTGCTGCCGGGGCCCGATGGCAGGTACCCGGTGCCGATGCCGGGCGAGAAGCAGCGCGAGTGGTGAGCGCCCCGGCGCGGACGACAGGAAGCGGCGGGCCCGCTGCGCGTGTCCGCGGGCTGGCCGCGGATCGCTTCGCGGCCAGCGCCGAAGGCGGAGGGACCGACCGCCGCACGGCTGCCGGACGGGCGAGGGCTCGCCAGCTCGAGCGAAGCGAAGTGGCGGCCCCTGATCGCGACGCAAGAGAAGACCGGGCTGACGGTGCGCGAGTTCGCAGCCGCCCGAGGGATCACGGCGACGACCCGCTACTGGTGGTGCAGCGACCACAGCCGGAGGGAGCCGTCGCCGCTCGTTCGCGCCGGACGTAGGAGCCGGCGGCCTGGATCGAGGCCGAGTTCCGTGCGTCGGGGACCCCGCTTGCCGTCAGGCCGAGTGGCGGTAGCTGCGCAAGCCGCCCCGCCCGGGTGCGTGGCCCGGGGTACCCACCCGACCAGGGCCTGCAGACTCGCGACCGCGAGCCGGATGCCCTTGCGCATCCGCTCGGCCTCGGCCGCGCCTTGGCCGTGAAGCCAGGCCACCACGTGACGGATCAGGGCCCCATCGTCGAGACCGGCCTCGGCGGCGCGGG
>VGXW01000088.1 GCA_016873195.1 Planctomycetota bacterium | reverse complement strand
CTGCCGGGCGAGGCGATCGATCGCATCTACAACCGGAACTTCTGAAGCCTGGGCGGGCGAACGCCCGCGGTCCCGGGCGCCGGGAGTCGGCGGGGAGGTTCGCGCCCGACCCGTGCCGGTGCGCGATTGTGCGCGCGGCGCGGTGCGCCGACGATGTGCGCGAGGTTCCCCGATGCGCCGCTCCCGACGCCACCTTGCGCCGCCGTTCGCCGCCGTCGCCCTGCCGTTCGCCGCGCTGCTGCCGGGCGGCTGTGCCAACGCCCCGCGCGTCGCCCCGGCCGCCGCGCGCGCCGCGCACCTCGGTCACGTCGCGGCGCCCGACTGGACGCCCAGGGAGCTCGACGAAGTCATGGCCTGGCTCGACGAACGCGACGACTGGCAGGACCACGGCCGGCCGCTCGCGGTGCCGCGGCACCCGGCCGAGAAGTACCTCGCCGGCTTCTGCATCGTGCTGGACCCGGGCCACGGCGGGAAGGCCGACGTGCCCGGCTACAAACGCGGGCCGACGGGCGTGCGCGAGGCCGAGATGAACCTGCGCGTGGCGAGGCTCCTGCAGAAGCTGCTGACCGACGCCGGCGCCTTCGTCGTGCTGACGCGCGACGGCGAGACCAGTGCCGCGGCCGACGACCGGCTGCCGGACACGCTCGTGCGCCGCGCCGAGGTCGCCAACCACCTCGCGCGGCCGGACGGCGGCATCGGCGCGGACCTGTTCATCAGCCTGCACCACAACGCGGTCGACAGACCGGACGTCAACTACCCGACCGTCTGGTTCCACGGCGAGGCCGACCATGCCGAGCCGAGCCTCGATCCCGCGCGCTACGTCGGCCACCGCCTGAACGCCGAACTGCGCTGCGCGGGGGTCGGCAAGACCGGGGTGCTGATGAACGATCGCCAGATGCACCGGACCGGCTTCGGGGTGCTGCGCGCGGCGCGTGTCCCGGCGTTCCTCACCGAGTCGTCGTTCTTCACGCACCCCGAGGAGGAGCAGCGGCTGCGCGATGCGGCCTACAACCTGCGCGAGGCCCAGGCGATCTACCTCGGCCTCGTCGAGTACGCCTACGGCGGCCGGCCGACGCAGAGCCCGCCCGAGGTGCGGCGCGAGGGCGACGGACTCGTGCTGACGACGAAGCTCGACGAGGGGCTGCCGGGCTGGTGGGGCAGCGATCGGCCGCGCATCCTGGCGTCGACGATCGCGGTCTTCGTGCAGGGGGAACGCGTGCCGGCGACGTTCGACAGCAAGAGCAAGGTGCTGACGGTGCGGCTGCCGCTGCCCGCGGGCGGGGCAGACGTCCTGCAGGTCTCGATCCACCACGCCAACCTCTACAAACACCACAACTGGCCGCAGCGGTACACGGTGCCCGTGCCGCGCTGAAGCGTCGCGGTGGTGGTTGCGGCGTCGCCGGCGCTTCCAGAGCGGGGTCCCCCGGCTTCCCAAGGTCCGGTCGACCGGGCATCCTGCGCTGGCCCATGCTCTTGCCCCTGTCCAGCCTCGGCCTCTGGTGCGCCAGCGCCGGGACCGGCCCCGCCAACCTGCCCGGCGCGCCGCACGCCGTGGCGTTCGTGAACGACTCGCGGTCGCACGGCTTCGTCGGCGACGGCTTCCTGTCGCTCAACGAGGCGATCCAGCTGCACAACAACACGCTGGCGACCTCGCTGCTGTCGCCCGCGGAACTGCTGCAGATCCAGCTGATCCCGGGCACCGGCACGTCGACGCTGCTGTCGTGGGCCGTGTTCGACGGTTCGAGCACGCCGATCGTCACCGTCGAGCGCGACCTCGATCCGATCCTCGACACGAGCTACGGCTTCTACGTGTCTTCGTTCAACGAGCCCACGGCGCTCGACTTCACCGGCCCGGGCATCGCGCACGGCCTGCGCGTGCCCGCGAACTCGGTCGAATTGAAGGACCTGATCCTGGTCGGCGGGCCCTACGGCATCGACGCCATGCAGACCACGGTCGCCGGGCAGGCCGGCCTCGTGTTGCGCAACGTGCGCTGCGAGAACCAGGCGCTGTTCGGCGTGCGCGTGCGGACGAGCACCGCGAACGGCGTCGGCCGGCTCTACGCCGAGCGCTGCACGGTCGTCGGCACGGGCACCGCGTTCGCCTTCCTCGAGAACGTCGCAGGCCGCACCAGCATCTGCGAACTGCACGACTGCCGCATCCAGGGCGCCCAGCGCGGCGTCGAGATCGAGGTCGGCTCCGGCGGCACCGGCCGCTACACGCTCGACCGGCTGTCGATCGACGCGACCGTCTCCGGCATCCGGCTCTTGCGCCCCGGCGGCGGCGACCGCAGCGCGCTGATCGAGAGCGGTTTCGTCGACGTGCGCGCGCCGCTCGGCGCGCGCCTCGACACGGCCCCGACCGGCGTGACCTGGGCGACGCTGCGGCTGTGGACCGTGCGTGCGACGATCGCCGGCGGCACCGCGCTGCAGCTCGGCGCGCTCGGCGACGCGCTGTACGGCGACCTGGAGGACTGCACGTTCGACGGCGCCCTGTCGGTGCTGGCCGGCGGCGGTCCGCTGCCGCTCGCGCTCGCGAACGTGCGCTGCCGCAACGGCGCCGTGTCGTTCGGCACGTCGGCGACGCAGCCGCTGTCGCTGGCGTGGTCGCGGTTCGACCAGTGCAGCGTGCAGACCACGGGCTCCTCCCCGGTCGCGGCCGCCGACTGCTGCTTCGTCGGCGGCAGCGCGGCGGGCACGGTGCTGGCACCGCTCGTCTGTGGGAACAGCTACGTGCAGGTGCCCGGCCCGCACCTCGTGCAGACCGGCGCGCTGCCGGCCCCGCAGCTCGGCAGCCTGTCGCTGCAGCCCGAGGTCGTGACGCTCGGCAACACCGCCTCGTTCCAGGCCGACCTGCCCGCGGGCCTGTTCGGCGTGTTCGTGCTCGGGTTCACCGACCCGGCCCCGTCCCTGCTCGCGCAGCCGCTGCACCTCTACTCGCAGCCCGCGGCGACCTTCACGCTGCCGGGCGTCTACCGGTTCCAGCAGTCGTTCGCGTGGCCGATCCCGAACCAGCAGCTGTTCCTCGGCCTCGACCTGTGCGTGCACCTCGCCGTGCTGCCCGACCCGAACGTGCTGGCGCCCGCCGTGCAGCTGCCGCCGGGCCGCCGGTTCGTGCTGCAATGACGGACGGTGGGGCTCGGCGGGGCCGCGGCCGCCCCCGGTCGTGGGCCGACCGCGCCCTCACAGGCGCGGGCGGATCAACCCGCCGCGCGGCAGGTGGTAGACCGGCGCGTAGGCCTGACCGAGCAACGGCAGGCAGATCGCCTGGGCGTAGAGCTCCAGGCCGACCAGCGCGGGGTTGTGCGGCAACGGCACGTCGATGTTCGACTGGAACACGGCCATGCCCGGCAACACGATCACCGTCGCCGGGTCGCCGTAGAAGCGCACCGGTTCGGTCGCCGTGACCGGCCGCGGGTAGCTGATCGCGAAGTCCCAGACCGCGGCGATGCCGAACGGCAGGTCCGTGCTGACCCGCACCGTGCCGCCGATCTGCGGGTCGACCGGGCTCACCGTCGTGGTGCCGAGGAACCGCGCCGGCGCGGGCGCGCTCTCCGACGCCTGTCCCGACAGGCCGCCGCCCGAGCGGTAGCAGCCCTGCAGCGCGATCGGCGCGAAGAACGACTGCCCGGCCACCGTCGTGTCGAGGAACTCGCTCTGCCGCACCGCGACCGGGGAGCGCGCCGTCGCCGGCACGATCACCGTGCAGTTCGTGTAGCGGTTCCACAGCAGGTTCGGCAGCGCGCCGTCGACGTCGTAGGTCACGGTGCCGTTCTCGTACAGGTTGTTCTGCTGCCAGACGCGCATCGTGAACGGATTGCCGGCGACCGCCACGTCGCCGACGAACCGCATCTCGCTGCCGTGCAGGTCGAACTCGGCCGTGCGCGGCCACACCGACAGCGCCTTGTGGGTGGCGCCCGCGACGAAGGTGCTGTGGTGGTGGTGCACCATCGTGAGGCCCAGCGCGTTGCCCTGCACGTCGACGACGTCGCCGTCGCAACGCGCCTCGCAGTGCGTGAGGCGGAACATGAACTGCTGCGTGCTGGTGGCCGTGCGGCGCTTGCGCGCGAGGGTCTGGCCGTTGCCGAAGGTGCTGCGGAAGAGCATCCACATCGTCAGGTTGCCCGCGCCGTTCTCGACGACGTCGCAGCCGACGCCGACGCCGTCGAACGTGAGGAACTCGCCCTCGCCCATCAAGGAGCCGCCGGCCGTCTGGTCGTCGAGCAGGAAGCCGGCCGGCATGTTCTTCAACGAGGTCCGCACGACGACCAGCATCGACTCGTCGCTGCCGGTCCCGTGCAGCCGGAACCCGCACGTGGTCTGCGCCTCGAACTCGCAGTCCATGACCATCGCCATGTCCATCACCGGCATCCCCGTGGTGGCCATGCGCGCGTCGACGCCGACCTGGCCGCCGGCGAACCGCAGGCCCTGGACGGTGACGAGGTGCGTGCGCAGTTGCAGCGCCTGGGGCTGGCTGCCGGCGTGGAGCACCGGGACCATCCCCGCGCCCATGCCCGCGGCGCCGCGGATCAAGAGCCGCGGCCCCGCGGTCCCGAGCCCCGTCACGCTGGTCAGCGGTTGCTGCAGCGAGATCTGCGGCACCGTCGCCGGATCGACGAGGATCGTGTCGACGACCGTGCCGGTGCCCGTCACCCGCGCGCGCTCGGCGGCCGAGAGTTGCGTCAGCAGCAGCGTGCCGTTGGCGAGCCGGATCGCCTCGTCGAGCGACAACCGTTGGTCGCCCAGCGCGCCGTGCGACACGGGATCGTCGACGCTGGCGGTGAGGTTCGCAGGGCCCTGGCAGAGGACGGAAACGAGCAAGGTGGTGGTCAGCATGGCATGCAACCGCAGGAGTGCGGCGGGGCGCGGAGTGTAGCAGCCACCGCTCGCCAGGGTGGCCCGCGCACGGGGCGACCGCGTGGCGGCGTGACTCCGGACGACCGTGCGGCGGTCGTCGCGCCCGCCCGGGGCGGCTCGTCGCGCACGTCGCCGTGCGCCACGCCGCAGCCGTCATGGTAGGATCCGGCGCGGCTGGCCTCCGTGGCGCTGCGAGAACTCGCCGTCGCCGAGGACCGCAAGGTACCCCGCGCAGGGGCCGGCCTTCCCGTCCCGCCTACGCCCCGCCCCGCCGCCGGAGTGTCCATGCCACGCCATGTCCCGATCGCCGTCCTCGCCCTCGCCGTCGCTGCCGCGGCCCAGGGTGTCAACTGCCAGCTGCTCGGCACGCAGAACCTGCACCCCGGCTACGCGAACGTCTGGGGCTACGTGGCCCCGAACGGCAAGGAGTACGCGCTGCTCGGCTGCAACAGCGGCACCGCGATCGTCGACACGACGATCCCGACCGCTCCCGTCGAACGCGGGTTCATCCCCGGGGCCAACTCGACGTGGCGCGAACTCAACACCTACCGACAGTACTGCTACGTGAGCACCGAAGCCGGCGGGGCCGGCATCCAGGTCATCGATCTCACGAATCCCGATGCACCGGTGCTGGCCAACACGTTCGGCACGGCGCAGTTCAACAACTGCCACACCATCACCTGCGACACGCAGACGGGCCGGATCTACTGCAACGGGACCAACAACGGCACCGTGGTGTACGACGCGTCGGTGAACCCCGTGAACCCGACGTTCGTCGGCTACATGACGCCGGGCGGCACCAGCAACTACTTCCACGACTTCCACACGCGCGACGGCTTCGGCTACGCGTCGATGATCTACAACGGCGTGCTGCGCATCTACGACCTCTCGGTCTGGCCGCCGACGGTGGTCAGCAACACGAGCACCCCGTCGCTGTTCACGCACAACGCGTGGACGAACGCCGCCAGCACCCTCTGTGCCGTGGCCGACGAGGTCAGCGGCGCGTTCGTGAAGTTCTACGACATCACCAACAAGGCGGCGCCGGTCGGGCTGGGCCAGTACACGACGAACCCCGCGTTTTTCCCGCACAACGTGTACATCGTCGGCAACCTGTGCCACGTGTCGTGGTACACCGAGGGCTACGTGCTGCTCGACATCAGCAACCCGAGCGCGCCGGTCGAGGTCGCGAGCTACGACACCTGGCCGGGCGCCTCGGGTGGGTTCAACGGCGCGTGGGGCGTCTATCCGTTCCAGCCCTCCGGCAACGTCTACATCCTCGACATGTCGACCGGGCTCTACATCGTGCGGCCGCAGGTCACCGATCTGCAGGTCGCGCACACCGCGCTGCCGGACACGACCGACGAAGACGGGCCCTACGCCGTCACGGCGACGATCAGCGGATCGAATCCGGTCGCGTCGGCGACGCTGCACTACCGGGTCGGCGCGTCCGGGGCGTTCACACCGGTGCCGATGACGGCGCAGGGCGGCGGCGCCTATGTCGGGTACATCCCCGGCCAGAACGCGCTCGCCACCGTGCAGTACCACATCGACGCGGTGGACAACGTCGCGGCCCGGCGCAGCCCGGTCGCCGGCGAGCACGAGTTCCTGGTCGGCACGCGCACGCGCCGGTTCTTCGACGACTTCGAGACCAACCTCGGCTGGACGCACGGCCTCGTCAGCGGCCAGGACGACTGGCAGCGCGGCGCGCCGCTCGGCGCCTCCGGCACCTCGGGCGGCGTGCCCTGGGCGGATCCCGCGGTGGCGTTCTCGGGCAGCAACGTGTGGGGCAACGACCTCGGCGGTGCCGGGCTCAACGGTTCCTATCCGAACAACGTCGGCAACTGGCTGCAGTCGCCGCCGATCGCGACGAACGGGGTCCAGGGCCTGCAGCTGCGCTACCGCCGCTGGCTCTCCCTCGCGGCGCTCGACACCGCGCGCGTGCTCGTCAACGGCCAGGCCGTGTTCACGACGACTGCGGCGACGAACGACGCGAGCTGGCAGGCGATCGAGCACGACATCGCGGCGATCGCCAACACCGCGGGCACGCTGACGATCCGGTTCGAACTCGTCAGCAACGGCTCGAACGTGTCGGGGGGCTGGACGCTCGACGACGTCGAACTCGTGACCTACTCCGATGCCGCGCCGCCGCGGTATTACGGCACCGGCACCCCGGGCACCGGTGCAGTCGTGCCGACGCTGGCGCTGTCGGCATCGGCCCGCATCGGCACGACGACGCAGATCCAGGCGGCGGCGATGCTGCCGAGCGCCGGATCGTTCCTGGTGATGAACTTCCTGCCGGACAACGTGCCGACCTACGGCATCCAGGCGCTCGTGGCGAGCCCGGGGGCGGCGACGCAGTTCGCGACGGTCTCGCCGGCCGGGCAGGGGAACTGGCCGTTCGCGCTGCCGAACGTCGCCGCCTTCGACGACCTCTACCTGTTCGCGCAGGTGATCGTGCTGGACGCGGGGTCGCCGGGAGGCTTGCTGTCGGCGAGTTCGGGCATGCGCTTCCGGGTGCACCGGCTCTGACGCTGGCCCTCCGGCCGCCTACGGCGTCAGCGTGAACAGGTTGATGCAGAGGTTCGACGTGACGATCGCCGTGTTGGCGGCATCGAACGTCAGCGCCTGGCTGTAGTAGAGCCTGCCCAGCGACGACGCGACGCCGGGACCGGCGAAGCCGACCTGGAAGGCGCCCGTGCCGTCCGTCCACCCCGGCAGGATCAGGTAGGCGCCGCCGACCAGCACCGCCGGCAGGCCCGCGATCACCGTCGGACCGGCTGTGTCGCCGACCGCGAGCAGGAACGGCTTGGGCCCGCCCCGGGTCCGCACCGACAGGCCGACCGTCGCGAACTGGACGGACTGTTCCGGCAGGATCCGCAGTTCCGCGTCGAGTGGCGTGGCGACCTTGGTGCCGATCTCGAAGTCGTCGATGTTCCAGCCGCCGAAGTTCACGGTCGCGTTGCTGGTGAGCCGGAACTCGACCCTGACCGCCGGATGGTTGTCGGCCATCGGGATGGCGTACTCGACGGTCTGCCACACCGAGTCGAGGACGTGGCCGCTCGGCGGGTTCTGCCAGACCTGGATGCCGTTGACGAGGATCGTCGCCTGGTCGTGGAGGCCTGCTTCGACCGTGAGCCAGCGCCGGAAGCGCAGATGGCAGCCGAACCGGCCGGTGCAGTCGATCGCCGGCGAGCGCAGGTAGCAGTCCGAACCGTCCGAGTAGCGGCCATCTGCCGGGCCGGCACCGAGATCCGTGCCGTAGACGGCGCCGGTGCTGTTCGCGGCCGATGGGTCGGACCAGGGGACCGGGGTCGTGCCCGAATCACCGGCCGGCGCGCCGATCTCCCAGTCGTCGTTGCCGGTGCCGCCGACGCGGCCGTGTGTCCAACCGGGAGCCCCGCTGTCGAAGTCCTGCCGGTGGAAACCGACGAACGGGCCGGAAGTCAGATACGAGTACTCGCCGGTGACCGGCAGCCGCTTCGTCGCGCCGGTGCTGTGCACGGCCTCGATGTGGTACTCGACCGAGCCGCCCGGCACTCCGGGCAGCATCGCGCGGTAGCCGTTCGGACCGCCGTTCGGATGCATGGTGCGCACCACGGGGCCGGCACCCGCGTCGTAGAACAGGCGGACCTGCGTGATGGAGCCGTTCGAGATGCTGGCGGCGGTGCAGTCGACCCGGCGCGGCGCGAGGCGGTCGCCGGTATCGCCGAGCCGTGCGTGCGCCAGCGACATGGTGAAGATCGGCGGATAGGGCAGGTTCTTGTCGACCGCCGCACCGCTGAGTTCGGCGTAGTGGGGAACGCCGTTGAAGATGTTGCCGTCGTCGTCGTCGGCGAGGAAGACCTCGAGCACGGCGTCGGCCTGGTTGGTGGCGTCGGCGACGACCGACCCGACCACGATCTCGTCCGAGATCTCGATGGCCTGTTGCGTGCCGTAGGTCGCGCGCAACCGCTCGCGCAGGCGCCACGCAAAGCCCATCCAGACCTGCCCCGCGGTGTGCACGGGTTGCCCGGTCTGCGGATACAGGAGGCTGTTGTCGCCGCGGCGCAGCGCGACGCCGGGCGTCTGGAAGCCGCTGCCCAACAGCGGGCTGTCGACCAGGTACATGCCGAGGATGTCGCCCCAGCCTTCGCTGAGTCCGTCGCCTACGTCGTTCGAGATGCCGCCGAAGCGGTCGTCGAGGCCGTGGCCCCACTCGTGCGCGATCACCGTCGAGAACGCCGTGTTCGCACAGCCGCCGCCGGCCTGGTAGAAGTTGATCGAGTTGCCGACGTAGTAGGCATTGCACAATGACGCCCGGTTGACGGTCGGGACGATGCCGCTGATCGTGTCCATCTCCGAACGCGTGTTCGGCACCGTGAGGTCGAGGATCGAGCGCACCCAGGTATTGGTGCGGTCGACCCACCAGGACGTCGTGGTGTGGGCGGCTTCGTTGGTCGTCGCCGCGGCCGTGAGCAGTTGGATCGTGGCGCTGTTGCCGGGGCTCACGACGACGTTGGCGGACGGGGCATTGGCACCCGCGATGGGGGCATGGTGCCTGCCGTCGAGCAGGCCTACGGCGATCGACACCGGGGCGGCGATGTCGATGGTGAACTCGCCGTTCTGGTCCGTCGTGCGCGTGCCGACGCCGGGCACGTTCACCTCGAGGCCGGGCAGCGGCACGTTGACGAGCGGGCTGTAGCCGTCGTCGCCGGTGCGGGTCCACGCCATGACGGTGACCGTGGTTGGCACGGGCACCGGCAGCGGCGACACCGGGCCGAGCCTCTCGGGGTGCGCCTTCCCGTGGTCAGGGTGGGCGCATGCAAGGCCGCCGCATTCGTGTTTGTCGTTGCGGTAGTGCAGCACCGCGCCGGTCCTGGCGTCGACGTAGTAGCGCCCGATCGGGCCGCGGCCACCGCGGTCGACGTTGCTGACCGGCACTTCCCACGCCAGCGCGAACGGGGCCCGGTCGGCGGCGCCGGCGGCGCCCCAGATCACGAGTCGCGGACCGCGTGGCACCCCGGGCTGCAGCACGCCGGTCGGCGCCTGGTCCAGGGCGCGCCACGCGATCGCGACGGCGAGCTGTTCGGCGAGTGCCGGCGTGACGTCGAAGTCGGGCGGGACCGGGAACGCCGTGCTGCCCAGCATCGACACGGCGCCGGTCATGTGGATGCGCACGTCGGCGCGACCACCGATCACCGGCAGGCCGCGGAAGTGCTGGTCGAACTTGAACGACCAGGTGCGGCCCATGCGCGCGCCGATGCTCTCGCGGAACTCGGACGTGCCGAGGCCGAGCAGGTCGCGGTACTTGTGCAGCACTGCGTTGGCGTGCCGGCGCGCGTGTTCGAGCGAGTTCTCGCGCCAGTCGGCGAGTGGCAGGCCGGTGCCGTAGATCGCGCTCGGCGTGCCGGTCGCGTGGTTCCATCGCGCGACCCACTCGCCGCCGGTTGTGTCGAGGAACTCCTGGTACGAAGCCCTGGGGTCGAACGATCGGTCCCGCGCGTCGGGGGACTGGGCGAGCGGAGCCACGGCGAGCCAGAGGCTCGCGCCGGACAGGAGGGCACGCATGGGCATCGGGACCGGGCGGGACGTCGGTGGAAGGTGCCCGGCGAGTATCGAGGCAGCGCCGGCCCTGTCAATCCGGTCGGCGCCGGCAGGATCCACGACGGCCGTTCCGCAGCGACGATCTCACCTCAGTGGTCGCGGTCCGCCATCCAGGCATCGCCGGCGAAGTGGTGGTGGTACCGGAGGACCAGGTTGTGCCCGTTCTGATCGGCGGGCCGTGGAGGCGGGGCCGAGCGCGGGGCGACCTCAGCGCACGCGCAAGCCGGCGATGCCGGTCGCCGGAGCGAGCCGTTCGGCGCCCGCGGCCGCGGCGAACTGCGCGAAGCCCGCCGGGAAAGCCGGCCAGCGCTGCGCGAACCACGTCACCGCGGCGTCGGTGACGACCAGCTGCGCGCCGCGCTGCCGCTGCTCCTGCGCGACGAAGCGCAGCACGCCGGCGATCTCCGCCGCGGTCGGCTCGCGGCCCGTTCCGCCGCGCCAGTCGTCGTACCTGGCGCGCGCGACGAGCAGGTCGAGCCGCGGGTCGACGACGTACGCGCCGTCCATCTCGGGGAAGTCGGCGACCAGGAAGGTGGTCGGGGTGGTTGCCGCCAACGTTGCCGCGGCCCGCCCGAACTCGCGGTCGGGCGGCCGGCGGCCCGGTTCGCCGCGGCACAGCAGGCCAGCGACGGCGGTCGCCAGCACCAGCCAGGGCCAGAGCCGCCGCGGCAGCGCGTCGAGCGCGAGCCAGCCCGCCGGCAGCAGCAGCGGCAGCAGGTAGGCGCCGCGTTCGTCGGTGGCGGCGTGCACCAGGGCCGCCGTGACCACGAGGTAGCCCGCGAGCAAGAGGCCGAACAGGCCCGTCCACGCGGCCCGATCGCCGCGTCGGACGGCCGCGAAGGCGAGCAGCGACAAGGGCGCGAACGGCAGCAGCCACTCCGTGAGCACGGTCGGCGGCAGCTGCGCGGCGAACTGCGCGTCGCGCCACCAACGCAGCAGGTAGGCGAGCGGGTCGCCGGCGGCCGCCGGGTCGTCGGGCAGCGCCGCGAATCCGGCGACGGACGCGGGCGGATGGCCGGAGAGCCGCAGCGCGACGAAGAGGCCGCCGAACACGCACGCATGCGCCAGCAGGAACCACGGCACGCTGCGCACGGGGCGAGCCGGTCCACGCCTGCGGTTGGCCCACAGCAGGGCCAGAGCCAGGGCCGGCACCAGCAACTGCCCGGTCGCGTGCACCAGCGCCGCGAGGCCGGTCAGCGCGCCCGTCGACAGCGCACCCCGCGGCGACGGCGACTGCGCCCAGCGCACCGCGCTCGCGACGGCGAACGCCATCGCCGCCGCGAACGGCGCGTGCAGTTCGATCACGGTGGCGAAGTGGAACAGCGCCGGCGCGGCGGCCGCGAGCAGCGCCGCGGCCCGCGCGAAGCCCCGGTCGCGCGCGAGCCACCAGGCCGCGCGGTGCGCGCCGGCGACGGCCAGGGCGCCGCCGAGAGCCGACAGCACCCTCAGCACGGTGAACGCATCGTCCGTGCAGGGCCGCAGCAGCCAGCGCAGCGCGTGCGCGAGCGGCAGGTAGCCCGGGTGCTGCGGGTGCACGGTGCCGGGTTCGTCGAGCCACAGCAGCAACCACCGCCAGTCGGTGCCGTGCAGCGCCGCCTGCGGCAGCAGCAGGTAGGCCGCGAACGCCGCCGCGGCGAGCCCGATCGCCTCGCCGCGCGCCTGCCCGTTCCGGTGCGTGGTCGCGACTGTCGTCATGCTGCACGCGCGGTTCCGCGGGCCGCGCGCGGGCAGGGTAGCCAGGGCTCCGGTCCCGGACTACCGTCTGGTCGGGCCCGTGCCCGATCCGAGTCCGCCGCAGGACGAAGCCCGGCGGCGCCCGCAGGGAGAAGTCGGCCGTACGGCAGTGCGACGGGGTATGGCGGGGTCGTTGACGCTGCGGGCGGCGAGAGGGATCGTGTCGGAGCGTATCGGGGTGGCCGGGAACGGCAGCTCCGTCTTCTCGCACACCTGCAGGAGCGATCGCGATGACCACGAAGGGCAGGCTCGCTGCGGCCGCGGTGCTGTTGCTGGCGGTCGTGGGTGCCTGGTTGGCCTGGCCTGGGCCCGAAGTACTGCCGTCGAGGTCGACGGACGCCGAAGCCAGCGCGCCCGCCGCACTGACGCAGGCGCCGCTCGGCGGACAGGAGGCCGGTGCCGCACCGAGCGCCGCCGCGCCGGCGGAACGCGAGGCCGTGACCTCGGCCGCGGCGGCCCCGACCACGGGGACCGTGATCGCGCACGTGCGCTGGGGCGACGACCACGCCGCCGCCGGCATCACGGTGACCCTGCGTCCGCGCGGCTGCGACCCGCGCTACGAAGGCCGGCGACAGCGCACCGACGCGACCGGCACCGTTCGCTACGAGGGCGTGCCGCCGGGCCGGCTCCACGTCGGCTGCCAGAGGTCGCTGGAATCGGGCCAACGCATCGAGCTCGCGGCCGGCCAGACCATCGAGGTCGAACTCGACCTCGCGGCCGGTCTCACCGTCACCGGCATCGTGCTGGACGCCGACCGCGTGCCTGTGCCCGGTGCGCTGGTCGAGGTGGCGATGATGGGCCTCGCCGACAGCTTCCCGGAGATCGTCGCCGTCTCCGGCGCCGACGGCCGGTTCGCCGCCCGCGCGTGCCCGCAGTGGTGCCTCGTCGGCGCCCGCGCGTTCGGCCACACCGCCTAGCCGGTGCGCTTCCTGCACGGCAAGGACGGCAACTCCGCCGAGGTCGAACTCGTGCTCGGCCGCGACGGCGGCGCCGTCGAAGGCGGGGGCGTCGATGCCGCCGGCAAGCCGGTCGCGGAAGCCGTCGTGATCGCCGGCCGCGGCGAACTGTCGGGCATCCCGGGCCGCGACCATATCCCGCCGTTCGCGGCGCTGGCGCGCAGCGATGACGAAGGGCGGTTCCGCGCGATCGGCATCGCCGCCGGCGCGCAGCCGCTGCAGGTGCGTGCGCCGGACCTGGCGCCGTGGCGAGGCGAGGTCGAGATCGTCGCCGGCGCGACCGTCACGCGCCGCGTCGAACTCGTGCCCGGCGGCGTGGTCCGCGGCAACGTGCGCGACGCCGAGGGCCGCCCCGTCGATCGCGCCGAGGTCGAGATCGGCCAATGGCACGACCTCGAGCACTGCCGCACGCTCAGCAGGAGCGACGGTTCGTTCGCACTGAGCGGCCTGCCGTCCGGCGAAGTGACGGTGCGCGCCGACCACGACGACCTCGGCAAGGCCGAAGCGCGCGTGCGCACGGCGGCCGCGGCAGCGGCAGAGACGATCGAGTTGCGGCTGTCGCGCGGCCTCGAGTTGACGGGGCGCGTGGTCGACCCCGACGGCCAGCCGGTCGCCGGTGCCATCGTCGAGTGCATGGCCGAGCAGGGCGCCGCCAACCGCTGGTTCACCTTCGCGCGCACGGACGCGCAGGGTGTGTTCGTCGCCGCCAACTGCCCGATGGCCGGCACGATCATGGTGACGATCCGCGCGCAGGACTTCGAGGAACTGGTGCGGCGCCGCGTCGATCCGCGCGGCGATCTGCTGCTGCAACTGCAGCGCATGGCGCCCGCCACCGTGCGCATCACGGCGCGCGTGGTCGACCCCGACGGCCGCGCCGTCGCCAACGCCTCGGTCAGCGCGCATCGCCAGGACAAACGCGACACGTCCGAGCTCCTGGTCACCGACAACGACGGACGGTTCGAACTCGGGCCGCTGGTGCCCGGCACCTGGCGGCTCAACGTGCGCATCGACACCTACCCGGAGTTCTCGAGCGAGCCGCGACAGCTCGCTGCCGACACCACCTGGGACCTCGGCACCATTGCCCTGATGCGCGGCGGCACGGCGCGCCTGCGGCTGCTCGGGGACATGATCGACGGCACGACCTTCTACGTCGTCGATCGAGGCAATACGCGCACGTGGACAGCGGGTGAAGAAGGCGGCAGCTACAGGACACGCTCGCTGGCGCCAGGCGACTATCTCGTGCTCGTGCAGGGCAAGGCGACCGCGGCTGCGGCGGTGCCGTTCGCGGTCCGCGCCGGCGAGGAGGCGCTCGTCGAGGTGCGGCTGCAGCCCGGCGTCGAGCAGCGGTTCCTCTGCGAACTGCCAGCCGGCTCGAGCGCCGAGGGGGCGTCGCTGCGCGGGCTGGAGGAACGCGCAGGCTGCCGAACCTGGCGGTGCGATCGCACTCACCGCTGGCGACTACAAGGTCGACGTCGAGGCCGGCGCGCTTCGCGGCACGGCGACGTTCACGGTCGGCACCGCTGCAGGCCCGCCGGTGCGCGTGGCGCTGCGCTGATCGAACGCGGCGGACGCCGGGCGCTGCTTCGGCCGCGGCAACGGCTCGCAGCACGGTCCCTCGACGAATGCGCGCGTGTGGTTCTTCGCCAGTGCCCAGTACTGGCCAGTTGCCCGCGGCGTGTCGTTGCGCGTCAGCACCGCTGTTCGCAACGCAGGCGCCGGTCTGCCCGCGGTGCGGGGGCCGCGCAAGGTGCATGGCTGCGTTCCACGATCCGGCGTCGATCCAGAAGGTGCTGGCGGCGCTGGGGCTGCCCTTCGGGGTGACGGTGTTGAGCCCGGCGCGGGCCCCGCTGCGGCAGGCGGAACTGGAGTTCCCGGAGCAGGGCGGGAGGACGGAAGGCGTCGAGGTGGGCTGGCCGAAGTTCGGGCAGGGACCGGGCTGGGCCGAGGGCGACAAACCGGGCGGAAGGGCGTAGGCAAACGGGGCGCACTGGGGGCTTGGACGCGCGCGAGCGGCGCGGGGATCATGCCGGCGTGGGTCCCGGGTGGTCCGGGACGCAGCTTGGACTACGCGCGTTTCCCGGGTTTGGTTGGCCAGTCGCGAGCAGAACCACGCCCATGACAAGTCTGCCGCGCGGTCGCTGCCGCCGCCGCCACCTGGTCCAACCCGAGTTTCCACCCATGAACACCGCATTCCTCCCCGTCCTCGCTGGCGCCATCGCGACCGCCTCGCTTTTT
>VGXW01000087.1 GCA_016873195.1 Planctomycetota bacterium | reverse complement strand
CACGGGCCTCGTGCTGCGCCGCGTCGGCGACGCCGGGGATTGACCGCAACCGAGCAGGCGGGCCACGAGCACGCGGTTCGAGCCGCCGGCCTCGCCAGGCCCGCGCGTGATTGCCCCCGCCGCGGCAGGTTCCCCGGCCGGACCTGGCACGTCGACCCCACTGCGGCCGGCTCGATGCCCCGGGCCGCCAGTCCCGCCCGCGCGGGTCCGCGCGCGTCGTCCGGCGGTGGCAGGGGGCTGCTCCGCCGGCCGCTCCCTGTCGCCGTCGCGGCCGGCTGCTTCGCCTCGACGGTCCGCTCGTTGACTCGGCGCACTGCGGCGGCGAGACTGCGCGCCGTACCTGCGGTGCCCCTCACTCCGGAGAAACCCATGCCATCGATCCGCCACTTCCTGCTGTGCGGGCTGTTCGCGCTCGGCGCGTGCGACAGCAAGGTCACGAGCACTCTCGACCCCGTCCTGCAGGCGAAAGCCGACACGATCACGCAGTGCTTCCCCGAGCACCTCGCGAAGCTGAACGCGCTGCTCGAGTTCGCCGACCTCTGGCGGCTCAGCGGTGGCACGAACCCCCCCGATCCGACCGGCCTCACGTGGTCCGAGCAGCCCGATGGCACGATCGACGTGACGATCACGCTGACGGGGTTCACGATCACGTCGACGATCTCGTTCTACAGCCCGACCGGCCTGCTGCAGAACCTCACGCTGCCGGCGACGAGCCTGTCGGCGGCGATCGACGCGGCGGCGACGGAACTGCGCAACCTGTTCGGCGCCGCGAACCCGTTCATGGTCGGCGAATGGACCATGTCCGGCGCCGGCGTCACCGGCAGCGGCGCGCTGACGGGCATCATCGGCGGCTCGGCAAACCAGAACGAACTCGAGGAACTGCGCACGACCGGCGCGACGCCGGCCGGCGGGCCGCCCGCGGTCGCCGACGGCACGATCGAGTTGACCGGCACGCACACCTGCGAGATGACGTTCAACACGCCGAGGCTCGTGACCGACGGTTCGCCCACGCAGGAGTACCCGATCGGCGTGATCACGGTCAGGCTGGAGAAGACCGCGGCGACGGTCACCACGGTCAACGCCGCGTTCACGATGGACGGCACGGCCACCGGCGTGCTGACCGTCGACACCGTGCCCGGCCGGTTCGAGATCAACCTCGAGACCCGCTCCATCTTCCACCGCCGCTAGGGACCATCATGCACATCAGCCATCTCCTCCTCCTCCTCGCGGCCGGCGCGGGCCTCTGCTCGTGCACCCAGCTCGAGGTGACCGCTCAGCTCGGATACGCGCAGCTCGCGCTCGACGGCGACGTCGGCTACTCGACGCCCGCGGCGAACGGCGAGGCGACGGACCTCGCGATCCGCCAGGACATCCAGAGCGCCTTCGGCCTCGGCGAGGACCAGGGCACGCCCTACGGCCGGCTGCAGCTCGACACCGGCGTCCTGGTGTGGTCGGTCTCGGGCTTCATGTTCGAAGAGGAAGGCCGCGGCACGCTGGCCGCGAACTTCGGCGAGAACCTGACCGCGGGCACCGAGGTCTACACGGACTTCGCGCTGAACAACGCGAAGGCCGCGCTGGCCTTCGAGATCGGGCTCGGTCCGGTGTCGATCTCGCCCGGCATCGCGGCGAACTTCATCGACCTGTCGATGGCGGCCGAGGACAGCATCGGCATCGTGCGCGAGGAGGTGGAACTCGCGGCGCCGATCCCGCTCGGTTTCCTGCGCGCGGAACTCGACCTCGGCATCGTCGCGCTCGTCGCGGAGGCCGGCTACATGTCGGTCGACGTCGAGGACGTCGAGGCGAGCATGCTGGACCTCGAGGCGCTGCTCGCGGTCAGGCCGCTGGACTGGCTCGACCTGTTCGTCGGCTACCGCTCGATCGCGATCGAGGCCGAAGGCCTCATCGACGAGGACGAGGTCGACCTCGACCTCACGCTGAGCGGCTTCGTGATCGGCGGCGGCGTGCGGTTCTGACGCGGCCTGCCGTCCGTTCCGGCACTGGTCCCGTTCCGCGGCAGGCGCGGGGCGGCGCCGCGAGCCGTGCCCCTCGTGACCGGAGTCGACCGCGGGGGTTCATGCCGCGCTCGCAGCGTCGGCCGCCGCGGTGGCCGCGCCGCTCGCCCGGAGTCCGGGCCTCATGGCACGATGCCGTTGACCGGCCTCACCGGCACCGGAGTGTTCGACCCATTGGCCCGCCCCGTTCGGTGACCGCCTCGCCGAACTCCAGGAGCTGGGGGCGCCTTCGCTGGCCAGGCGGTTGGTGGTCTCTGGCAGGTGCTCGGCCCAGCAAGCACCACGGCGGTGGGCGACATGGGCTCCTCGCTGGCGTGGCCCAACGGCACGAACGCCACGATCGGCAGCGCGGGCATCGCGCCGCACGTCGGCCGTTGATGCCGTGCGGGGCCGCGGCGCGCGCCACCCGCCGCTACTGCTTCTGCTTGCCGAGCCAGCGCGCCGCGAACGTTTCGTTGATGCGCTGGATCGCGTCGAGCTCCGCGTCCTGCAGCCGGCTGCGTGTCTTCGCGAGCATGCCGCGGAACCAGGCGATCTCGTCGGTCCGCGCGGGGCAGCCGATGTTGCCCTTCGGCCCGTCGCCCGACGCGAGCTCTCGGCCGTCGCCGTCGAGCACCACCATCCACGGGATGCCGACGCCCTGGTGGCCAGCGCGCAGCTTGCCGATGACCGCGGCGCCGTCCTTGTGCTTCTTGCTGTCGAGCGACAGCAGCACGTAGTCCTTCTCCAGCAGCGCCCGCACTTCCTCGTGCCCGAGGAACTCCTCGAGCCTCGTGCACCAGCCTCAACCGGGTCCGTGCACGTGCACGAGCAGCCTGCGGCCGGAGGCCTTCGCGGCCGCCTGCGCGCCGTCCAGGCGCTTCTGCGCGTCGAGCTCCTCGGCCGCAACGTCAGTGGGCGGCTTCTCGGCGAGCAGCGCCTCGATCGCGCGGTCGAGCGCAGCGTTCTGCAGGTCGGCGACGCGCAGCTTGCCCGCGCGGTCGATCAGGTAGTAGTCGGGATACGAGTCGACGGCGAAGGCGGTCGTCGTCGCGTTGTCGACGTCGGCGCAGACCGGGTAGGTGATCTTCTGCTCCGCGACGAAGGCCGGCATCTTCGCGGCGCTGTTCGTCGTGTGCACGCCGATCACGACCAGGCCCTGGTCCTTGTGCTTCTGCGCGAGCTCCAGGAGGTGCGGCACGGCACCTCGACAGGGGCTTCACCAGACGCCCCAGAAGTCCAGCAGCACGACCTTGCCGCGCAGCTCGGCGAGGTTCAGCGCCTTGCCGTCGGTGTTGCGCCAGTCGGTGACCGTCAGCGCCGGCGGCGCCTTGCCCTCCAGCGGGTCCTTCTTCTGGCGTTGCGCGGGTTTGCCCTCGCGCGGGAACGGATCCGCCGGGGGATCCTGCTGCGCGACCGCCGTGCCCAGGGCGCACAGCAGCGCGACCATCGTTCGTCTCGGGAGCATCGTTCGCCTCCTTGGTGGCGGCATGATGAACGGGGCCGGGCCGTTTGGGAAGGCGCTCACGCCGTCAGCGTCTCGTAGGCGCGCTGGATCTCGCGGAAGCGCTCGGTCGCCTCCTGCTGCGCGACGGGGCCGAGGTGCGGCTGCGCGTCCGGGTGGAAGCGGCGCACGAGTTCGCGATGGCGGCGGCGGACCTGCTCGGGCGTGGCCCCGGCCGGCAGGCCGAGCACCGCGAGCGCTTGCGTGCGCGCGTCGGCGGCCTCGGGGCGCAGCGTCGCACCCCGCGCATGCCCGCGCAGGTACTGCGCGCGCGCCAGGTGGAACAGCATGCGCGCGCGGGTCTGCGGCAGGCCGAGGCCCGTGGCGACGTCGTGCAGCGCCCGGTGCTCGCCCTCCGCGTACTTGCCGTCGGCGAACGCGACGAGGCAGCACCAGCAGAACAGCGAGTCGAGTTCGCCCGGATCGAGCCCCACGGCAACGCGCGCCGCGAGGCCGATCCGGTCGGTGATCTGCAGCGGCTGCGCTTCCCACGTGCGCAGTTCGTCGATCTGCACCGGGTCGGACAGACGTTCGAGCACGAAGTGCCGCACGGTCTCGCGCTCCGCGGCGGACATCGGCGCGTCGATCTCGGCCACCGCGGCGAGCAGGTAGTACACGCGCCGCGGCAGCGACGCGCGCGCGAACGCGTCCTTGGCGGCGTCGGTCCAGGCCGTGCGCAGCCGCGCCTGCAAGGTGACGAGGCGCACGAGCGGCGTGATCGCCTGGAACGCGAGCCAGAAGCCGGCGAAGCCGGACACCACGGTCGCGAGCGGGTGCAGCCGCCCGAACGGCCGGCCGACCACACCGAGGCCGGCGAGCACGATCAGCGCGATGCCGGCCGCGAAGCGGGCGATCCAGTAGCTGGTCGATTGGCGCGACGGCATGGCGGGAACCCCGCAGGGTAGCGCGCGAGCGGGCCGGCGCGAGGGCAGAGCCGCCCGCGGGTCAGCGCGGCGCGATCACGACGGAGATGCTCGCCTCGTCGCCGATCGTGCGCTGCTGCACGAGCGTGCCGACGCTCGGGTGCACGACCCTGAACTCCCAGCTGCCGCGGCCGAGCCGGCCCAGCTCGAGGCCGCCGTCGGCGCGCCGGCCCTCGAGCAGCAGCATCGCCGGCAGCCAGGGCCCGCCGTTGCAGCGCGCCGACAGCACGGCGCCCGCGAGCGGCTGGCCCGCGCGGTCGAAGGCCTGCAGCACCGTGCGCGCGCCGGACGGCAGCACGAGCGTGAACTCCACCGCGCGGTCGTTCGCCACTTCCTGCACGTCGCTGGCGCCGGGCGCACGGCCGGGGGCGCGGCCGACGACGCGCGCGCGGCCGCGCGGCATGCCGCCGAACCAGGCGCGCCCGTCGGGCCCGGTGCTGGCGATGCCGAGCGCGCCGAGCGGGTGGCCGTCGGGGTCGACGCAGAGCACCGTGGCGCCCGCGATCGGCGCGCCCGATGGATCGGTGACCAGCGCCGAGGCCGTCGCGGCCGGCAGCGCGCGCAGCTCGACCGGCTCGCTCTGCTGGCCGGAGACCACGCGCACGTTGTCGCGCCGCGACGCGGTGCTCTCGCGCCCGGCGAACACGTTGTCGACCGCGAGCAGGCCGTAGCTGCCGTCCGCGAGGCCCGGGAAGCGGAACTCGCCCGCCTCGTCGGTCAGCGCCATGCCGAGCGGATCGTCGTCCTCGGCGCGGCCGGCGTGCAGCAGGCGCACGACCGCGTGGCGCAGCGGGTCGCCGCTCGTCGCGTCGACGACGCGGCCGCGCAGTTCGCCGCCCGGCAGCGCGATCGTCGAGCTGTGGCTGTCCCTGCCCGACGGCAGCGTGACGTCCTGCGGCGGCCCGATCGGCGCCATCGTCATGCCCGAGCGCACCTGCACGCGGTGCGCGCCGGGCCGCATGCCGCCGAACGTGACCGAGCCCTGCAGCAGGATGCCGCCGCGCAGGCGCTGCTCGGCGAGTTCGACGACCTCGACGATGCCGTCGGTCAACGGGCGGCCGCCGACCTCGACGCGCAAGGTCCAACGCAGCCCTTCGCCGAGGTCGGAGGCGTCGAGTTCGACCTCGGTCGTCTCGCCGGCGCGCACCGCGCAGCGCTGCGACACGACCTGGTCGGCGAGCTTCTGCATCGCGTCGCCCAGGCGCAGCGCCTGGCCCGGCCGCCAGACCTCGCCGCCGAAACCGCGCATCAGGCTCTGCGGCATCGCCTGCACGTTGTACTGGCCCGGGTCGAGGTTCTTCGCGGTGAACGTGCCGTCGCCCGCGAGGTCGACCGTGTGCGTCGCCTGCGTGGCCTGTTCCTGCACCAGCAGCAGGTAGTCGTCGGCCTGCTGGCCCGGCCCGACGACGAGCCGGCCGCGGATCGCGCCGCCGTGGCCCAGCACGATCACCAGGTCGTCGAGTTGCTGGCCCGCGGCGAGCTGCAGGCGTTCGCTGCGCCCGGTCGCGAAGCCCGGCGCCGACGCGAGCAGCTGCACGCGGCCGGGCGGCAGCGGTGCGAGGCGGAAGCGGCCCTCGCCGTCCGTGTGGACCTGCTGCGAGCCGCCGCCGAACATGGCGAGGATCGGGTTGTCGGCCATCGCGCCCAGCCGCCGGCGCACCTGCGCGAAGGCGATCGGTCGGCCCTGTTCGTCGCGCACCGTGCCGGCGATCGCGGCCGCGCGCGGCAGCTGCAGCGTGCCGGCGTCGAGGTCGCCGGGTTTCACGTCGACGTCCTTCTGCGCCTCGCTGCGGCCCTCGGCGGTGATCTGCAGCGTGTAGCTGCCCGGCGAGACGCCGCGCAGCGCGAAGGCGCCGTCGGCGGCGTCCGTGACCGTCACCTGCCGCACGGGCATGCGCAGGACGAGGAACGCCGTGCGCAGCAGCGTGACCGTGAACGAGTCGAGGGGCTTGCCGTCCTCGGCGGCGGCCGCGCGCCCCGAAAGGGCCCCGAGCGGCGAGACGGCGATCCGCACGCCGGTGGCGCCGATGCGCACGCCGCGCGCGACGCCGGCCGCGTAGTCGCGGTGGCTCGCGACGACCGTGAACTCGCCCTCGTCGGCGATGCCGGTGAGCCGGAAGCGCCCTTCGGCGTCGCTGCGCACGCCGCCGCTGGCGAGGTCGGCGAGGAAGTCGGGCCCGAGCTGCGAGCCGAGGTCGCCGATCAGCGGCAGGTCCATGCTCGGTTGGTGGCCGACGCCCGCGTCGGCGAGCGGCGCGCCCTCGGGCGTCACGACGGTGCCCGTGACGACGCCGCCCTCGCGCAGCGTGATCCGGACGCGCGCCGGTTCGTCGCCGGGCAGGAGGTCGACGTCGAGGGTCTCGGTGGTGGTGCCCTCGGCGCTGGCCTCGACCCGCGTGCGTTCGCCGGCGAGCGAATCGAACTGGCAGGTGCCGTCGGCGCCGGTGGTCGTGTACATCGTCGCGAGCTGCGGCGCGGTCAGGCCGGTGACCTGCAACGGGCGAATGCTGACTCGCGCGCGTTCGACCGGCGCGCCGTCCTGACGTTCGACCGCGACGACGAGGCTCGCGGCGGCACGCACGGCCAGCGCGACATCGCGGGTCTCGCCGGGTTCGAGCGGCGGTTGCGCGGTGCGCCCGAATGCGCGCTTCCCGGTCGCGGACAGCGTCAGCTTGCAGCCGGTCATCACGCCGCGGAAGACGAAGCAGCCGTCGGCGTCCGGCGTGGCCGCGGGCCGGCGGATCCCGGCGATCGCGCCGAGGAACAGCCGGGTGTCGCGCATCACCGACATCGGGTCGGCGTCGAGCAGCAGGCGCACGTTGCCGACCTCGGCGGCGCGTTCGCCGAGCAGACGCCCGCGCAGGCAGCCGCCGAGCAGCGGCGCCAGCACGACGTCGGCCGTGCGGCTCGCCGCGGGCACGTGCACGATCTCGGGGATCGGCATCACGTAGAGGTCGTGGTCGACGGTGAGCCGCAGGTGGCGCTCCGCGCTGCGCAGCACGAACCGGCCGTCCGGCTGCAGGGCGGCGTCGGCGATCGGCTCGCCGGTCAGCACGAACGCGGGCTCCTGCGACAGGCCGCTCGGGCCCGCCATGCCGTTGAAGATCGTGCCCCCCGAGTCGCCGGCGCGGCCCCGCCAGGCGACGACGCGCAAGGCACTCAGGTCGCGCGCGCGCGGATCGGCCAGCACCACGCCGGTCACGGTGTAGGGCAGGTCGGCCGGCGGCGGGGGCACGGCCTCGCGCCGGACGGTCGGGTCGGCTTCGGCGGGCCGGGCGGCTCCCGGGTCGGCGGCGCCGGGGTCCGCGACCGCGACCGGGGCGGGTTCGCCCGGCGGTTTCGGCGCGATGGCACCGGCGGGCGGGGCGAGCAACTCCGCGCCGATCCAGGCGAACAGGGCCGCGAGCCCGAGCACGGCGAGCACGACGATCGCGCGACGTTGCACGCGGCCATCGTAGCCGGCGGTCGGGGGGATCCCGTCGCTCTGGGCTCTTCGGCTAGGCTGATTTGCCGGTTGCTGCCTTCAAGATCCGAACCATGTCCGGTCCCGACGACGAGACGGTGAGCCTGCTGCGGCGCTGGCACGGCGGCGACCGGGCGGCGCTCGCTGCACTCGTCGAACGCGACCGCGATTGGGTCGAGCAGGCGGTGCGGCGGCGCCGCGGTCCGAACCTGCAGCGGCTGTCGGAGACCCACGACGACGTGCAGGATCTGATGCTGAAGGCGCTGCAGTACTCGCCGCGCTTCCTGTGCAGGGACCGCGGCCAGTTCCGCGCCCTGATCGCGCGCATGATCGAGAACATGCTCGTCGACCGCTCGCGTTCGGCGGCGGCGCGGCACCCCGAGCGGCACTACGAGAGCCTGTCGGCCGAGAGCCGGCTGGCGCTGGACCCCGGCGTGCCGACCGACGCCGAGCCCGGTGCGGAGGCCGCGCGCGACGAGGAGTTCGACTGGATGCGGCTCGGCCTCGAGTTCCTCGACGCCGACGACCGCGACCTGATCCGGCGCCGGCAGCTGCTGGAGCAGAGCTTCGTCGAGATCGCCGGCGAACTCGGCGTGCCGGCGAACACGCTGCGCATGCGCTTCAACCGGGCGATGCTGCGGCTCGCGGGCATCGTGCAGCGGCTGCAGCACGGCGAACTGCGGGCGCTGCTCGGCGACGACGGCGAGCACTGACCGGGACCGCGGCCGGCGGGTCAGCGGCCGACGGCTGCCGCCAGCGGCGCCAGCGCCGCGAGCACGCGCGCGCGCGCGGGCTCCGGCAGGGCCTGCTCGAGGAACGGCCACGACGCGGCCGCGCGCTGCTGCGCCAGCGGGCTCGACGCCAGCCGCGGTGCGAGCCGGCCGGCGACCTGCGAGAGGTCACCGAGCGCGGCCTCGGCGCCCGGCGCGTCGCCGGTCTGCAGCGCCAGCACGGCGCGATCGCGCGCGAGCAGCAGCAGCTCGAGTTCGCTCTGCACGTGGCCGTCGGACTCGCTGGTCGCCTGGGCGCGCGCCAGGAGCGGCGCCGCCGCGGCGGACTCGCCGGCGCGCAGGTGGCAGCCGGCGGCCCCGCGCAGCGCGCGGGCCAGGTCGAACCGCACCGTGCGGTCCTTCTGCAGCGGCTCGCGCAGCGCCGCCGGCGCGTCGTCGGCGGCGGCGATCGCGCTCTGCCAGGCCGGCCCCGCGGTCGCTGGATCCTGCAGTTCCTGGACCGCCGCGAGGTCGGTCCACCGGTCCAGCAGCATGGAGCGCGCCTGCACGTCGTCCGGGAAGTCGGCGACCTGCCGCTCGGCGAACCGCAGGGCGCGCCGCAGGTGGTCGAGCGCCTCGGCCGCTCTGCCCATCTCCCACGCGAGGTTGCCGGCGTTGCCGTGCAGCATCGTCGCGTTGCGCAGCGCCTGCTTCGTCTGGCCGTGGCCCTCGAGCAGCCGCTGCGTGTGCTGCGTCGCCGCCGCGAACACCACCATCGCTTCGGCGTGGCGCTGGTCGCGCGCGAGCATGGCGCCCAGCGAGATCGTCGCGCGGCCGGCGAGATCCACCGAGCGCCGATCGTCGGGCTGCGTCTGCAGCAGCACGTCGAGCTGCGCGAGGCAGTCGCGGTAGAGGTCGATGGCGCGCTGCGGCTCGGTCTCGCGCACCTGGCCCGCCAGGTTGAACGAGCAGCTCGCGAGCAGCTGCCGCGCCTCGAGGGCTTCGGGCGCGACGCGCAAGGTCTCCTGGGTGATGGCGATCGCGCGGGCCAGCGCGGCCCGGGAGGCTTCCTGGTCGCCGAGGCTGCGGTGCACGACCGACAGGTTGTTGTGCACGTTCGCGAGGCTATAGCGGTAGCTCACCACGTGCGGGAACGCGGCCGCCAGCTGCTCCTGCAGGCCACACGCTTCCGCGTAGCACGCGAGCGCCTCGCGGTCCTCCTGGCGCCGCCGGTGGGTGACCCCCAGCGAAACCAGCGTCGCGGCGAGGTTGCTCTTCGCGTGGCGTTCGTGCGGCTGTTCCTGCACGATCTGCCGCAGCAGCGCGCAGCTCGCGCGCAGGTCGGCGATCGCCGCGCCTTCGTCGCCCTCGACGCGCGCGAACTGGGCGCGCAGGCGCAGCGCCGCGGCGTGTTCCTCCCGCATCGGCGCGCCGGGCTTGCCGTCGGCCACGGCCAGGACCTCCTGCAGCGCCGCGCGCGCGTCGGCGCGCCGGCCCGCGCGGCCCTCGAGCATCTCGGCGCACGCCCGCATCACCTGGGCGACCTCGAGTTCGTCGCGCGGCGTCGCCTTGCCGGCGGCGGCGAGCGCGCGCAGTCGCTCGGCGGCGGCGCCGAACGCCGCCTCGGCCGCGTCGTAGTCGCCGCGCTTCTTGGCGAGCATGCCGAGCAGCCGGTGACCGTGCGCCGACCAGCGCAGCGTCTCGGCGGCGGCCGGGTCCAGGCCGGCGAGGTCGCGCATGGCGCTCTCGGCCAGCGCCCTCGCCTCGCCGTCGTCGCCGAGGCTCTCGTACAGGAAGGCCGCCTGCAGCCGAGCCTGCGCGGCCTGCCCGCGCTGGGCGACCGACGCGCGCGCGGCGGTGCGTTCGTGGAACGCGAGCACCCGCTCGAACAGCGCGCGGCGCACGTTGCCCATCCACGGCACGTCGGCGAGGTGCTGCTGCGCCACGCGCGTGAGGTCGTCCATCGCGACGTTCGCCTCGTGGAAGTCGGCCTCGGCGCGCACCTGCGCGTCGCGCGCCTCGGCGGCCCGTTGCTCGGCGCGCAGCGCCAGCGCGACGATGGCCCCCTGCGAGATCGCGAGCAGCGCCAGCATCGCGGCGGCGAGCGGGTTGCGCTTGCTCCACAGGGCGAGCCGGCGCCACAGGCTCGGCGGCGACGCGGCGATCGGCTGCGCGAGCCGCGCGCGGCGCAGGTCCTCGGCGAACGCCAGCGCGGTGCGGTAGCGGCGGTCCGGGTCCTTGTCGATGGCCGTGCGCACGACGACCTCGAGGTCGCGCGAGACGCCGAGGCCGGCCCGGCGCAGCCGGCCCGGTGCGTCGGCGAGGATCTTGCGGAACAGCTCCTCGCGGTTCGTGCCGGTGAACGGCGGTTCGCCGGCGAGCGCCTCGTAGAGCGTCACGCCGAGCGAGTAGACGTCGGTCGTGCGGTCGACGGCGCGGCCGCGCGGCGCGATCTGCTCGGGCGACATGTAGGTCGGCGTGCCGATCGGCTGGTCGCTCTGCGTCAGCGCCTGCGACGAGGACTCGTCGTGGACGAGCCCGAAGTCGAGCAGCACCGGCGCGCCGTCGGGGCCGATCATGATGTTGCCGGGCTTCACGTCGCGGTGCACGAAGCCCGCCTCGTGCGCGGCGTGCAGCGCGCGCGCGACCTGCTCGATCACGAGCAGCAGCCCGCGCACGCGGCTGTTGCACGACAACGACGACGACCCGGTCGGATCGGCCTCGGCGGCCGTCTCCTGCGGCAGTTCGGGCAGGCGGTTCTCGGCGCGCGCGGCGGTCACGATGGCGGCCAGGGTGCGGCCCGGCACGTAGCGCATCGACACGAACGGCGTGCCGTCGACCTCGCCGACGTCGTAGGCCTGGCAGATGCCGGGATGGTCGATGCGGAAGGCCGCCGCGCCCTCGCGCAGCAGCCGCTGCCGCGCCTGCGGCGAGAAGAGCAGGCGGTCGCGCACGAGCTTCAGCGCGACGAGCCGTTCCTGCTCGCCGCGCTGCTGGCGCGCGAGGTAGACGACGCCCATGCCGCCGCGGCCGAGTTCGCGCACCAGCGTGTATTCGCCGAAACGCTGCGGTTCGGCCGTGGCGGGGTCGCCTGCGGCGGTGGCGCCGGTCAGGCGCCGGAACAGCGCGTAGCGCGACCGGATCGCCGGCGCGCGGCCGGGTTCGGCGCGGCACAGCTGCTCGAGGGCACCGTCCTGCTCGGCGTCGGGCAGGGTCACGATCGCCTCGAGCATCGACTCGATCGGGTCGGCCTCCGGCACTCGGGATTCGGCGGGCGGCATGGTGCGTACGCAGCGGTACGAGGTTACCTGACGACAGCGCACGGGCGGACGCGGAGCGAACAGGATTTCGGGCCCGCGGCGTCAGCGCGCGCCGGCGCGGTGGCAGAGCAGCAGTCCGGCCAGGATCGCGACCATGCCCACCAGGGCCAGTCCGTCGGGCCAGTCGCCGAACACGAGCGCGCCGAACAGCGCCGCGAACGCGACCTGCAGGTAGCCCACCGTGGTCGCGCGCCCGGCCGGCTCGCGCGCGAGGCCCCGTGTCAGCGCGACCTGCGCGAACTGCGTCGTGACGCCGATGCCCAGCAGTTCGCACCAGCCGGGCGCATCGGGCCAGATCCATTGCGGCAGCGCGAACGGCGCCGTCGCCGGCACGGTCACCAGCGGGAACCAGAACACCACGACGAGCGGGTTCTCGGTGCGCCCGAGGCTGCGCACCGTGACGTAGGCGAGCGCCGACAGCATCGCGCCGAGCAGCGAGAGGAACGCGTAGCCCCACGGGAATTCCGCCGCGGCGTCACCGAACAGCGCGCCCGGCCGCGCGATCAACACCACGCCGCAGAGGCACAGGCCGATCGCGAGGACCACGTTCGCCTGCAGGTGTTCGTGCAGGAGCCACGCGGCCAGCAAGGCGGTGAACAGCGGGGCGGTCTGGTGGATCACCGTCGCCTCGGCGAGCGGCATGTTGACGACGGCGACGTAGAAGCACACGAGGGCGCTCGAGCCGAAGCAGCCGCGCAGCAGCATCGTGCCGGTCCGCGTGCCGAACGGCGACGCGCGCGCGCGCACCAGCGTGGCCGCCGCGAGCAGCAGGGTGATGCAACCGCGCACGAACACGATCTGCAGCGCCGGCAGCGTCCGGCCGGCCAGCTTGACCAGCAGGGCCATCACGGCGAACCACAGCGCCGACTGCGCCATGTAGCCGACGCCGGACTCGCGCCGGCCCGCGGGCGCCGGTCCGTTCACTGCACCGGCAGCAGGCCGAGCGCCTTCGCGAAGCCGCGGTGCCGCTCCTGTGCCTGGCTCGAGGTCATCAGGCCCTGGATCTCGACGATCGCGCCGCCGTCCGGCAGCAGTTCGGCGATCTTGCGCCCCGCGGCTTCGCCGATCTGCAGGTCGTCGGCGCCGACGAAGCACGTGTAGTCGTCGCTGCCGAGTTCGCGGTCGAGCACGATCACCGCGATGCCCTGCGCGAGCGCCTCCTGGCACGGCGCCGCGAGGGCCGACGGCTGCTGCGGCGGCGACACCAGGATCGCGTTGTAGTTCTGCGCCACGAAGTCGCGCACGGTGCCGCGCAGCTTCTCGACGTCGTCGTCGGCGCGGTGGTCGAACTGGATCTGCGGGTAGCGCTTCGCGGCGGCGACCAGCTGCTCGCGCATCACCGCGCCGCGCGGCTCCCGGTCGCGGCACTGCGCCATGCCGATGCGGAACACGACGTCGATCGTCGGCGTCGTCGTCAGCACCGCAGCGTGCTGCGTGCGCAGGTTCGCGAGCACGATCTCGCCGGGCGAGGGCACCGGTTCGCCGCCCGCGGCCAGGTTGGCCACCGTGTAGGCGCGCGTGCCGACGATCACGCGGCGCGGCGGCGCGATGCCGCTGCACGCGAGCAGCGCGAGGTCGATCGCGGCCGCCGCGCCGGTCGGGTACTCGAACGTCGCGTCGATCGCGCCGTCGGCGACGTACTTGCGGCCCTCGTGCTCGAGCGCGTCGATGCCGACGAACTTCACGCCGGTGCGGCCCTTCTGCCTGCAGGCCTGCGCCGCGGCGAACGCCATCGGATCGTCGTGCGCGTAGACGAGGTCGACCCGCGGCAGCCGTTCCAGCACGTTCTGCATCTCGGTGCGCGCGGTGGCGCCGTCCCAGCGCGCGTCGACCTGGTGCACGACGCGGTACTTGCCGTCGGCGCTCTGCAGCACGGCCTTCGGCCCGCCGGAGCCGCATGCGGGGAACACGGCGAGCAGGGGGAGCACGGCGAGGGACTGGCGGTTCATGGACGACGATCCTGCGGCAGCACGGCGGGAGGATGATCGCTCCCTGCGCGCACGGCCGCCAGGGCGAAGGGACGCCGACGCAGCCGCGCCGTGGCTCAGGGTGCTCCCGCCGGCGCGAAGAACGCGCGCAACTCGTCCGCCACCCGTTCGGCGCCGAGCCGGCTCGGGGCGAGTTGCCGCGTGACCTGTCCGTATTCCTGGGTGCCCGCGACGCCGAACCAGAGCTCGGGGATCGGCTCGTCGGGCGGGTCGGCGCACCACTGCATGCTGCCGTGTGGCGGCTCGAGGGCCCCGAGCCGCGCCGCCAGCGGACGCAGGTCGCGGCGCGGCAGCGGCGCGAGCGTGGCGAGTTCGAACCACGTCTCGGTGCGGTCGTGGTAGCGGTAGCGGGGCCCGTCGCGGCCGTTCGCCACGTGCAGCACGCGAAAGGCGCCCGCGAGCGTGTTCAGGACCATGCGGTGGCGCGGCCCGTCGCTGGTCAGCACCGCGAGGCCGAGTTCGGGCAGCTGCCGCCGCTGCACGGCGCCGCGCAGGCCGGCGTCGAGTTGTTGCTGCACCTGGGCCATCTCCGCCGCGTAGACCGGCGCGAAGTGCTCCGGCGCGCGCAGCAGTTCCTCGGCGTGCTCGCAGAGCCAGCGGTAGCGTGCGAGCGACTTCGCGGCGGGATCGGCGATGCCCGCGAACGTTGCGGCGACCGGGGACTCCGGCGCCGCCAGCCTCGCGACCGCGCGGTCGATCGCGAACCCGCGCCAGGTCTGCCACGTGCCGAAGTCGCCGGTCGTGGCCGCGGCGAGCAGCAGTTCCTCGTGCGCGAACGCGACCTCGGGCCGCAACACGGCGAGCAGCGCGCCGAACCCGTCGGTGTCGTAGTGGTCGTTCAGCACGAGCTCGACGTCGTCGAGGAAAGCGGCCCGCTCGGCCGGTCCGGCGCGCGCGAACCGCAGCGCGATCCCGGTGCTGAGGTCGGCCTTCCACAGCGGTGGCGTGCGGTTGCCCGGCCAGTGCGAGAGGTTGGGGCCCGCCGGTGTCATGCCGTCGACCGACAGGTGGGGCTCGGCGCAGCCGTCCGGGCCGGCGAAGCCGAGCCGCAGGCGGGCCGTGGGGCGCGCGGTGGGGGCCGGGGTGGTGGTCTCGGCAGGCCTGGCGGGGCGGCGCTCGGTCACGCGGTTGTCGCGCCCCTTGCGTCCTCCGTGGGGCGTCCTACCCACAGTAGCAAGCGAGACGGCTGCCGCGCTGCTCGGGCCGCAAGACCTGGACGCGCGGTCGCCGGATCGACACGAGAGAGCGAAGAGTGGCTGTCGGCCGCCGGGGAGTGAGCCCGGCGGCCGATTTTCTTGCCGGAGCAGCACGAGGCACGCCCAGCTTGCCGGCGGCAGAACGTGCTTGCAAAGGTCGGCCTGCGGGCTAGCATCCCCGGCCCCTCATGGCGTGGGGGCGTAGCTCAATTGGTTAGAGTACCGGACTGTCGATCCGGTGGTTGCGGGTTCGACCCCCGTCGCCCTCGCCAGCACAAACCCCTCAGAACGGCCGAGAAGCGGCGGGG
>VGXW01000086.1 GCA_016873195.1 Planctomycetota bacterium | reverse complement strand
GGGGACGTCCTCTCGCTGCCGGTGCCCTACTACCTGTTCCGGCTGCTGACGGGCTCCGACCACATGCACTTCGGCTGGTTCCGCGGCGACGAGGAACTGCCCGGCGACGCGCAGCAGAACATGATGGAGCTCAACCTGTTCTTCCGGCCGCTGCGGCTCGAACGCGCGCTCGACGTCGGCGCGGGGCTCGGGGCGACCGCGCGCTGGTTGTCGCGCCGCGGCATCGCCGTCACCTCGATCTCGCCCGACGCGCCGCTGGTCGAGTACGCGCGGCGCGCGGCGGCCGACGACCACGTGGCCCATCCGGTCGACTTCCAGGTGGCGCCGTTCGAGACCTTCCAGTGGACCGGCAGCTACGACTGGGTGCTGTTCCAGGAGTCGTTCCAGTACTTCGACGACGTACGCGCGACGCTGGCGCGCGCGCACCGAGCGCTGCGGCCGGGCGGGCGGCTGCACCTCGGCGACCAGTTCCTGCACGTCGACCTGCCGCGCGCACAGGGCCGTTTCCACTACCTGCCCCGCGTGCTGGAGACCTGCCAGGAACTCGGCTTCGAGCGGCACACGCAGTGCGACGTGAGCCGCGGCGCCTACCGCATGACCGGCCGCTGCCTCGAGGTGCTGCGCGCCCGCAGGGACGAGCTGATCGCGGCCCACTCGGCGCGCCGGCCCGAGATCCAGAAGGACGTTGACGACATGCTGCAGTGCGGCACGCTCGAGTACGACGCCTACCGGCAGGGTTACCTGAGCTACCAGCTGCTGGCCTTCGACAAGGTCAGGGGCTGAGCCGCGCGGTCAGTACCAGCCGACCACGCTGCGCACGCCGTTGCTCGTGATCGCGCCGAGCGGATTGGCGCCGGGCACCAGGCTCGCGGCCTGGCCGTGCAGCGGCAGGCCGATCATTGCGGCACTCCACGGCAACGCCATGTCGTAGGTCGGCGCCCACCAGCCCAGCACCACGGTCGCGGCCCCGCCGAGGTCGAGCAGCCGGTAGCAGCCCGGCGCGCCGATCGAGCTCAACTCCACGCCCGGATCGACGCCGGTGAGGCCGAGCAGCAGCACGCTGATCGCGGCCCCTGCCGGGATGCCGGACACCGTGTAGCGCAGCGTGCTGCCGAGCAGGGGCTCCGGCGCAGCGCCGAGCCCGAGCCCGCCGCAGCCGCTGCCGTAGACCACGTTGCGCGCCGCACCGCCCGCCGGCGGACGCATGACGAACACGCTGTTGCCCGCCGTCTGGCCCGCGGCGAAACCGTGGCCGACGATTTCGGCCATCCAGTTGAACCCGTTGACCGAACGCAGCGAGTCCCAGCCCGCCGCCGGAAGGCCGCCCGCGACCAGATCGCCGAGGTCCGTGAAGCCCACGTCGGGCCGGAAGGCGAACGCGCGCTCCTCGCCCGGATCGACGCCGCCGAGGAATCGCGTGTAGCGGCCGAGCAGGTAGCCGTCGGCCGTCAGCACGGTGCCCTCCGAGAACGCGTAGTTGTCGCTCGTGCGCACGCTGTGCGGCACGGAGGCGAGCACGCGCCGGGTCACGTTGGCCGCGGCGTCGTAGTAGTACGCGTCCTTGCCGATCGTCGTGTTGACGCCCGCAACGCGCCACGAGGCGCCGGCCGCGTTGCCGCGCTCGTCGAGGCGATCGATGCTGCTCACCTCGTAGCCGTTGCTGCCCCTGTGGATGCCGCCCCACAGGCCGACGCGCACGGTCGTGTTGCCGTTCCAGACCCAGGCGCTGTGCCCGTTCGTGGCCGTGCCGAGGAAACGCGTCGAGAGGCCGGCTGTCTTGCCTGATTCCGTCAGCGACTTGCCGGCCAACGCGGCGAACGCGAACACGTCGCTCACCTGCACGTTCGCGGAGCTCAGGTAGTCCCCGCCGACGAGGCCGACCTGCACGGTCGACGTGCCGTTCCAGAACCACGAGTCCACGCCGAGCGACGAACTCGCACCGCCGATGCGCGCCGACCTGCCGACCACCTGGCCGGCATCGTTCTGGCCGAGCAGTTCGCTGGTCTGGTAACCCGCGCTGCCGATGTAGATGCCGCCCGTGAGGCCGATCTGCCGATTGCCCGTGGCGCTGGTCCAGAGCCACGTGTCCTGGCCGTTCAACGTGCTGACGCCCGTGTAGCGCACCGAGTACCCGGCCACCTGGCCGGCGTCGTTCAGGTGCCGGGGCTCGCTGATCTGCAGGCCGGAAGGGCAGGTGTAGTTGGCGCCCCACAGGCCGATCTGCACGGCCTGGTAGCCGTTCCAGAACCAGCTGTCGGAGCCGAGCGTGGTCGTGCCGGAGAGCCGCTGCGCGGTGCCGGCCGCCTTGCCGGAACGGTTCATCAGACCACAGCCGTTGTAGCGGAAGCCGTTGGTGCCGACGTACGGAGGCCCGTCGAGGCCGATGCGCGTGGTCGCGCCGCCCTGCCAGATCCACGCGTCGCGGCCGTTGCTGTCGTAGGCGTTGACGAAACGATCCGAGAAGCCGAGCGCGCGGCCCGCATCGTCGAGTGCCACGATGCGGCTGTACTGGTAGCCGTTGGCCATGATGTAGCCCGTGCCCGAGTAGCCGAGCTGCAGCGTCGCCGAACCGTTCCAGAGCCAGCAGTCCTGGCCGTTCTCGTGCACGACGTTGTCGATGCGGCGGCTGTAGCCCGCGACGAGGCCGGTGGCGTTCACGTGGGTCGGTTCGTTGAACTGGTAGCCCGCCGAGCCGAGGTAGACGCCGCCCACGAGGCCGATCGGCAAGGTCGCCGTGCCGTTCCAGAGCCAGCTGTCCTGGCCGGCGTAGCCCGCGGGCTGGATCAGGCGCCTCGACCAGCCGGCCACGTGGCCCGCGGTCCCCATCAGGGTGCTCTGCGCGTACTGGAAGCCGTTGGGGTCGGTATAGCTGCCGCCCGTGAGGCCGATCGCCTGCGTGGTCGCGCCGTCCCAGCACCACGCGTCGCTGCCGAACGGGTTGCCGTTCGCGAAGCGGGTCGCACTGCCGAGCACGTGGCCGCGGCTCAGGTGCAGGACCGCGTAGGACTCCTGGTGGCCGCCTGGGCCCGTGTGCGCGGGCGTGAACAGGCCGAGCCGCTGGATGGTGAAGGCGCGGTACGGGCCGGGCCACTGCGCGCGCGCGCTGCCGGCCACCAGCAGCAGCACGGCGGACGCGCAGAGCGGCGCGGAGCCGAGCCGGGTGAGGCCGTGGCGAACGGATGACGGCGAGGGCGACGGCGACAGCGAGGACAGCAGGGATGGGCGAGAGCGGGCGGCGAAGGCGGCGTGCATGGTGGAACTCGATCGGGTCCGGCGGCGGCAGCACCGCCAGCACCTGGAGCCTCCATCGCAAGCTACCGCCACCGCCAGGGCCGACCAGCGGGCCAGGCAGCGCAGGCCGGCGGGCAGAAGGGCCCGGGAACCGGGGGGCTGCGTACTCCGAAGTGCGCGTGCAGCCCGGTCGCACGCGGTTTCCGGTTGCGGGTCGAGGCAAGCGCCCCGGCGGCATCTCGCGCGGGGCCGCTCAGCGCACGCTCGCGCGCCGGGCATCGGTGACCGGGAACAGCCCGTGCTGCCGCAGCAACTGGACGAGCGCGTCCTGCCCGTTCTGCCGCGCGAACTCGACCTCGGCGTCGGTGGCACCGACGAGCTGGAACAGGTCGACGCGGCCGGACTGCAGCTCGAAGGTCGGCGCGAAGCCGATGGGCGGTTCGACGAGCAGCCAGCGGATCGCCGAGGCGAAGGCCGGCGTGATCGACGCGTTCAGCGGCACGCGGTTGCCGTACTCGAACAGCTCCGCCCCTGCGTAGCTGCCGATGGCGACGAGCAGCTCGTAGGCCATCAGGTTGTGCAGCAGCGGCACGGCCCAGTCGGCGGGATCGGGCGTCTCGAGCACGAGCTCGAAGCCGAGGCCCGAGAAGCCCGACGGATCGCGGGTGGGCCGGTCGAGGTTCCACGGGTTGCTGAGGCCCGAGGTCGCGTAGAGCCAGGTGGCGCGCGCGGGGTGCGGCGGGCAAGCGAACACGCCGTGGTTCCGCCAGCCGGGATGGGGTTCCTTGCGGAAGCGCTCGTAGACCTTCGGGCCCGCCGTGTAGATGCCGGCCCCGAGGTCGCCGAACAGGCTCCGGTAGGCGCGGTCCTCGCGGTCGGACCAGACCTGCTCGAACCACTGCGAGAACTGCGGGTCGCTCATCGGAGAGCGGAGGGTAGCGGGCGGCGGTGGGAAGGCACGCGCGGTGGCGGCTCGCTCACGCCCGCGGCGATCGGCGCCTGGCGTTTCCCCCTGCCGGCGGCGAATGCGCGGGGTTTCGTCCGCACCACCGCGCCGGGCGTCAGCGGCTGCTGTCGCCATCGGCCGGCTGGAACGCTGCCGACTCCGCCCACGGCCGCCCCGCCGCGTCGCGCCCGGCGACGAACGCCTGCGGCGCGTCGAAGCGCCGCACCAGCACGCGCGGCCCCGGCTGCGCCTGCGCCGCGAGCCAGCCCGCCATCGCCAGCAGGTCGGCGTCGGAGCGGCACGCCTCGCCGAGCGCGGCGAGCACGCCGCCGAACGGCACGTCCGCCGGCAGCACGACGTCGAGCAGCGTGCGGCTGCGGATCTGCTCGCGCCGGCCACGGCGACCGCGGAGCGTGGCCACGTAGCCGAACTCGCCCGCCGGCCCCGCGACGGCGAACACCTCGACGTCGCCGCGTGCCGGCGTCGCGGCGAACCGCCACTGCAGGTGCGCCGCGGTGCGGTCGGCGGTGAGCCGGTCGGCGGGACGGCAGCGCGCAGCGAGCGCGGCGAGCCGGTCCCAGTCCACGCAAGGCCGGAGCCGCAACGCGCGGGGCCCCCGCCGGCGCAGGAACGGCGCGGCGAGCCGGCTCAGGACGTTGGCCGGGCGCGCCAGCGCGCCGAGCCCGCGCCGCAGCAGCGCCTCCTCGACCAGCGGTCCCGGCCGCAGCACGACGAGTGCCTCGGCGTCGCTGCCCGGCACCGCGACGCCGCCGAGCTTCTGCCACAGCGCCCCGGAGTTGCGGTTGCAGGTGGTCGCGAAGTGCGCCGCGGCCGGCAGCTTCAGGAAGCGGCGGAACAGGAAGTACCCCTGCATGCGCGCCTCGGGCGCGACGAAGAAGTTGCTGGAGCACAACGCGCGGACCGGCGACTCACCGCAGCGCAGCGGCTGTGGGTGCACGAGGTGCAAGCCGGCGATCGCGCCGTTCGCGTCGACCAGGCCGTCGCCGAGGCCGGCCGCGGGATCGGCGGCCGGGTTCTGCAGCAGCAGCCACCGCAGTCGTCCGAGCAGCACCGGCGCGCGGGTGGCGCGCAGTTCGGCGGGGCCGACGTTCGGCATCGCGTCGACGGCGCGCTCCAGGAATGCAGCCGCCGCGGGCAAGTCGCCGGGTGCGAGCGGCCGGATCGTCGTGTCCATGCGGGATCAGCAGGTCGTGCCGCCGTCGACCGTCAGCGTCTGGCCGGTGACGAAACCGGCGGCGTCGGAGAGCAGGAACAACAACGGGCCGACCACGTCCTCCGGCCGGCCGAGGCGGCCGAGCGGCGTGCGGCGCACGATCATCTCGCGCTGCTGGTCGGTGAGACCGTGCGTCATCTCCGTCTCGAGGTAACCCGGCGCGATCGAGTTGACGCGGATGCCGCGGTCGCCGAGTTCGCGAGCGAGCGCGCGCGTCATCGCGTCCATGCCACCCTTGGTCGCCGCGTACGCGGCGAGCCCGCTGTAGCCGCGCGAGGCGATGATCGAACTGATGTTGACGATCGCGCCGCCCTGCCTCTGCAGCAGCATCGTGCGCAGCACGAGCCGCGTCAGCAGCATGGCCCCGGTCAGGTTCGTCGACATCATCTTCTCGACATCGGAGGGCGCCATCGACGCGAGCACGCCGTCGATCGCCACGCCGGCGCAGTTGACGAGGCCCCACGGCGGGCCGAACCGCCGGCCCGCGGCGGCGACGAACGCACGCAGCGACGCCTCGTCGGCCATGTCCGCGGTGCCGACGAACGCCGCCGGCTCGGTGGCGAGCGAGTCGAGGAACGGCGTGCTGCGGCGCGCGAACGTGCTGACTCGGTAGCCGGCGGAGAGCAGCGCCCGGACGAGCGCCTGGCCCAGGCCGCGGCTGCCACCGCTCAGCAACACGTGCCCGCCGGCGGAGGGAAGGCTGGTCGTCATGGTCGGGATGGGCCTGGATCGGCCCCGTTGCGGGTCTTCTTGCCGGCCGCGGTCAGCTCGATCCGCGGCACGACCTGGAGGAAGCGCGGTCGCTCGTGCGGCTGCAGCCGCTCGACGCAGCGGGCGGTGATCGCCGCGAGCGCGGTCTCGCGCGCGGCACCGGCGGCGAGCACGACATCGCAGGCGACGAGCTGGCCGACCAGCGACGAGCGCTTGCCGTAGACGCGGACGTCGGCGACGCCGGGCACGCCGAGCACGACCTGCTCGACGGCGAGCGGCTGGACCTTGTTGCCGCCGACGTTCAGCAGTTCCGCGGCGCGGCCGATGAACAGGCAGCGGTCGCCTGCAACGCTCACGAGGTCGCCCGTCGGCACGAAGCCGTCCGCACCGGGGCTCGCGCTCGACGGCGCCGAACGCGGGTCGTAGGCGCGCATGGCGTTCGCCGAACGCACGAACAGCTCGCCGTCGCGCACCGCGAGTTCGACGCCGTCGGTGGACGGGGCGTCGAGGAACCGCCGGGGGAACCCGGCGCGACCATCGGTCACGGAGAAGCAGCGGCCGAGCTCGGTGGTCGCGTAGATGTGCACGAGGCGCGTGCCGGGGAAGCGCGCGGCGAGCCGGTCGAGGATCTCCTGGTCGACGGCTTCGCCCCCGAGCGTGATCTGGCGGAGTTCGAGGCGCGCGAGCTCCGCGGGCTCGGCGAACAGCAGCAGCCACCGCCACCACGACGGCGTCGCCGACGCGAACTGCACCCCGTGTGCGGCGGCGAGCCGCGCGACCTCGTGCGCGTCGCGGCCGGGCACCACCAACGTGCCCCCGGGCACCAACGCCTGCAGCAGCACCTGCAGTCCCGCGTAGAGGTGCGGCCGGTAGCTCAGCAGCCAGGTGCCTGCTCCTCCACCTCGGCGCACGGGCCGGGCCAGCGTCGCCCAGCCGTGCCGCGCTGCCTTCGGCGCGCCGGTGGTGCCCGAGGTCAGGATCGTGACCGCGCCATCGCCGCCGCCGGCCAGGGCCAGATCCCCGTCGACGCCGGCGATCGGCGCGAACGCGTCGTCGTCTGCCGGACGCAGGACCGCGGCGAGGCCGAGCGCACGCCCCAGCGCCGCCGCGGCGCCGTCGTCGGTGTCGGCGGCGATCAGGAACACGTCGGCCGCGAGGTCGTCGAGCGCCGACAGCAGCGCGACCGCGGCACCGGTCGCCGGCAGCACGACGCCAACGCGCCTCCCGCGGCAGTCGGCGTGGCGCGCGGTCTGGGTCGCGGCCAGCGCGCGCAGTGCGCCCCAGGTCCACGTGCGCGCCGCAGTCACCACCGCGGGCCGCGCGTCCTCCACCGCACCCCAGTCGATCGCCCGCCTCATCGCCGCCGCACCCCGACGGCCCCGGCGCGGCGCGCGCGGCGGTTCGACAGAAACCGCCGCAGCGGCGCCCGAGCGCCTGGTTTCGCCGGTTGCAGGTCGCCGCGTGGCGGCGGTTGGAACCTCATGCGTAGAGCCGGTAGAGGTCGCCGAGCCGGCGCACTCCGGCAGGCACGCCGTTGGCGAAGGGATCGACGCCGAACTCCATCTCGAGCCGCACGACGACCTCGGCGAAGTCGAGCGACTCCAGCCCCAGCGACGCATCGAGCGGCGATTCCGCCATGAGCTCCGGCGACCGACGACCGCGGTTCGCGAACACGTCGCGGAACACCCGGTGGATGCGCTGCGGAACGGTTTCGGTCATGGCAAAGGACGGCTGACGGTATCCCCGCCGGGAGGGCAGTCAAGGCGACCTCCGCAGCGTCAGGTCTCCGCGGCGAACGCCCGCGGCGAACCGCCCCGCAGGCGGGAGCGAGCGGCGCGCAGCCGCGGCAGGATCTCGAGGTTCACGAAGAGTTCGCCGACCGCTTCGGTGCCGAAACCGACCCTATCGAAGACCTGCACGGCGCGGCCGTTCGCGACGGCTCCGGCCGCCGGCGCCTCGGCGACGCCGTTCGCGCAGCCCTGGACGAGGAACGCTACCTCGGTGCCCGCCGCGGCGATCGCCCGGCGCACCGCGGGCGTCACGTCGGCGGCGCTGCCGAACGGCTGCGCATAGGCGCGCACCGGGCGCCCCGCCCAGCGCGCCAGCTGCTGGCTCGCGACGACGATCTCGGCGTGCGCCGCCGCCGCGTCGAGCACGCGCCCCGGCAGGTGTTCGGCGGTGTGGTTGCCGATCTCGACCCCCGCCGCGGCGAGGGCGCCGACGTCGGCGGGCGTCAGGTAGAGTCCGCTCGCGCGCGCGAGCCTCGCCGCGTCGATGCCGAACGCCGTCGACAACCGCGTGCTCAACATCCGCCAACCGGCCAGGTCGAGCCGCGCCACGACATCAGCCGGGCAGCGGCAGCGGGCAGCGTCCATCCCCAGGGCGCGCCGCACCGCCTCGAAACCGTGCGCGGCGACCGCGTGGTTCAGCAGGTGTTCGGGCAACGGCAGGCCGCTGGCGACGCAACCCGCGTTGACGAAATGCACGGCGGGCAGACCGCGCTGCCGCAGCAGGGGCACCGCGACCTCGAGCACCGACCGGAACGGGTCGTCGAACGTCAGCAGCAGCGGCCGCCGCGGCATTTCGCCGGCGAGCACGTCGTCGAGCGAGACCACGTCGTAGTCGCGCGCGAGGCGATCGAGGTGCGCCGCGAACAGGTCCGGTGGCGTCGTGATGCCGAGCCCGGCCACGAGGCCGTGTTCGGTGGGCGCGAGGTGATGCCACAGGGCAACCCGCAGCCCCTGCGGTCCGAGCAAGCGCGCCAGCGCGTGGCTCTTCGGCATGGCGCGGGCAATGGCGCGGAACAGGGTGCGATTGCGCAACATGGGCAGCCAATCACCCTACTTCCGCCCGGACCCTGGGACAAGCCGTGCGTGCGTCGGCAAGGGCCGATCGACCCCTCACCGCATCGCCGCGACGACGCTGCCGGCGACGAGGCGCGGCTTGGCGATCCAGGCCCTCGGGATCGGCCGCCGGGGGCAAGGTGCGGAGGCCTCACCGCAGCCGCAGCGTGCCGTCGCCGGCGACCGACCAGAAGCAGGCGCGCTTCCTGCCGATGTCGCCGCCGACCTCGTCCCAGTTCGTCGCCGCGGCCTCGATCGCGAAGTAGCGCCGCCAGGCTTCGCCGAACGCGGCCCCCGCCGCGAGCGCCTCGGCGAAGCCGCGCGGCTCGTCGTAGAACACCTTCGCGCGGCCGACCATCACGAGGCACGGCGTGAAGAACAGGATCGACTCGGCGTGCGCGAAGCGGCCGTAGGCCGGATCGTCGAACGGCAACTCGCAGGCGCCCGGCGGCGACAGCGCCTCGCAGCCGGTGTGCAGCAGCAGGTAGGGCCAGGGCGGCAGTGCGCGATTCTCGTGGAGCGAGCGGTAGTACCAGAAGTCGGCGCGGCCGCCGCCGTTGGCCTGCAGCGACGGCACGAGCGCGTCCCCGTCGCGCCGCCAGCGCCACGGCGGGCCGCACAGGAGCCGTTCGAGTGCGTTGACGTCGGTGCGCGCGAACTCCGCGCCGAACGGATCGCTGTGCGCGCGCAAGGTGCGCAGCACCGCGGGCCGCTGCTGCCAGGCGGCGAGCGCGAGCAGGTCGGTGGCGCCGGCCTGGTCGTAGCCGGGTTCGGCGAACTCGCGCCAGGCCGGTTTGGCGGCGCGCAGCACGCCGAAGCCGGAGCCGAGGCCGTGCGCGGCCGACGCGGGTTTGTCGTGCGCGGCGGGCAGCGGGGCCGTGCGGTAGGCGTGGTTGCGGTCGAAGTACTCGGCGTAGAGGCGCAGTTCGAGTGCCGGATCGGGGCGCCAGCCGACGTCCTGCCGGGCATCGCCGGCGCCGAGTGGCATCCGCCGCGGGCGGCCGTCGGCGTCGAGTGCGGCCGGCTCGGGCGACCACGCGACGCCGCGCGCGTCGAGGCGGCTGATGGCGACCTCGGGCTGGGCCAGCGGGTTGCCGAGCGTGCGGTCGGTCGGCGAACACTCGTGGTCGCGGTCGGCGGGATCGAGCGCCACGGCGAACGCTTCGCGGTCGAGCGTGGCCGCGCCGTCGCGCACGTGGAAGACGTCGGTGACGCGCAGTTCGCCAGTGTGCAGCGCCACGCAGCGGCCGCCCGGGTCGGGCACGCTGTCGCCATAGACGGCGGTCACGGCGGGCAGCACCGACGGGCCGGGCACGTAGACCTGCTCCCAGCCGCCGTCGAGGTCGCCGAGCACGACATCGCAGCGGTGCGCGACGAACTCGGGCACGCAGCGCACGTTCGTGGTCTTCGGTTCGACCTTCACGGGGACGCCGTCGGGCCCCGGGAGTTCGAGGGGTTCGTTGCGGCGCCAGTTGCAGGTGCGCACGAGCAGCGCGTCGGGGAAGTGGCCGACGAGCACGAGGTGCGCGAGCGGCGGGCTGTCGCGGTGCACGGCCTGCAAGAGGCGCCGCAGCGCGAGCAGCGTGCGGCCGTCCTGGTGGTCGGGGCCGGTGTGCACGGCGGCGGCGACCACGGCGGCGCGGTGGCCTTCGGCGACGAGGTCGGCGGCGAAGCGCAGCAGACGTTCCCGCAGCGGCGCGCTGGCCGGGCCGGCGGCGAGCAGGCGCGCTTCGACGATCACGAGGACGAGCGGGGCGCTGGGGGTGCCGGGCCTGCCGGCCTCGTGCAGCAGTTCGAGCGTGCGGATCTCGGGGCGACCGTCGCGGTCGAGGTCGAAGCCGGCGAACGCGGCGAGCACGGCGGCGAGGGGCGGGGTGGCGGGCGGGGTCGACGTCGTCGGCGATGTCGGCGCGGACTGCGCGAGCACTGCCGTCAGGGTGACCAGGCCAGCAGCGAGCCACGTGGCCTGGGAAGTTCTGTGCATGGCTCCTGGTTACGCAGAGCGCTTCCCGGTGCAAGCCCTTCGGGAAGGGGAACCTGGCGTCGGCGTGCTGGAGGGCTGGTCACCGAAGGCCTCTTCTCCGCCCAGCAGATCCGACGCGCGACTTCGTCATGCGAGTTGCTACGTTGCCGAGTCGACGACTCGTTGGACCGGCTGTGTGAGGACCCTCTACTGCAAACACCTGGCTGTGGTCACGATCGTCCTCGCGGGCGCGTTCGTCGTCCTGATCCGGATGTACGAGAACGGACTCGACCGAGGATTCGACCTCGAGCACTACCTGGTCGAGTTGCCACTCGTCTTCCTCCTGGCACTTCCCCTGTCGGGTGTTACCTGCTGGGTGCACCACCTCATGCGCGCCCGATCCGGCGAGCCATAGACTGCCTCCGCCCACCATCGCAGGTTCAACCCGGCGTGTCGCGAGGCGCCCTGGCACATGACGTCCACGATGGCTCGAGAGATGAGTGGCCTGCTCGAGGCAGCCATGGCCTGCGGCAGGCTTGCCGCCTGCGACAGGACACGCGAACCGCACTTCGTCCTGAAGGAAGGACGGTGGCCGCCTCGGCGCTCCCGAGCAGTTGGTGCAACAAGGCCTTCCGATCTAGACTTGGCATCGAACGCCCCGGGCAGCGCTCGCGATTCCGCAGCAGACGCGTCGGGCGGGCACTGTGCTCCGGAGGAGCAAGCTCATGCGACAGACTGCTCTCTGCATCTCGCTGCTGCTCTCGGCGTCGATGAGTTCCTGTGCCGCCGTCGCCGGTCGTGCAGTCGTCGCCCCGATGACCAGGTCGGAGTGGTTCTTCCAGGGCATCCGGTGCGACTACCTCGTCATCACCGATCAGGCCGACCTCGGTATCACCTACGAACCGAGCCACTCATCCTGGGGTTGGCGCCTTTTCGCTGCTGTCGACATCCTCCCATCCGCACTCCTGGACGTGGCGCTTCTTCCCGCCGACACGATCGTCTGGTGTATTGGCGCCGCCAGGTAGATCGCCACCACCTCGCAGTTACCGGTGAACCGCGCGGTTGACCTGGGGGCGAACCAGGCGCCCAGGCGCACGACACGCGGCTGATGCACACTCTCGGACAGCGCACGAGTTCTTCGAAGTGCGAAGGTCAGGTTCCGTCGCGCGGCTCGTCCCGATCGTGAACCCGAGCTCTGCGACGGCCTGTGCCAATTCCGCGTGAGCCGAGCGGTGGATGCCGGGGCGCCTCTCGCTCACAGGGCCACGCTGCATCCCCCTATCGCCGCTTACCACCACCGCGCGCGCCCTTGCCCTTCGCCGCGGCCTTCTTCTTCACCCCACCCACCGCACCCGCCCCACCACCGGCCTTGCCGAACAGACCATGCGTGAGCTGGACGGTCGCTTCGACGTTCTGGACTACGCGGAAGAGACACGCGAGGATCCTGTTCGTGACGTCCTTGCGTTCCTGCAAGAGCATGGTGTGCGGCCCAACCCGGCGCAGCAGCCGCGGCGCCCGGAGGCCCGCGGCTGAGCGCCTGATCGGTTGTGCGGAGTCGTCATGACCCCATCTCGCGCGCCGATCCGCCCGGAGGCCAAGAGGATTCTCGGGGTTCTCCTCCTTTGGGGCTTTGTCGCGATCTGGCTCGCGTTCATGTTCCTCTATCGCCTCCTGAATGACGTCGCGGGATGCTGATGCTCTCTGGTCCTGCATGACTGTCTGACGGCAGCCGGCCCAACCGCATGCGGCAGCCGACGAGCCGCGAGGAAAGCCAAGGGCAAGGGGGCCCCTCGCCCACGTTCGCGGGGGAACGTATGAGACTCCTGGTGGAAGCAAGGCCAGGCCCGGGCGCCACGATGGCTGTTGTGCCGTGGGGGCGCACCTGCGGAACGTGTCAGCTCATGAACGAACCGAGTGGCCCACTCGCAGACGTCACTGCGGGCACAGCCGACTCCGTAGCCCACGAAGGCCGCGCCGAGGCACCGGCCACCGCGCACTGCCAACCACGCCGCACGCCCCCCTATCGCCCCTTCCCACCGCCGCGCGCGCCCTTGCCCTTCGCCGCCGCCTTCTTCTTCACCCCACCCGCCGCACCCGCCCCACCACCCACCTCGCCGAACACCACCTCGAACACCTGCTCGAACTTCTCGACGTAGACCACCTCGATGCCTGCGACGAGTTCCTGCTTCATCTCCTGCACGTCCGCCTCGTTGCCCTTCGGCAGGATCACGCGCAGCAGGCCGAAGTTCTTCGCCGCGAGCACCTTCTCGCGCACGCCGCCGATCGGCAGCACCTCGCCCACCAGCGTCAGCTCGCCCGTCATCGCCAGATCCGCCGGCGCGCGCCTGCCGAGCAGGCAGCCGAGCAGCGCGCACGCGATCGCGATGCCCGCCGACGGCCCGTCCTTCTTGATCGCGCCGGCCGGGAAGTGCAGGTGCAGGTCCAGCTCCCCGAGCTTCTGCAGGTCGAAGCCAAAGCGCTCGGCCCGGCTCTTCAGGTAACTCAGCGCGAGCCGCGCCGACTCGGCCATCACGTCGCCGAGGCTGCCCGTGAACTGCATCGCGCCCTTGCCCGGGCTCGCCGCGGCCTCGACGTAGAGCACGTCGCCGCCGACCGGCGTCCAGGCGAGCCCCTGCACGACGCCGGGCTTCAGCTGCTTGCGCCGCTGATCGGCCTTGAACTTCGGGTTGCCGAGCATCTGCCCCATCTCGGCGAAGCTGACCTTGCCGGGGCCCGGGCCGCCCTTGGCCACGTCGAGCGCGGTCTTGCGGCACAGGCGCTGCACGACCTTGTCGAGGCCGCGCACGCCGGCCTCGCGCGTGTGCTCCGACACGAGCCGGTGCCAGACCGGCAGCGGGATCGACAGGTTGCGGGCCGCGAGGCCGTGGCGTTCGAGCTGCTTGGGCAGGAGGTGCCGGCGGCCGATCTCGACCTTCTCCTCGAGCAGGTAGCCCGGGATCTCGAGGATCTCCATGCGGTCGCGCAGCGGCTCGGGGATCTGCGACAGCACGTTCGCCGTGCCGAGGAACATCACCTTCGACAGGTCGAACGGCACGTCGAGGTAGTGGTCGAGGAACGCGTGGTTCTGCTCCGGGTCGAGCACCTCGAGCAGCGCCGAACTCGGATCGCCGCGGAAGTCGGCGCCGAGTTTGTCGACCTCGTCGAGCAGCATGACCGGGTTGTTGCTGCCGCAGGCCTTGAGCCCCTGCAGGATGCGGCCCGGCAGGGCGCCGATGTAGGTGCGGCGGTGGCCCTTGATCTCCGCCTCGTCGCGCAGGCCGCCGAGCGAGAAGCGCCAGAACTTGCGGCCCATCGCGCGCGCGATGCTGCGGCCGAGGCTGGTCTTGCCGACGCCGGGCGGGCCGGCGAAACACAGGATCGAGCCCTGGTGGCCCGGGCGCAGCTTGCGCACGGCCAGGAACTCGAGGATGCGGTCCTTGACCTCCTCGAGCCCGTAGTGGTCGTCGGCGAGCACGCGCCCGGCGCGCGCGAGGTCGCTGTCGTCCTGCGTCGAGACCGACCACGGCAACGCGGTCAGCCAGTCGAGGTAGTTGCGGATCACGCCGTATTCCGGGGACTCGACCGGCGTCGTCTGCAGCCGCGTGAGCTCCTCGCGCGCGCGCTTGTCGGCGAGCTCGGGCATCTTCGCGCTGCCGATCGCCTGCTCGAGGCGCTTCAGCTCCATGAGGCGCGGGTCCTTCTCCTCGCCGAGTTCGCGGCGGATCAGCTTCATCTGCTCGCGCAGGAAGTAGTCCTTCTGCGCCTTCTCGGCCTTCTCGCGGATCTCCTGGTGGATCTTCTTGTCGAGTTCGACGAGTTCGGTCTCCGCCATCGCGAGCTGCAGCGCGAGTTCGAGCCGCGCCTCGACCGACGCCTGCGCGAGCAGCCGCTGCCGGTCCTCGACCTTGCGCACCACGCCGCCCGTGAAGTCGGCGAGCTGGCTCGGGTCCTCGACGTTGAGCAGCGCCGTGGCGAAGCCGGTGTCGACCTGGTCCTGCATCTCGGCGAGTTTCTTGAGCTGCTGCTGCAGCAGCCGGAACAGCGAACTGCCGCGCGGACCCTGGGCAGGGATCTCGACGATCTCGCGCGTGCGCGCGACGAGGTGCGGCTTCTGGCGCACGAGCTTGTGCAGCCGCGCGCGCCGCAGGCCCTGGGTCATCGCCGAACTGCCGCCGTCGGGCAGCTTCAGCACCTTCAGGATCCGCGTGACGACGCCGACCTCGTGCAGGTCCTCGAGGCTCTGCGGCTCGCGCTCGGGGTCCTTCTGCAGCACCAGGAACAGGAGCCCGTTGTGCGCTTCGGCTTTGGCGACCACGTCGCGCGCCGGGCCCGAGTCGAGCAGCAGCGGCATCATCAGGTTCGGGAACGGCACCGAACCGCGCAGCGGGAACACGAACATCGTGTCCGGCACCGACTCCTTGACGACGACGGAGCCGGACGGGCTGCCGGGCTCGACGACCAGCGACGGGCCGTCGCGGTCCGCCGCGTCGTCGCCGGGGAGTTCGGTGGGCTGATCGCCGGGCTGATCGCCGGGC
>VGXW01000085.1 GCA_016873195.1 Planctomycetota bacterium | reverse complement strand
GGCGTGCGCGGCCGCGTGCTGGCGGCCAGGCCCGGGCGACCGCACCGGCAGCGGTTGGGCCAGGGCGTGCGCCTCGACGGCGACAAGGTGATCGCGACGCGCAGCGGGGTGATCGTGTGCACCGAGACGTCGTTCGACGTGCTGCCGCTCCACCTGCACCGCGGCGACGTCGACATGAAGTCCGGGAACCTGCACACGCGCGGCTCGCTGCAGGTGCAGGGCGACGTGCGCGAGGGCTTCGCGGCCACCGCCGAAGGCGACGTGGACGTGACAGGTGCGGTGTTCGACGCCGCGGTGACCGCGGGCGGGTCGGTGCGCATCGGCCAGGGTCTGCTCGGCGCCGCCTGCGAAGTGCGCGCCGCGCAGGACGTCCGGTGCCGCCATGCCACGTCCGCGCAACTGCACGCCGGCAACGAGATCGAGATCGCCGACCAGGCCACCCACTGCCGCATGTACGCGACGAAGGTGCGCGCCGTGCGCGGCCGCGGCACGGTGGTCGGCGGCGAGGTGCACTGCCGCGAGTCGATCGAGGTGCGCACGGCCGGCACGCCGAACGGCGCCGCGACGCTGCTGTGCGTCGGCGACCTGCTCGCCGAGGAGGCGGAGCTCGCGCGCATCACCGCCGAGCTGGCGCGCCTCGAACGCGCCGTGCGGCGGCCGGCGGACCCACGCGGGGCGATGCCGCGGCCGACGGTGCCGGCCACCGACCGGCTGCAGCAGGAACGGCTCCTGCTGCTCGGCAAGCAACGGGAGCTGCTGCACCGCGCGAACATCCGCATCACCGACACCGTCCACCCGGGCGTGATCCTGCGCTTCGGCACGGTGTCGCTGCCGATCGCGCTGCCGATCCACGGCGCGACGTTCCACTTCGACCACGAACACGAGGCCATCGTGCAAGGGAGACTCTGATGAACCGATCCGACCTGAAGCAACTGCGCGCGGGCGACCTGATGAAGCCCACCGTCCAATGGGCCCGAACGAACGAGAGCCTGCGCGCCGCGGGCCAGCGCATGGCGGCGATCGGCGTGCGCGCGCTGCTGGTCCCGGGCGACGAACCGGACGACCTGCCCGGCATCGTGACCAGCAAGGACATCGCGAACCTGCTGGGCACGCATCCGGTCGACGTGCTCGACCGTCTGACGGTGCGCGACGTGATGACGCGGCCGGCCATCTGCGTGCCGCAGCAGGCCAACCTGCTCGACTGCCTGAACCTGATGCGCGCGACGCGCGTGCGGCGGCTGCCGGTGCTGGACGGCACGGCGGTGGTCGGCGTGCTCAGCATGAGCGACGTGCTGGACAACGTGCTGCAGCCGTGCTGAACGTGCCGGCGGGCCGCGCTGCGGCCGCGGCGGGCGGCCCGGGCGCTACTTCGCCGCGCGGTAGATGTCCTGCACGGCCCGCAGCAGCTTCAGCGCCTCGGGCATCGGCCGCTGGAACGCGTTGCGGCCCATGATCGCGCCGAACGAGCCGCCGTCCGCGAGCCCCTTGGTCTCGGCCAGCACGTCCTCGGTGCTCTTGGCGTCGCCGCCCGAGAAGATCACCACGCGGCGGCCGCCGAACGCGGCCTGCACGACGTGCCGCGCGCGGTCGGCGAGCGTGGCGACCGGGATCTTCTCGCTCTCGTAGACCTTCTTCGCCGCGTCGACCTCGAGGTGCTCGGTCGGCGGCTTGACCTTGATGACGTGCGCGCCGAGCTGGGCGGCGATCTGCGCGGCGTAGGCGGCCACGTCGACCGCCGTCTCGCCCTTCTTCGACAGCTGGCTGCCGCGCGGGTAGCTCCAGACCACCACGACGAGGCCGGCCGCCTTGGCCGCCGCGCCGACCGCGCGCAGTTCCTGGTACATCGGGTCGCGCTGGCCGCTGCCCGGGTAGATCGTGAAGCCGATGCCCGCGCAGCCGAGCCGCAGCGCGTCGTCGATCGAGGCCGTCACGGCCGGCTTCGGGTCCGGCGCGCTGAACAGCGACTCGCTGCTGTTGAGCTTCAGGATCAGCGGGATGCGGCCCGCGTACCTGCGCGCGCCGGCCTCGAGGAAGCCGAGCGGTGCCGCGTAGGCGTTGCAGCCCGACTGCACCGCGAGTTCGAAGTGGTAGTTGGGGTCGTAGCCGGCCGGGTTCTTCGCGAACGAACGCGCGGGGCCGTGCTCCATCCCCTGGTCGACCGGCAGGATCACGAACTTGCCGGTGCCGGCCAGGGCACCGGATTCCATCATCCAGCGCAGATTGCGGATCACGCCGGGGTTGTCGGACTCGTACCAGCTCAGGATTTCGTCGACGCGCTTGGTCATGGTCGCTGCGGGGAGATGCGAGGTTCTCGGGAAAGCCCGGATTGTGGGCGCGCGTCGCGGCGATGCAAGCGGCAGGCGCGGGCGGGCTACTTGATCCGCAGCCCCTCGCGCTGGCTGCCGGTCGTGAACTCCCAGACGAACCAGAAGGGGTCCGGCCCGATGTGCAGCAGCACGCGAACCTGGTACTGCTTGCCCGGTTCGAGCGGCTCCTTCGGGATGGCGAAGATCACGTCGCGGAGGTCGAGCTTCTTGTTGAGCGGGACCTTCGGCGTGTGGCACCAGATCGGCACTTCCTCCGGTTTGCAGCGCTCGACCCAGCCGCGCAGTTCGTCGCTGCTCTTCGTGCAGGCGTTCTTCGCCGGCACCTTGCCGCCCTTGCGCGACTCGAACAGCTGGATGCTCGACTCGCTCAAGACCCGCGCGACCTCGCGCTGCAGCTGCAGGCTGATCGGGTAGCCGCACTTCGTGATGTCCTGCTGGTCCTCGGGCTGGTCGGCCAGCGGGTTCGGGTGCTCGGGGTCGCCGAAGTGCGTCGGCACGTCCTTCATGCCGTGCGGCGGCCAGGCGAGCAGCTTCGGCGCCGCCTCCGGGTCGTAGGGTTCTTCCAGCGACCCCATGTCGAGCACCGACGCGAGGATCTCCTGCTCGAAGACCCACGCGTAGCCGATGCGCTTGATGTTGTGCTCCAGCATCGGGAACCGGTGGTACGGGGCGGCGATCCACATGTCGATCGAGTCGCGCGCGAACTCGGCGCCGCGCGCGCCGGTGCCGGTGATGATGTTGCCGGCCGCGGCCAGCTGCCCGCGCCGCGTGAAGTCCGGGTGCGCCGGGTCCTGCTCGTGGATCTTGTGCACCTGCTCCCTGGTCAGCTCCGGGTGGGCGCAGATGTACTTGGCGTGCGCCTCACAGCCGAGCGACGCCTCGGCGTCGAGGTCGCACGGCGGCAGGCCCGAGAAGCTGCCGTCCATCGGCTGCGCACCCTTCGGCCAGCTGAACGCGAACGGTTGGGCGCGCACCTGGTTGATCCTCTCGACCGCGGCGAGTTCCTCCTTGCTCGGCCGCTCGGGCAGCAGCGGCGGGCCGTAGCCCGTGCCGAACGCGACGCCCGAGTCGCCGCGCGCCCACTCGCGCCATTCGGCGTCGATCGCCGCGGAGGGCTTGCCGAGCTCCTTGACGACGATCGCCTCGACTTCCTCGAGCGTCGGCACCCTCGCTTCGCCGCCGGGCAGCGCGAGCAGGAACTGCAGCCACTGATCGGGGTAGGCCGCGAGCAGCCACGTGGTGAAGCTCCATGCCTTGAGGCGGCAGTCGTTGCGGAACCGCGACAGGCGCTCGCGCGGCACCTGGGCGAACGCCCAGTCCTGGTTCGACACCGCCTGGTCGCGCACCGCGCGCAGCCACCAGTTGGTCGCCTCGGGCAGTTCCAACGCATCGTCCCCCTGCGTGCCCTCGGGCAGGGCACCCCAGCGGCTGATCGACGTGGCCTTCAGATACCACGTCACCGCGTGCACCAGGCCCTGGCCCATGCCCTGGTTGCGTTCCTGCAGCAGCCCCTGGAACAGCACGTAGGCGATCATGCTGTCGTGCACGTACTTGGGCGCCGGCCCGACCTTGACCACCGCGAGCCCATCCTTGGCCCTCCAGGTCGTGTTGGCGAAGCGCATCGCCTCCTCGACCGACTTCTGGCCCTCCCACGTCTTCGGGTTGGCCTTCAGGAACTGCTCGCGTTCGCGCACCGTGAACAGGTTGCCGAACCAGGCGAAGGTCCGGGTCGCCCGCTCGACGAAGTGCAGTTTCTTCGCGTTCGGCTCGCCGAGCAGGTAGACGCAGAACTCGAGCCCACGTTCGGCCCACTTGACCGTGTCGTCGGCGTCGTCCTGCCTGCCGCGCGACCACGCCGTGAAGTGCTCGCTCTTCGCGCCGAAGATGTCGATGTTCGGCTTCTTCATCCAGTCCGGCGCCTGGTCCTGCAGGTTCCTGAGTTCCTCCGGCATCTGCTCGAGCGGCAGCGCCTGCACCGGGTAGTCCTTGCGCGCGATCGCGACGGCCTTCATCTCGATCTCCTTCATGCGCGCGGCCATCGCCAGCTGCTCTTCCGTGCCGTAGAAGCCCGGGCCCGGCTTGTAGCCCAGGGCCTCGTTGGCCGCCTTGTCCATCGCGTTGTAGTAGACGGCCTTCTCGAGGTGGTAGATCGCGCGGCCGTTGCCCGCCGCCTTCATCTTCAGGCCGAGGTCGCGGTGCAGCGCGCCGAGCCGCATCGACGTCTTGTACCACTCGTCCATGATCTTGAAGCGGGCCTCGTAGGTGGCCTTGTCGGCCCACTTCTTCTTCTTCTTCGGGTCCTGCTCCTCGAGCCACTGGCCCTTGTCCTTCTTGAACTGCAGTTCGCTGCGCGCCGCGCCGTTGTCGGGGTCGTAGGCGAGCACGAGGTCGTAGGCCTGCTTGGCGCGCTGGCCGACCTTGCTCGACTTCGCGGTGTTCGCGAAGCTCAGCAGGGTGCTGGCGCACTTCTTCGCGAGGTCGAGTTCCTCGGCGGCGAACGGGTCCTGGGCGGCAGCGGGCCGCAGCAGCAGGAGCCCCAGCAGGCCGAGCAGGAGGGGGAGGCGTCGGGTCGGGATCATCGGGATCGGTCCAGGTGCCGGAAAACGGACGGCGCAGTCTACGCACGGGCCCGGCGGCTGGCACGCGCCGAAACCGGCGGAAAAGCACCGGCCCCGCCGGCTGGTTCCGCCCGACCGCCGAGCCCGAGCCCCCTCGCGCTACCGCACCTTCACGTGCGTGCCGCCCGAGTCGGCGGCGAGCCACTCGAGCACCTCGAGGCTGCTGCCGACCGCAACCGTGTGGATCCGGATCTTGCGGTGCTTGTTCCAGAACGCCACGTCGGTGCGGATGCGGGCCGGGTCGATCACCTCGCCGTTGGTCGGCTCCCCGTCGCTCAGCACGTAGATCGTGTCGACGTCCTGGTCGGCGAAGGCCTGCTGCAGCGCGTCGTACAGGTTCGTCGCGCCGCTCGCGCCGAGCCGCTTGACCCACTCGATCGCCGCTGCCCGGCTGCCCGGCGAGTTCGTGCCCGCACTCTGCTTCTGCCAGCGCTCGACGCTGCTCGAGAACGCGTAGACGTTGAACAGCGCCGCCTGGTCGAGGTTCTCGATCGCCCGGATCACCTCCTCGCGCGCGACGTCGATGCGCGCCGCGCCGCGTTTGCCGACGTAGCGGCCGTACATCGACTCGAGCATCGAGCCGGACACGTCGAGCACGAAGATCACGCGGTGCGACTCGACGCGGATGCCGAAGAACTTCGCCGTGCTGCGCGTGCGCTCGCCGAGCCGCTGCGCGCGCCGGTCCTGTTCCGCCTTCTCGACCTCCTGCGCCGTGGCGACCTGGAACTTCGGCGCCGCCTCCTTCCACCACGCGCGCCACCTGCCGGCGTCCTCGCCGAACGGCTGCGCCGTGAGCTGGAACAGCACCTCGCCGATGCGCTTGCCGAGCCGGCCCGGATCCACGGCCAGCCGCTCGATCAGCGGGCCGACCGCGCGCCCGTCCCGCATCGCCAGCAGCCCCTCGATCGCCGCCCAGCGCGTCGACCAGGCGGCGTGCCCGAGCGCCTCGAGCAGCACCGGCACCTGCCGCTGGTTGCGGCCCGCGCCGATCTGCTCGACGGCGGCGTTGCGCACGTCCGCGTCACCGTGCTTGCAGTAGGCCGCGAGTTCGCCGAGCCAGGTGTCGCTGCCCTGCTCGAGCGCGCCGATCGTCTCGATCGCCAACCGCACGTCGGCGGGGTTCTTGCCCTTCTGCAGCAGTTGCCGCAGCTCGGGCAGCGCGGTCCGGTCGCCGCTCGCGGCGATCACCTTCGCGGCGGCCGCCCGCACCTCGAGCGCCGGGTCCGCGAGTTCCTTGCGCACGGCCTTGCCGTCGGCGGCGCGGCCGGCGGCCAGCAGCGCGAACACCCGCTCGTGCGGCTTGCCCTTGCCGACCAGCTTCGCGAGCTTCTTGTCGGTCGCCTCGTCGCGCAGCCCGGCGATCAGTTCGGCCATCGCCGCGCGCAGGTCGTCGGGCGTCACGTCGCGCTTCTCCACGAGCTTCAGGAACACCGGCACGGCCTTGGTGCCCTGCTCGTCGATCAGGATGCGCGCCGCAGCGGCGCGGTCGGCGCCCGGGAAGTCGACGCGGCCGAGCACCCACTCGGCCATCTCGGCGGTCTTCGGCAGCTGCCGGCTGCGCATCGTCTCGAGCGCGGCGCGGCGGATCTTCGGGTCCTGTTCGCGGCGCAGCGCCTCGACGAGTTCCGCTTCGCCGAGCCACCGGGCGAGCCCCTGGAACGCGAGCAGCCGGATCGGGCCGAGTTCGGGACCGACGATCTTGCCGTCCTTGTCCTTGCGCTGCTCGCCCTTCAGGTTCCACAGGAAGCGGTACCACTCGGCGTCGCCCGCCGCCGCCGACCGCACGTGCTCGCGCAGCGCCGGCTCGCGCACCGCGTCCGAAGTGTCGCCGTCGACCAGCAGCTTCAGGAAGTGTTTGCCGAGGTTCGGCGACTGGCCGAGCGCGCCGATCGCGAGTTCGCGCAGCTCGGGCTCCTCGGCGCTGCCCGCGACGCCGGCGACCTTCTGCAGCGCTGGCTGCTCGGCGTCGGGCACGCCGCCGAAGCCGCCGAGCGCCTGCAGGATCTCGCCCTTCATCAGCAGGCTGCCGACGAGGTCGTAGGCCTTGACCAGGCCCTCGGCCGCCTCGCGCGACTTCGCCGCGGCGACCTTCCGCACCACCTCCGGGCCCGCGTCGTCGCGCAGCCGCAGGAGCCGGCTCAGCGGCGCTTCGCCGTCCTGGGCGAGGGTTTGGCAGGCGAACGCAAGGGCGAGCAGCAGTCGGCGTACGTGTGGCACGGGCGTTCCTCGCGGCGGTTCCTCGCGATCGTCGAACCGCGCGCGCGGGGAGTCAAGCGAGGCGGCCGGCCGCGCCGCGCGCCCCCCCGGCCAGCACCGGGCGTCAGACGCCGACGATCGACACGGCCGCGTCGGACACCACCGCACCGCGGCCGTTGCTGCCCGGGCTCGGCGCCAGCGCCTGCAGGTAGTAGCGGAGCCCCAGCAGCGCCACCTGGCCGGGGATCGTCAGGCTCCACGTCGCCGTGTTGTTCGCGCCGAGCAGGAAGACCGCCCCGTCGTTGGCGACGCGCAGCGCGCAACCGGGCATCTGGTACGGCGTCAGGTCGAGCGGCAGCGGGCCCAGCGTCGACGACTGGTTGCCGAAGCCCATCAGCACGAACGCGCCCGACAGCGGCAACCGGTCGATCGAGACCGACGCGGCGAGGCCGAGCCGCGGCAGGCCGCCCGCGGTGAGCGTCGGGATGCCGAGCGTGCCGGCGCAGCCGGGGCCGAAGAACGCGAACCCCGGATCGCCGTTGGTCGCGCTGGTCGTGTAGTGCAGCACGCCGTTCCAGGCGCGGTTCCCCGTCGCCGCCGCGCCGAGCACGCCCGCGGCGCCGAGCTGCAGCGACAGGTCCGCGGTCGCGAACGCCTGCGGCCCGGTCAGCGCGCTGCCGACCGGGCTCGCGCCGACCGTGCGCACGTGGAGCCCGTAGCTGCCGGCGGGCAGGTAGAGCGGCGGCGCGAACGTCGCGACGTCGAGTTCCTCGGCGCCGGCGGCGCCGACCCCGCTGGCGCTGCCGAGCAGCCGCCATCGGGCGGCGTTGCCGGTCGCGCCCGCGCCCCCGCCCGGCGTCAGGAAGACGTCGAACGTGACCGGCGCCCCGCTCGCCGCCGTGGTCTTCGCCTCGAGCCGGCAGACGCTGACGCCCTGCGGGTTGGCGACGACGAGATCGGCGTAGCAGCCGCCGCCGAGCACCGTGGTGCCCGTCCGCAGGGTCTCGAGCCGGGCCGCGACGAACACGCTCTGCGCGGTCGTGAACGGCCCGCGGCACAGCCGGTGCACGGTCAGCGTCACCTGGTGCGGGCTGCCGCAGGCCGAACCGTAGCTCCACTGCGGGTTCTGCAGCGTCGAGTCGACCACCTGGTCGCCGTCGAGGTCCCAGGCCCAGGCCGTCGCGGGCGGCGCCGACGTGTCCGTGAACTGCACCGTGCCGCCGAGCCCGACCAGCGCCCAGGTGAAGCCCGGCACCGTCGCGTCGGTCGCGACGAAGTCGCTGCGCACGAACGTGGCCGGCGGGTTGCTGCCGTCGGCGACCGTCAGGGCCACCGAGTGGACGCCGCACTGCGTGTACACGTGCTGCGGGTGCTGCAGCGTCGAGTCGATCACCCCGTCGTTGTCGAAGTCCCAGGCCCAGGAAGTGATGCCGCCCGGCGCCGTCGAGTGCGACTGGTCGGTGAACTGCACGGCGAGCGGCGTCGTGCCGCTGGTGCGGTCGGCGAGGAAGCTCGCCGCGAGGCCCGTCACCATCGTGTAGCCGAGCTGCACCACCGGGCCGTGGTCGACCTCGACCGTGCCGGCCGGCGCGCCGTAGTTGGTGCTCGCGTAGACCCGGCTGCTCCGCGATCCCGTGGTCTGCACGTCGACGTGCGTGCCGAGGCCCGTGTAGCCGGTCGGCGGCAGCTCGACCTCGATCAGCAGGTCGCCCGACGCGGGCCGGTAGTAGAAGGGCGGCGCCCACTGGAAGCTGACCAGGTTCGGCCCGGGCCCCGGCGGCGCCGACGTGCCCGCGAGCAGCGTGATCGGTCCGCTGCGCACGGTCTGCAGGTCGCTGCCGCGGTTCGACGAAAACGTGCTGTCGAGCGCCGCGTAGTCGAGCGGGCAGGTCGACAGGCGCACGGTCGCCTGAGCGTAGTTGCCGCCCGCGAACGTGCGCGGCGCCGACGCGTCGAGCCGCCAGCGCAGGCCCGTGATCAGGATCGGCCCGGTGATGCCCTGCGCGGTGAAGTTCGCCCCGTCGTAGACGCACTGGATCAGCAGCCCGCCGTTCCCGCGGCCCCACGGGAACGCGTTGCTCGAGTTGCCCTCGGTCGCCGCCGTGCCGTTCGGGATCGTCAGCAGCTGGGCGGCGAGCACGGCGGGCAGCGCGGTGACGGCGGCGGACAGGCGGAGCATCGTGCGCATCGGATCCTCGGCGCCGGCGGCCCGTTCGACCGCACGGCTCCGTGGCATCGTGCGCCCGCCCGTCCGGCGCGGCAAGCCGCCCCCCTCTCCCGGCCGGCCCACCGGCCGCCGGACACCGGCCGCTGGACACGGGCCGGGCCGAGCCCGAATCTGCGTGCATGCTCCCGCTGCTGCTGCGCGCCGCCGGCGCCGTCCTGCTGACCGCCGCGTGCCTCGCCCAGGCGCGCGTGCCGCTGCCGCACGGCACCGGCACGCTGGCCCTGCCGCCCGGCTGGACGGCGCTCGGCGGCCCGGACTTCGCCAGCGAGCACCGCGCCGGCGATCCGGCCGAGGAACCCGCGAAGTCGCTGCTCGCCGCGGCGATCGCCTCGGTGCGGCAGCAGCGGCGCGAGCAGGAGCACGTGCTGCTGCACGCCGCGGGCAGTTCGCCCGGCCGGCTGCGCCTCGTCGGCGCATGGTCCGAGCACGCGCAGGCCAGCAGCGCGGCCCTGAACTCGGCCGAGCAGCTCGCCGAGTACCGCAGGACGTTCACCGCGCGGCTCGAGCAGGCCGGCCGCCAGGTCGAGTTCCTCGACGGCGGACCGTGCGAGCTGTTCGCGGTGCGCGGCATCGCGCTGCGCTTTGGCGTCACCAGCGCGCACCTGCACTGGACCGAGACGTTCCACGTGGTGCCCGCGGGCGAACGCCTGCAGTGCTTCGACACGATCGCCGACGCGGCCGACCAGGACGCGCGCCCCGCGATCGAGGCCGTGCTGCGCACGTTCGACGGCGCGCGCGAGCCGGGAGCCGATCCGCTGCTGCGCGCGATGCTGATCGGCGGCCTCGCCGGCGCGCTCGCCGGCTTCCTGGTCGCCCGCGGCCGCGCGCGGCGGCAGCGGCTGCTGCAGCAGCGCGCTGGCAGCGAGTCGGGCGCGCGCTGACCTGTGCGGGCCGGGCAGGTGGTCGCAGTGAAGGTCTTGTCGGTCGACGTCGCGCGGCAACGCATCGCGCTCTCGATGAAGCTGCACGAGAAGGTCGAGGGTGGCGGCACGGCCGGCGGGCGGAGCGGCGGTGGCGCGCGGCCGGGCGCGGACCGGCGGCCCGGTGCATCGGCCCCGCGCGACTTCGGCAGCACGCAGCAGGCGGCGAACCCGCTCGCGGCGCAGTTGGCGAGGCTCGGGCGGAAAGGGCAGTGAGCCCGCGACGGCGCGGCCGCAAGGGCGATTGCGCAGCGGCGCCGCGCGGCCTCAAGCCCGGTGCTCGACCGGTTCGATGCGGCCGGCGAGGGCCTGCCATGTCGAACTCGACCACGGGGATCGCCACGACTGCCACCATCGACGAAATCGAGGCCGGTTGTGCCATCGCCGCCTGCGCGTCGGCCACCACCGCCGAGGAACTCCCGCTGCCGGAGCGCATGTCGCGCGGCGAGTACGACGAGCGGAAGGCCCGGCTGCAGATCGAACTGCTCAAGATGCAGAACTGGGTCAAGGCCACGGGCGAGCGCGTCATCGTGCTGTTCGAAGGTCGCGATGCGGCGGGCAAGGGCGGCACGATCAAACGCCTCATGGAGCACCTGAATCCGCGCGGCGCCCGCGTCGTGGCGCTGCAGAAGCCGTCGGACCACGAGCGCGGGCAGTGGTACTTCCAGCGCTACATCGAGCAGTTCCCGACCGCCGGCGAGATCGTGATGTTCGACCGCTCGTGGTACAACCGCGCCGGCGTCGAACACGTGATGGGCTTCTGCACCCCGCGCGAGCACCTCGAGTTCCTGCGCCAGGCACCGGTGCTCGAGCGCATGCTCGTCAACAGCGGCCTGCGCCTGTTCAAGCTGTGGTTCTCCGTCTCGCAGCAGGAGCAGGTGCGGCGCTTCAAGGACCGCAAGACCGATCCGCTCAAGCAGTGGAAGCTCTCGCCGGTGGACCTCGCCTCGCTCGACAAGTGGGACGCCTACACGCGCGCCAAGGAGGAGATGTTCTTCCACACCGACACCGCCGACGCGCCGTGGACCGTCATCCGGGCCGACGACAAGAAGCGGGCCCGCATCAACGCGATGCTGCACGTGCTCGGCAGCATCCCCTACGACGGCAAGGACCACGACACCGTCGTCGCGCCCGATCCGCGCGTCGTGATGCCGGCCAAGAATCTGATCGAGAACGGCGTTGCCGATCCGGTCGGCGCCGGGGTCTGAGCCGGGCCGCCGGGTGCCGCGGCGGGCGCTGCGTGGTCACCGGGCCGGGGCCTGCAGTGCCGAGGTCTTGCCGGGGTCGTTCGGGCCGAGGAACACGGGCAGTTGACCGAGTTCGATCGTGGCTTCGACGAGTCACGTCCCGGTGCCGGTCCGGGGAAACGCGCTCGGGCCGGCACCTCGATCCTCCGCTGCTACCCGCCCACCGGCCGCGCCCGTTCCGCCACCGCCGCGATCGCGTCGAGCACCTGCACGACCTCCGGATCGATCGCCCGCGCCGGCACCAGCCGCGCGAGCCGGTGGTAGTCCGTCTTCCGCATCAGGTTCGGCAGCCCGAGTTGCGTGAAGAACTCGGCGAACACCGGGTCCAGGAGCCCGTCCGAAGCCCGCGTGTCCCGCCAGAACCGGTCACCGGGTTGCCGCAGCGCCGCCGGCGGTACGCGCGCCTCGACGCATCGGCGCATCACCTCGCGGTGCTTCGCCGCGAACAGCTCGAGCCCCTGCTCGCGCGCAAACTCCGCCGCGTAGGCCTCGAGCACCTCCGGGTAGCACAGGTAGTTCTCGATCTCGCGCCGGGACCATTCGTGCAGCACGAGCACCGGCGGCACGCGCTGCACCGCGCCGCCCTCGCGCCGATCGACCAGCACGAACCCGGCGAGATCGGGCTTCGCCTCGGCGAGCCCGCCGAAGTGGTCGAACGCCCGGGCAGGCTGGTTGCCGATCTCGTGCACGAACGGCTGCTCCAGTGCCGCCGACGCGCGGTGGCCGAGCGTCCGGGCGAACGCGCGCAGGACCGCGAGGTCCGTCGCGCCCTCGAGGTAGAACACGCAGCCGGTGCGCTCGGCGCGGTAGTAGTCGTCGAAGCGGATCGACCGCAGCGACTTCAGCACCTGGGAGCCACGGTCGTCGATGCGGTGCGGCTTGCCGACGAACGCGACGACCATGTCCCGGTCGCCGGCCGCCTGCAGGATCACCTCGGAGTGGCTCGCGGCGACGATCTGGCAGTTCTGGGCGCGCGCGGTCTCCGCCAGCAGCGCGTAGATCTGCTCCTGCCGCAGGATCTCGAGGTGGGCGTCGGGCTCGTCGAGCAGCAGCACGGCGCCGGGATTGCCCATCAGGAACGCGAGCAGCAGCAGGGTCTGCTGCAGGCCGCGCCCCGCCGAGGTGATGTCCACCCGCACGCCGTGGCGGTCGCGGTAGCCGAGCGTGATTTCGCCGCGCTCAGCCACGTAGATCGGGTCGTCGAGTTCGACGGCGAACAGCTCGCGCACCTTCGCCACGCAGTGCCGCCACCGCGCACCGTCATCGCCCGCGGTGCAGAGTTCGTGGCACAGGTTCCGCAGGACTTCCGCAGTGCGCCCCTCCCCGAGGCGAACCTGGACCGCTCCCCGATCGAGCCGCAACTCGTTCGCGGTCAGCCCCGACATCGGCGGCAGGTAGGCAACGCGCACGTCGCGCGCCGCCTCGGGCACCGGATCCACGTCCCGGCGTTCGTCGTTCCACCGCCGCGGCCGCACGTAGAGCGACTCCTGGTTGGCGTAGTCGAACTCGAGGGCGCAACTCCAGGGGCTTCCGCCGGCCACGCCGCGCACCTCGATCTCGATGCGCACGTTCTCCGTGCGCTGCTTGCCGTCCTCCTTGCGCGTGTCGCGCACGTGCAGGGCGCGCCACAGCAGGTTCGTGTCGGGCACCGGCAAGGAGACGAGATCGCGCCGGTTGATCGTGACGCCAGGGCGCTTCTTCGGCGGCGCCGTGCCACGCTTCTCGAACCAGCGGCGGACGCCCAGCTCCCAGAGAGCGAGGGCCTGCAGTGCCGAGGTCTTGCCCGAGTTGTTCGGGCCGAGGAACACGACCACCTGGCCGAGCTCGATCTCGACTTCGTCGAACTGCTTGAAGTTGCGGACGATCAGGCGTTCGAGCATGCGTGGGCGCGGCGGTGGACCGGTGGCGGGAACATACCGCTGCACCGCAGCAGAAGCCCGCGCGCACCCGGCCCGCCCCGGGCCGGCCCGTTCACATGCCCAGCTGCCGCATGATGGCCGCGATCAGCGCGTCGATCTCGGCGCGGTTCTCCGGGCTCCGCGACAGCGCCGGCGGCAGCCCCTGCGGCGTCCAGCACGTCTTCCACCGCGCCAGCTCGAGCGCCACCGTGTCCTGCTCCGCGGCGGGCCCGAGCGGTGCGCCGTCGAGTTCGCGCACCAGCGCCGTCACGTAGCCCGACACGCCCGCGAGCTTCTCGCAGTCGACCTTGTCCGCCGTGTCGGTCACCGCGTGGTAGTCGGGCCCGTGCGCGCACGAGAGGAACAGGAACTGGTGGCCGTGTTCGCGGAACACCGCGTGGTCGCTGAGGTCGGGCGCGTGCCGGTGCGGCACCGGCAGCACGCGCACGGTGGCCGGCACTGCCGCCGCCCCCACCGCGGCCGCGACGTCCGGCCCGCTCTCGGCGCCGAGCACGAACAGCAGGTCCTCGACGCCCGGCACCGGCACCCGGTGGCCGACGAGGTCGAGCACGATCGCCGCCCCGATCGGGCCCGTGCGCTGCTGCTCGTAGAAGCGGATCGACCCCATGTCGGGGCCCAGGTAGAGCGGCGGTTCCGCGGCATCGAACAGCGCGACGACGACGGAGCGGACGGGCCGCGCGGCGCGCAGTCCGGGCACGGCGGCGAGCACCGCGGCGACCGCGGCCGCGTTGTCGTCGGCGCCGGGCTGCACCCCGCAGGTGTCGTAGTGCGCGCCGAGCAGGATCGGCGGCAGCGACGGGTCGCGGCCGGGCACCACTCCGACCAGGTTCGTGCGTCGGCCGTGCTCCGCCGTGTCGTAGGGCAGCTCGAACGCGCCCGCGTAGGGCGCGAGGCCGAGTTCGCGCATGCGGGCGAGCAGGAACGTGCGCGCCGCGTCGTGGCCCGGATCGCCGACGCGCCGGCCGGCGGGCGTCGCGAGCGTCTCGACGTCGCGCCGCAGCGTGGCCAGGGTCCGCGCGTGCTGTTCGGCAGGGGTCATGGGCGGCTCGGCTGGTTCCTTCACGGTGCAGGCAACGATCGCCGGGGCGGCAACGAGCAGGCCGCAGCGAACGGCGCGGACGACACGGGCAGCGTGGGTGGCCATCGTCGGCCGGCAATCTACCGCCGCACCAGGCCGCGCCGCGACTGGCCGCGCGGGGGCTCGATGCGCTACACCTCGGCACGTGCCGCCTTCCCCCTCGCGCAGAGTGCACCAGGCCGACGCGCTCGCGTGGCTGCGGGAGAACCCGCTCCCGCCCGGTCACGCGGCGCTGACCTCGCTGCCCGACAGCAGCGAACTGCGCAGGCTCCCGTTCGCGGCCTGGCGGACGTGGTTCACCGACGCCGCGGCGCAAACCTTGCGCAGCACGCCGGCCTGCTCGGCGGCGGTCTTCTTCCAGACCGACACCAAACGCGACGGCCTCTGGGTCGACAAGGCGCAGCTGGTCGCCGAGGGCGCGCGCGGGGCGGGCGGGCACCTGCTGTGGCACAAGATCGTCTGCCGCGCGCCGGCCGGGCGAGCCACGGGTGGCAGGCCTGGTTACGCGCACCTGCTGTGCTGGTCGCGCGAACTGCGCGATGCGGTCGACCGCGCGACGCCCGACGTGCTGCCCGAGCTCGGCGCGATGACCTGGCCGCGCGCGATCGGGCTCGCCGCGGCGCGCTTCGCCGTCGGCTGGCTGCGCGACCACGCGGGCGCCACGGCGATCGTCGACCCGTTCTGCGGCGTCGGCACGGTTCTCGCTGTTGCCAACGCGATGGGGCTCGGCGCGATTGGCGTGGAGGTGAGCCCGGGCAGAGCACAGCGGGCGCGCGAACTGAGATCGTGACCCCGCCGCGCGAGCGGCGCGCGATGCCATCGGCCCCCTTGCCAGCCGAGGCCTCACGGGCTGCAATGACGGCGGTTCGAGCGAGTCTCCATTTTCCCCATGCACCATGGAGTGGACTTTCGCACTTTCCTGGCGACCAGAGCCAGCGCTGGGTGAT
>VGXW01000084.1 GCA_016873195.1 Planctomycetota bacterium | reverse complement strand
GAACACGAACAGGAGCCCGCCGACGACGGTGAGCACGACGCCAAGGCCGTAGAAGATCACCGGACCGAGCCACTGGCTCCAGAAGCCGGCGAGGTTCGCGTCGTCGGGGTGCGCGGGGTCGTAGAGCACGTCGACCTGGGCGCCGACCTCGGGCTTCCAGCTCGTGGCGACGGCGCCGGCGACTTCGTGTTCCTTGCCGTCGACGGTGAAGCGGATGACGGGCCGGTGCATCCACTGGCCGTCGTCGTCGCGGCGGGAGTGGACGTCGACGATCTGGCCTGTTGCGGTGCGGGCCGTGGCCAGGAAGGCGTTGACGCTGGTCGTCCAGGCGATGGCGACGGCGAGGAAGACGATGCCGACGCCGAGGAACAGCAGGCAGGCCCAGGCGGGCAGGCCGGGACGGTCGTGCGTGGTCACGGAGACACCCTCGCGAAGAAGATGTCTCGGGAGGATGGCGGGGCGGCGGGCGAGGGGCAAGGTCGATGGCGGGCCGCGGACGGCCAGGTGGACGGAACTTCAGCTTCCTCGCCGTCACTCGCGCTTCTCGGCATCCTCCTTCTCGTCGACCTGCCCGTGCCGCGCCTGCTCGCGCTCGACGGGCCGGACGTGCTCGTGCACTCCTTGCGGCCCGACCGCGCGGGCCCGGCGGTCGTGCCGCACGTGCAGCCGAGGGGCATGGCCCCGGCGCGGATCGCGGTGGCGGAGCCGCCGGGTGCGCTGCTGCCGCAGGTCGGCGCTTTCGACCAGCCGCTCGGCGAACCGGCCGTGGAGCTGCGGCTCGAGGCGGAGAGCGCGCGTTCGTGCGGCTGTGCCGGTGAGGGCGGGGGGCGCCGCGGCATGCACGATCGTGCATGCCACGCTTGACCTGCCGCCACCCCGCGGCCGAAGATGCCCCGGAATGCACGATCGTTCCTTCGAGAAACTCGGCGCCGCGGTGCGGGAACGCCGCAGGGCACTGGGCCTGAAGCAGGTGGAACTCGCCGAACTGGCGCGCTGCTCGACGCGGTTCGTGCACATGGTGGAGGCCGGCAAGACCACGGTGCGGCTCGACAAGCTGCTCGCCCTGCTGGGCATCCTCGGGCTCGGGCTGCAGGTCGCGCGCGGGCCGCGGCTCGCCGTGCCGGACGTCCGGCCAGGCGGGACGGCATGAACCTCGAGCGGCTGAAGCGGGTCGAGGTAGCCGACGTGTGGGCAGCGGGCCAGCGCTGCGCGCGGCTCGTGCGCGAGCCGGCCGGAGTTGCCTTCACCTACGAACCGGCCTTCCGTGGGCCCTCGGTCGCGACGACGCTGCCGATCGACTGCGGCGCGGTGCGTCACGCCGGCGGCGCCGTGCCGCCGTTCTTCGCCGGGCTGCTGCCCGAGGGGCGCCGCCTCGCGGCGATCCGCCGGGCCACCAAGACGTCCGCCGACGACGACCTCACGCTGCTGCTCGCCGTCGGTCACGACACGGTCGGCAACGTGCAGATCCTGCCCGAAGGAGCGGTCCCGGCCCCGCCGGCCACGGAGCAAGCCCGGCCCCTCGCCGAACTCGACTTCGCGGAACTGTTCGCCAGCGTGCTGACGCCCGCGTCCCACGATCGCGCCGCGATCCCGGGCATCCAGGACAAGGTCTCGGGCCACATGATCGCGCTGCCGCTGGCCTACGCTGGCGCCGCCTGGATCCTCAAGCTCGACCCTCCCGAGTTCCCCCACCTCGTCGCGAACGAAGCGTTCTTCCTCGCCGCGGCGCGCCGCTCGGGCATCGCGACCGCCGACGTCGAAGTCGTGCACGACCGCACGGGGCGGCCGGGCCTGCTCGTGCGGCGATTCGATCGCGTCGCTGCCGGCAAGCGACTCGTCGCGCGCGCGCAGGAGGACGCTTGCCAGGTCCTCGGCAGGTATCCAGCCGACAAGTACCGGCTGACCACCGAGGAGGTGATCGCCGGGCTCGCCGGACCGACCAGCGCGCCCGTGGTCGCCGCACGCTCGCTGCTGCGCCAGTTCGCCTTCGCCTATCTGACGTGCAACGGCGACGCGCACGGCAAGAACTTCTCGATCGTGCACGACGGCGGGGAGTGGCGAGCGTCACCCGCCTACGACCTGCCGAGCACCCATCCCTACGGCGACACGACGATGGCCCTGTCGATCGGCGGCCGCACGCGGGAGGACGTGCGGCGTGCTGACTTCGTGCGGCTCGGCGAACGGTGCGGCGTCGCCAGGAAGGCCACGGAACGTGTGCTCGACGAGTTGCTCGCGGCGGTGCCATCCTGGCTCGACCGGCTCGACGAACTCCCGTTCGACGCGCGACGCGTCCACCGGCTCGGGCGGGCCATCCGGTATCGCGCGGACCGGCTGAAGGGGAAGTGAATCGCGTCGGGCACCGGGCGCCGGGCCGAGCACCGCCGAGCCACTTGCGCGCTACGCACTTGGACGGGCTCCATGTAGCCGCCGCTCGAGCCCGGCATAGTGCCCACATGCACGCCGCCTCGCTGGCTTTCTGGGGGACCCTGTGCACCGTCGTTCCGTGCCTCGCGCAGACACCTGCCTTCGCCGTGGCGCCGCTGCTGCCGCTCTCCGGCACCGGCGTCTTCGACGCGCGCCGGAACGTCGTCACCGTGTTGCAGTCCGGTTCCATGTGGGACTGGGACGGAACATCGTTCCGGCAACGGCTCGGGCTCGCCCCGACCTACAGTTCGGGAACGAGCTGGGCCGTCTACGACCCGCAGCTCGGCGAGATCCACAAGGCGGTCAGCAACGGCATCGCGACCTGGAACGGAGTCAATTGGCGATCGGCGCCGACACCCACGATGTGGCCCCTCTCGGGGATGGCGTTCGACGTGGCCCGCCGGCGCGTCGTCCGCCTGTTCAGCAACAGCACCGACGTGGCCGAGTGGGACGGCGCCCAGTGGGCGCGCATCACCCCGCCGGCGAGCCCCGGAACCGGCGGGTTCCTCGTCTACGATTCGACGCGCGGCCGCTGCGTGCGCGCCGCCGGCGATCCCCTGACGCTCTGGAGCTGGGATGGTGGCACGTGGACGCTCGTCGACGGCAACGGCCCGGCGGGCCAGGGCACGAGCGGGATCACGTTCGATCCCGGTGGCAACCGGCTGCTGGTGCACGGGGGCAGCCCGGTGCAGGCGACGTGGGCCTATGAAGGTGCCGCGTGGGTGTCGGTCCCGACACCCCCTTCGTTCACGCAGAGCGCCTTCACGTTCGTCTTCGACGGCACCGGCATGCTGCGCTGCAGCGTGGTCGACGGCTTCTGGCGGCTCGAAGGCAACGTCTGGCGACGGCTGCCGATCGAGTACCCGGTCCCGCGCAGTGCCCCGGGCCTCGCCAGCAGCCCGAGCTGGCGGCAGGCGCTGATGTTCGGCGGCTCGCAGACCCCCAACACGCGGCTCGACGACACCTGGACCTTCGACGGGACCTGGCAGAGGCAGGTGCCGGGCCAGTCGCCGCCGCCGCGAGAAAACGCCGGGCTCGCGTGGTCCGCCGCAGAGCAGCGGTTCCTGCTGTTCGGCGGCAAGAACGCGCAGCAGCAGGTGCTGGCCGACACGTGGGCGTGGGACGGCACGAACTGGATGGCGCTGCAGCCCGCGAACGCGCCGGCCGCGCGCACAGCGATGGCGATGACCGGCGATCCCTCGGGCGGCGTCCTGCTGCTCGGCGGCAGGGACACCAGCCAGCTTCTCGCCGATCATTGGCGGTGGCAGAATGGCAGCTGGCAGCAGGTCGGCGCCGCGCCGGGATTGGCAGCGCAGTACCAGGCCGTCGCCTGCCACGACCTTCAGCGCAATCAGACCGTCGCGGTGATCGGTTCGCAGACCTGGATCTGGGACGGCACGAACTGGGTGCAGGGCCAGTCGGTCCCCTTCTCCCCCTCTGGTCCGCTGGCCACGGCGATCGTCTGGCGGCCGGAGACCCGGACCGTCCTGATCCTGGAAAGCTCCCAATACACGAGGGCCACGGCCGGGGGGGACGGCACGCAATGGACTCTGCTCGGCCCGGCACACCCGTCCAGTTCCATCGCACCGCAGCTCGTCTCCGACTTCGAGAACCAGCGCGTCTGGAATCTGAGCTACCCCTTCGGTGGTCTCTCCGTGTTCACCGCCACTCCGGCCCAGGCGGATCGATTCGGCTACGGCTGTGCGTTCGGCGCCACACCCGGCCTGAGCGCCGACGGCCGCCCGCGCCTGGGCAATGCCGCGTTCGCGATCGACACGGTGACGCTGCTGCCGAACGCGCCGCTGCTGCTCGCGATCGGCTTCACGGAGCAAGGCCAGCACCTCGGCTCGGGCTGCGTCGTCTGGATCGCGCAGCCGCCGGCGATCCACTTCCTCGCCGCCGATGCGGCCGGCCATGCGCGGTTCTCGCTGCCGATCCCCGCGCAGAGTTCGCTGCTCGGCGTGCAACTGCTCGCGCAGGCCGCCGTCTTCGATCCCGCGCGCAGCCCGCTCGGCTCGATCGTGCTGACGGACGGACTCCGCATCTCCATCGGCGACTGACGAGGGAACGACCATGCGCCACGCACAGATCCTGCTGCCGCTGCTCGCGTGCGGCCTCACCGCACAGACCTACACGTGGTCGACGCTGCCGCCGCCCCCGCAAGCGACCGCCGTCGCCTGGGACGGAGCCCGCCACCGCCTCGTGATCTGCGGCCCGGGCCCCCAGCAGCGCATGTGGGAATGGGACGGCACCGCAGCCCGCGAGCGGCCGCTCGCGATGCAGAACCAGCCGACCGTCCACCAGCTCACCTACGACCAGCGCCTGGGGCAGGTCGTCGCGATCGGCGATGCCTCGTGGTCCTCCTACCTGGTCGGCACCTTGGACGGAGCCGGCTGGACGTGGCGGTTCGGCGGCGCCGCGCCGCAGCTCGACGCGTCGACCCGGATCGCATTCGACCACCAGCGCGGGCGGCTCGTGCTCTACCGCGGCACGCCCACGGGCAGCACGTTGCACGAGTGGGACGGGCAGCAGTGGTGGCTCGTCAGCGACAATCAGGGACCGGCTGCCCGCTCGGGCGCGGCCTTCGCGTTCGACCCGCTCGGCCAGCGCTGCGTGCTCTACGGCGGCGACGCGGGCAGCGGCGCCCTCGCGGATTGCTGGGCGTGGGACGGGTTCGCCTGGACGCAACTCGGCGCACCGTGCCCACCGGGGCCCCGCACGGAAGCCGCGCTCGGTTTCGACCCGTTCGGCAGCCGGCTCGTGCTCTACGGCGGCGCATCCGCCGGCACCGACACGTGGCAGCTCACCGGCGCGCAGTGGACGCAGCTCGCGACGGTTGGCGACCCCGGCCCACAGCGCCGCGCCCGGCTCTGCGCCGACGACCAGGGACTGCTGCTCGTCCCGGCCAGCATCGACCAGATCGTGTTCGACTACGACCCGTCGGGCACCCTGTGGCGTCTGCAAGGCAACCGATGGCAGACCACCGGCCACCTGGTGTATCCGACACAGGTGAACACCATCGTGCCGGCATACGACCGCGTGCGGCAACAGGTCGTGGTCTTCAGCGGCAACTCCAACTGGTTACCGCTCCCCGACCGGACCCAGATCTACGACCGCCAGTGGCGCCACGTTGCTCCTGCGCACCAGCCCGTGCAGCGCCACTCGGTCAGGCTGTGCTGGTCGGCACCGAACCAGCGCGTGCTGTTGTTCGGCGGCGGCGACATGGTGAACACGCCGCTCGACGACACGTGGACCTGGGACGGCAGCGACTGGCACCAGCACCCGAGCGCGCTGCGGCCATCGCCGCGTTGGGGCCACGCCTTCGCCGAGGATCCGCTCGGCGGCGTGCTTCTGTTCGGCGGCACCGACGGGCAGAGCCACTTCGGCGACCAGTGGCGCTGGGACGGCCTCGCCTGGAACCCGGTATCCGCGGCGCTGCAGCCCGCCCCGCGCGCGTTCCCCATGGCCGGACTCGATCCGGTCCGCAACTACGTCGTGCTGTTCGGTGGCTTCACGACGACGGCGTATTTCCAGGACACCTGGCTCTGGGACGGCGCGGCCTGGACCCAGGCTACGCCCACGGTCGTGCCCACCATGGGCTCCAGCATGGCGTTCCGGCCCGAGACCGGGCGGATCGCCTTCGTCGGCGGCAGCGCGCGCCACGAGTGGACGGGCACCGACTGGCAGGTGCAGCCCGGCCTGGAGCGCGGCACGATCTGGCGCGGGCTGGTCACCGATCCGGTGCACGGCCGGTTGCTCGACGTGCAGCCGCCGTCGGTGGCCGTGTTCACCGCGCGCCGCGCCCAGGTGCAGCGTTTCGGCCACGGCTGCTCGCTCGGCCGCGTCCCGCTGCTCGATGCGATCGACGAACCCGCGACCGGCGTCGCGTTCGCCGTCGAACTCGGCACGCAGCTCGCGGCCGCGCCCGCCTTCTTCGTCGTCGGCCTCGGCACGCAGAACCAGCCACTCGGCGGCGGCTGTTCGCAGCTCGTCGTCAACCCGCTCGCCGTGAACTTCGCCCTCACGAGCACCGGCGGCGTCGTGCGCCTGCCGATCCCGATCCCGAACGACCGCAGCCTGCGCGGCGTGCAGTTCGCCGTGCAGGGTGCCCTGTGGGATCCGGCCGGAAGCCCGCTCGGCACGGTCGCGTTGACCGCGGGGCTGGTCGCGACGATCGGCGATTGACCCGCGCGAGCGGCCCGCCCGGATTCCGCGCACGCCGCCGCCCCGCCGGCGCCGACAATGCCGCCATGCGCTCCCAGAACGACCTCGCCTTCCACCTGAAGATGGCCGCGTTGCTCGTCTTCACGATGTTCCTCGAGTCGCTCGCGGCGCAGCACCTGCCGAACTGGTCGTCGCCGCGCATCGGCGTGGTGCCGTTCGTCGTCGGCCTCGTCTGGGTCGCGCTGTTCGCGTGGCAGCACGGCAACGCGCTGCAGGACCGCGTGAAGAGCCTCGAGGCGCGGCTGCGCGAACTCGACGAACGCACCGGCAACCTCGAGGAGCAGCAGCGCGCGCGGCGGTCGCTGCCGCCGCTGTGACCCGCAGGCCCCGCCCGCCGCTACTTCGCGCCCCAGTAGCGCAGCACGAACGCGGGCGGCACGTTGCGCACGATCGGACCCACGCGCTCGAAGCCGTCGAACCGCTCTGCCATCATCGCGCGGAACCGCCGCGCCGTCTTCCACCCGTAGGCGTGCAGGTACTGGAACGTGCGGAAGTCGCCGGGCGTGCCGCGCAGGCAGCCGACGATGCCGGAGACCACCGCCTGCTGCGCCGGTTCGGCGAGGCTCGCGAACGGCAGCCCCGAGACGATGCGCTGCGGCCGCGGCAGCCCGCGCGCCGCGAGGATCGCCGCGACGTCCTCGGCCGAGCCGAGGTGGAAGTCGAGCGTCGGGTAGCGGCGCACGAGCAGCTGGTGGAAACGCGGCTCCAGTTCGATGCCGAGGTAGCGTGCGCCCTTCGGCAGGCGCTCGCGGATCACCGCGGTCATCGGGCCGGTGCCGGGCCCGTACTCGACGACCAGTTCGCCGGGCTGCAGTTCGAGCCGCCCGACCAGCGCCCGCGCGAGGTAGCGCGAACTCGGCAACACCGCCCCCACCGAGAGTGGGCTCTTCAGGAACGTGCCGAAGAAGCCGAGCCCGTCGCGCAGGAACCGCCGGGGGTGGGCCGCGGATGCGCTGCCGCGGGAGGAGGCGTCCATGCCGGGATCATGACCCAGTCGCCCCGGCGGCGGAAGCGCCGTCAGCCGACCGCGTCGCCGAGCACCGCGACCGTGCCCGACCGCACGCGCGCCGAGCACGCGAGCCGGCAGGCAGCGTCGACGCCCATGCGCGCGAGCGTGGCTCAGAACGACGCCTGCAGTTGCTGCAGGAACAGCCGCAAATCGTCAGCCAGTGCCCTGGGCGGCGTGTTCCGCTCGACGTGACGGACCAGCCGATCACCGAGATCGGACAGCCGACTGCGCTTCTCGACCTCGGCGAGCAGCTTCTTGCCATGCACGCGATGCACCAGAGGATCGGCTCGGAAGTCGATCGCGTCGGCGTCCACCTGCGCCTCGATCGTGGCCCGGCCATGGCCGAACAGCTGGTTCACCTCGTCCTGCCAGGCGACTGTCGCGCGCCGCGCAGCATCGACCGCGGCATTCCGGTCGACGATGGTGGCCGGCGACCCCGCGATCTGCAGACGTTCGCGGTTGGCGAGCAGACGCACGACCTCCACGCTCGAACAGGCCAGGTCGTACCAGAGTCGATGCGAGGCCAGCTCCGGCAACGACGCCGCGACCGCGGCAGGAACCCCGACGCTCTCGAGCAGTTCCGGCTCCAACAGGTAGCTCTCGATGCTGTGCCGCGACAAGGGCCACGCCTGCTCCCCCCCCGGCTTCACAGCCTCTGCACGCATGGCCAGGGCGTCCGCGGCCCGCAGGAAGTCGCGATCGCGGATCGCCGCGATGCGGATCGGCTGCGTGGCGTGAATCCTGCTGCGCGCCTTGAGCTGCCCGCGCAGTTCGCTCTTGCCGCCTGCGGGAACGAACCTGACGGCCCGCAACCAATCCAGGACGCCGTTCCGTTCGAGCTGCGAGCGCACCCGTTCGAGCAGGCGCAGGTCGCGCCCCTGGGGCTGGCCCTCGCACAACACGAGGATCTCGGCTGGGGTCGCCAGGCTTCACTCCCCCAATGGCGCGAGCACGACCATCTCGTCGGGATCGAGCAGGGCCAGCAAGGTCTCGGAGTGCGTGGTGACGAGAAACTGGTTGTCCGCGCCCCCGCCCGTGCGCAGGAAGTGCAGCACGTTCCTCTGCCAGGAGGGGTGCAGGTGCAGCTCGCACTCGTCGATCAGGACAACCGACCGCACGGCCCGACGAGCCACGAGGTTGCAGACGAGCCGCATCACCTGCTGCTCGCCGCTGCTCATGCCGTTCGCGCCGTAGCTTCTGCCGTCGGACCGCAGGCGGAGGTCGAAACCCTCGTCGCTGGCCACGACATCCTCGAGCGACGCCGGGCTCGCCAGCAAGCCGTAGAGCCGCTGCACGCGGCTCCACGAACTCTCACCCTGCGTGGTGGGGTCCCACTTCGCGTGGAGCCGAGACACGAACTCCAGCCAAGGCAGGAGGTCGTCCTCGCCCGCGCGCGTCGCCAGATCCTCCTCGTTGCCGGTGGCCGTCGACGGTGCCTTCACGACGACGCTGCGGTGCTGGTCCAGATACTGGACGCCACCGACGCGGTCGAACACGCTCTCGGCGACGAGCCTCTGCTTCTTCGCGAGCATCGCGAGGGCGCGACCACGGAAGGCCTGGTTCGCGGATTGGGGCCGACAGGTCAAGTCGAACGCCCTGTCCTCCTGCCCCGGGCGACGGAAGCTGAACCAGAACGTGTCGGCATCGAGAACCGAGAAGTCGCCGAGCATCCGCCGCAGGTCCGCGATCGCCTTCCGCTCCACGTCGTCGAGCGAGAACTCGATCTCCACTTCGATCGGTAGCGACGGGTCCGGCCGCAACGTGAGATCGTCCGGGTCGAACGCTGGCCGCAGCTTCGGCGCGCTGGCGTTCTCGATGCATGCGTAGGCGAGGTGGATCGCATCCAGGATGGTCGTCTTCCCTGCCATGTTGGGCGCGACCAGCACCGTCAGCGGCCGCGGGCATCCGTCCCTGCCTCGGAGCGACAGCGTCCGCTCGCGAATCGCCCGGAAGTTGCGGACGGTGACCTCGTGAATGCGCACGGCGACAGGCTACGCCGGTGCGGTCGCCCGGACAACCGCACGATCTCGCACGTCGGGCTCGGTCAGTCCGGCGGTCCGGAGACCGCGTCGCCGAGCACCGCGACCACGCCCGACCGCACGCGCGCCGAGCACGCGAGCCGGCTGGCAGCGTCGACGCCCATGCGCGCGAGCGTCCCGGCCTCGGGTTCTCCGGGCGGGTCCAGCGCGCCGGGCCCCGCGGCGATCCGCACCGCGTCCGTGCCGCACATGCCGCGCGCGCAGCCCGTCGCGAGTTCGACACCGGCCGCCGCCGCGGCGCCGAGCAACGTCGTGCCCGGCGGCACGAACACGGTCCTGCCCGCCGCCGCGAAGCGCACCTCGACGAGGTCCATGCGCCCCTGATACCGCGCCCCGGGCGCCGATCAAGCCAGCGCCACCGTCGCCGCGCGGCCGCGCGCTGACTACGCTGCCCGCCCATGCAGCTGCACGCGGTCGACTGGCTCATCATCGTCGCCTACTTCGCGGTCTCGCTCGGCATCGGGCTCTGGTACAAGAAGCGCGCCGGCGAGAGCTTCGTCGAGTACTTCGCGTCGGGCCGCAGCCTGCCGTGGTGGATCGCCGGCACGTCGATGGTCGCGACCACGTTCGCGGCCGACACGCCGCTCGCCGTCACCGGCCTCGTCGCCAAGAACGGCCTCGCCGGCAACTGGTTCTGGTGGGCGTTCGCGCTCGGCGGCATGTGCACGGTGTTCGTGTTCGCGAAGCTGTGGCGCCGCGCCGAGGTGCTGACCGACGTCGAGTTCGTCGAACTGCGCTACCGCGGCCCGGCGGCCGCGTTCCTGCGCGGCTTCCGCGGCCTCTACATCGCCGTGATCATGAACTCGATCATCATCGGCTGGGTCACCAAGGCGATGGCCGACGTGCTGAAGCAGACCGTGCTGGTGGGCACGCCGGCGGGCTCGACGACCGACTTCTGGCTCGTCGCGGCGATGCTGCTGATCACCGGCGTCTACTGCGTGCTGTCGGGCATGTGGGGCGTGGCGATCACCGACGTGATCCAGTTCGTGCTGGCGATGGCCGGCTGCATCGCGCTCGCCGTCATCGCCGTCGACCACGTCGGCGGCACCGACGCGCTGCAGCAGCAGCTCGCGGCGAACCTGCGGGACGGCGGCCAGGCGCTGCGCTACCTGCCCGACTTCGGCCTGCAGGACCCGTGGATGCCGATCGGCGTGTTCCTGGTGATGGTCTTCGCGCAGTGGTGGGCCACGTGGTACCCGGGCACCGAACCGGGCGGCGGCGGCTACATCGTGCAGCGCATGGCGTCGTGCAAGGACGAGCAGCACGCGGTCAAGGCGACGCTGCTGTTCCAGCTCGCGCACTACTGCCTGCGGCCGTGGCCGTGGATCCTCGTCGCGTTCGCGGCGATGGCGATGCACCCCGAACTGCGCGCGTGGGCCACCGACGGCGACAAGGCCACCGACCCCGGCGTCGGCTACCCGATGCTGATCCGCGAACTGGCGCCGGTCGGCCTGCGCGGCCTGTTGCTGGTCACCTTCGCCGCGGCGTTCATGTCGACGATCGCGACGCAGATGAACTGGGGCGCGAGCTACCTCGTCAACGACGTCTACAAGCGCTTCGTGCGGAAGGACGCCAGCGAGCGGCAGCTGCTGCGCGCCTCGCGGCTCGCGTCGGTGCTCGTGCTGCTGCTCGGCGGCTTCGTGGCGTGGTTCATGATCGTCAACCACGTCTCCGTCGACGACGCGTGGAAGTTCCTCGCCGCGCTCGGCGCCGGCGTCGGGCTCGTGTTCATCCTGCGCTGGTTCTGGTGGCGCATCAACGCGTGGAGCGAGATCGCGGCGATGGTCGGCTCGCTGGTCTTCTTCGCGGCCGTCAACGCGCTGTGGCCGGACCTCAACGAAAGCTACGCGGGCTTGCTCGTCGCGCTGCTGAGCCTGCTGCTGTGGCTCGTCGTCACGCTGGCGACCCGGCCCGAGTCCGCCGAAGTCCTGGCCGCGTTCTACCGCAAGGTGCGCCCCGACGGCCCCGGTTGGGGCCCGATCGCCGCCGCGTGCCCCGACGTGCGGCCCGACGGCAAGCTCGGCCTCGGCATCGCCTGCGCTCTGCTCGGCACCACCGTGATCTGGACGACGCTGCCCGGCATCGGTGCCGTGATCTTCGGCGAGTGGGGCACGGCCGCGGCCTGCCTCGGCAGCGCCGCGGTGGCGACGTTCGCGCTGCTGCGGCTCGCGGCGCGCCTGCGCGCCCCGACCGGGGCCGCGGTGTAGCATTCCCGACCGCGTCCACTCCGCCGATGCCCGACCCAGGTGAAACCGACTTCGGCCGCACGGTCTTCTCGGCGCCCGGCCTTGCCGCCGGCGGCGCGCCGCAGAGCCGCCTGCCGGTGCTGGTCGTGCTGCGCGGCGCGCAGGTCGGCCGCCGCTACCTGCTGAACGAGAGCTCGCTCGTGCTGGGCCGCCGCGCCGACCGCGCCGACCTCGTGGTGCCGGGCGACCCGCGGATCTCCAGCGTGCACTGCCGCGTCGAGCGCGGGTTGCCGCCCGACAGCTGGCAGCTCGTCGACCTCGGGTCGACCAACGGCACGTTCCTCGGCGGCGGCCGCATCACCACGGCGACGCTGCGCGAGGGCGACCGCATCCACCTCGGCGAGACCGTGCTGAAGTTCTGCTTCCACGACGAACTCGAGGAGGAGTTCCACCGCCAGGTCGACCACCTGATGAACGTCGACGACCTGACCGGCCTGCCGGTGCAGCGGGTGTTCCGGCTGCGCCTGCAGGACGCGATCGCGAGCGGCCAGCGCACCGGCCGCCCGCTGGCCCTGTTCATGATGGACATGGACGGGCTCAAGAAGATCAACGACACGCACGGCCACCTGCTCGGCGCGCATTCGATCGCGGTGGTCGGCCGGCGCCTCGGCGGGATCGTGCACGGCGCGAGCGGCACCGTGAGCCGCTTCGGCGGCGACGAGTTCTCGGCGTTCGTGCCGGGGCTCGACCAGGGCGCGAGCCTCGACCTCGGCGAGCGGCTGCGCGGCTGCGTCGCCGGCGAGCCGATCGCGCGCGGTGCCGTCGTCGTGAACCCGACGATCTCGGTCGGGCTGGCGACCTTCCCCGAGGCGGGCCCGAACGCCGAGGCGCTGACGCGGGCCGCCGACGAGGCGCTCTACCGCGCCAAGGCCGCCGGCCGCAACCGCGTCAGCACGTAGCCGGCCCGCGCGCGCGTCACGGCTGGACCACGAGGTGCAGCGCGTTCGACACGATGTACGGCAGCGGCGTCGGCGCCGCCGGCTCGAACAGCACGAACTGGAACGCGAGCGGCACGCCGAGGAAGCCCGGGTTGGCCGGGATGCCCACGGGCTGCCGCAACACGCCGTGCTGGTCGGCCAGCACGAAGCCGATCGTGGTCGGCGTCGCGAGGTAGGACAGGCACGCCGGGCCCATGCCGTAGACCGACAGGTTCACCGGTGTCGGCGCGAGCCAGAAGTCGCCCAGCACGAACGCGGGCAGCAGGGGCAGCGCGCGGATCGCGCCGATCTCGAGCGCGAGGTTGCCGACCTGCGGGATGCCGTTCCAGACGTCCATCACCGGCACCGTGCCCACCGTCGTCGACCGGCAGCCGTCGCCGATCGGCGTGATGCCCGCGCCGAACGGGCCGGGCAGCAGGTTGCGGCCGATCGCCGCGAAGTCGTCGAGGTACGGGCCGTTCGTCTGCGAGAACGGCGGCAGGTAGGGGCTCGGCGTCGCGTAGGACGTGTAGGCTTCGCCCTGGTCGATCACGCCGTTCCGGTTCTGGTCGACCAGCGTCACGACGCCCTTGTTGGGGCCGCCGTTGTCCCACAGGATGTGCACGCCGCCGTCGGCGCTGGTCGTGAAGCCGTACGTGAAGCCGTTGAAGCTCGTGAGCAGGGTCTGGTTGTGGTTCGGGAACGAGATCGGCGGCACGCCCGCGTAGGTATTGCTCGAGACGTTGCAGTAGAGGTTGATCTCGCCCGGATCGATCACCTGGTTCAGGTTCTGGTCGACGACGCGGTAGACGAGGCCCGAGATCTGCTGGCCGTTCAGGTTGACGTCGCCCTCCGAAACCGTGCGGTAGCTCGACGCCAGGTAGTAGACGGGCTCGCCGTTGGGACCGCCGCCCGGCACCACGTCGCAGAAGCGCGCGTAGTTGTTGCGGCGGCCGGGCGTCGCCACCGACTGGATGTCCCAGTTGGGGAACAGGGAGGTCGTCGGGCCGCGCGGGTCGTCGAACGAAGGGTGCACCGGCAGGTTGTTCAGGATCGACGCGTTGAACCAGACCTCGGGCACCGCCGTGCCGTTGTTGTCGGTGAAGCCGTACCAGCAGTTCATCTCGGGCTGGTAGGTGTAGGTGTAGGCCGGCGGGTTGCTGTTCGGGATCAGCGTGCCGTTGACGCTGGCGCCCTGCGCGAACGCGATCACCTTGCCGCCCGGCAGCACGCGCACCATGCGCCAGAAGTCGCGCGTGATCGTCACGGGCCCCGTCAGGCCCTGTACCGTGAGGCCCATCGTGCCCGACACGAACAGGCTCTGCTCGCCGGGGTCCATCGCGTCGCCGTCGCCGTTGTTGTCGACGAGCCGGTGGATGCCCTTCGTGAAGCCGAGGCCCGACGGCGTGCCGTTGTCGAGCGCGACGTAGACGCGCGTCTGGTTCGTCGCCGGGTCGCGATGCACGCCGAGCGTGTCGGGCGCGAACAGGGCTCCCCCCGACGACGAGAGGCCGAACCGGAAGAACACCGCGGCCTCGTTGGGATCGATCACGCCGTCGTGGTCGCGGTCGACGCAGCGCAGGACCTGCCCGTCCTCGCTGTCGGTGAAGTAGAACGCCGGCTCGCCGTCCTCGACGACGACGCGGCCGTCGGTCATGAAGCTGATGCCCGACGAGGCCGTGGTCGGCAGCGTCGTCGCGAACGCGTAGATCTCGTTCTGCGAGATGACGCCGTCGCCGTTCTGGTCCCTGGCGCGCGCGACGGGGTAGCTGTTCGCGGGCGGGCCGCTGGCGCTGCCGAAGCCGAGCGGGAAGACGAAGTCCTGGGCGTGCGCCGCCGCGGTCGCGGCGAGCAGGGTGAGGATGGTGCGTTGCATGGGGTTCCTGGGGTGATCCGGGCGCCGAGCGTCCCCGGACGTGGGAACGGCCCGACAAGGCCCGCGGAAGGTTCGACCGGGCTGCCACCGCTGGCAGCGGCTCGGGCAAGGTGCCGCAGGGTGCGCCCGGAGGCAACTGCCCGATCGGCCCAGCCGATCCGGCGCGCCGCATCGGACCGGTGCCGGCGCCGCGCCCGGCCCGACACGGCACACCACAAACCCGCGCTGGCGCGGGCAATGCGCCGGTCCGGGCTTGGTGGGGCCGGTGCGGCGCCGCAGAATCCGCGCATGGTCGCCGCCACGCCCGAGCCCGCCTTCCGTCGCGACGTGCCGCACGGCCGCGTGCTCGTGTTCGCCCCGCACCCCGACGACGAGGTCGTGGGGCCCGGCGGCTGCCTCGCGCTGCACGCGCGCGCCGGCGACCCGGTGCGCGTCGTGGTGGCGACGACCGGCGGTGCCGGCGACCCGGACCGGCGGTTCGATCCCTCGACCTACGCGGCGCGGCGCGAAGCCGAGTCGCGCGCGGGGCTGCGCGAACTCGGCGTGCACGACGCGGTCTACTGGCGCCTGCCCGACAACCAGGCACTCAGCGAATCGGACCTCGAGCTGGGCCGCCAGCTGGCGACCGCGGCGCTCGCCGAGTTCCGCCCCGACGTCGTCTACCTGCCGTGGGAGCGCGAGGGCCACCCGGACCACCACGCGCTGCACGAGATCGTCGTGGCCGCGCTCGCGCGGGCCGGCTGCCGCGGCGAGGCGCTCGGCTACGAGGTCTGGAACGCGATGGTGCCCGACTTCGTGGTCGACGTCACCGCGGTCGCGGAACGCAAACGGGCGGCGCTCCGCGCGCACGCGAGCCAGCTCG
>VGXW01000083.1 GCA_016873195.1 Planctomycetota bacterium | reverse complement strand
TTTTGGGATCCGATCGCCTACCTCGACCGCATCCGCGGCATGTACGAGGCCGTGCTGTTCGCGATCGGCGAAGCGCGCTGGCGCAAGGTGCAGCGCTTCTTCGCCGAAGCGGTGCGCTGGACCGACGGCCGGCCACCCGTGCTCGTGCACGGCGACTTCCTCGAGGCCAACGTGGTCGTCACCGAGGAAGGTGCTCCGTTCCTGGTCGACTTCGAGAGCGTCGGCATCGGCAACCGCGACCACGACCTCGCCTGGTTCTGGATCCACAGCCAGCGTCACCAGGGATGGAAGCGGCAGCTGCTGCAGCGCTGGTTCGGCAGCACGATCGGCGGCGACCGGATCCGCGCCGAGTGGGGCATCCGCAGCGCCACCGCCTACCTCGCCCTGCGCCGGCTCCGTTGGGGCTACCTGGCCTCCGGCCCCGAGGACGCCCGATCCGGGCCGAACCTGGCCCTGCTCGACGCTGCCCTCGAGGGCGGCCGGGAACTGTTCCCGGCCTGAGATTCCCACCGCCGCGGAGATTCCCACCGCCGCGGCGGCCCTCGTCGCGCTGGCAGCCAACGGCCGGCCCGGCGGCCGGCCGCACCCGGTCCAACCGCCTAGCTTCCGAGGCACCAACCGCCTCCGTTTTGCGGCATCTTGGCGGTCCGCCGCACTACAGGCCACGTTCGCGCCTGAAAGCACAAGGGCTTACGAACCTCGGATCCAGCGACAAGGCCCCGGTACGGGGTTTGATCGCCTGGGGCATGGCCCTGCACGACCCTGTCGCTTGCCTTGCCGCCGCCACCGACGAGGAGCTGGTGGCCTGCCTGCAGCGGGGTGCGTCCGGTCCGGCCCTGACCCGGCTCGAGGCCCGCTACGGCAAGCGCATCCACCACTTCGTGCAGGGCATGGTCCGCGACCCCCATCTCGCGCAGGACGTGACGCAGGAGGTGTTCGAGAAGCTGTTGTTGAAGAACGACCTCTACAAGCCCGGCACGAACTTCCGCGCCTGGCTGTTCGAGGTCGCGCGCAACCAGGCCCTCTCGGCGCTGCGCACCCGCCAGCGCATGCCCCGGCCGCTGAGCAGCCTGCAGGCCGGCGATTCCGACGACCCCGCCGATCTGCTCGACTCGCTGACGGCGCCCGCCGACCCGCGCGCGCTCGAGGAGGAGGAGTTCATGGCCGCGTTCCACGCCGCGGTCGCCGAACTGCCGGAGCACTACCGCCGCGTGTTCGAGCTCTGTGTGCGGCAAGGCATTCCCTACCAGGACGCCGGGCGCAGGCTCGGCCTGCCGACCGGAACCGTGGCGATCCGCATCATGCGCGCCAGGAAGCGCCTGTTCGCGGCCCTGCAGCGGCACCTCGGCCGCCTGCGCCGCCCGCCGGCCTGCTTCCAGTAGCTCCGGCAGTCCGGCGCCCGGGCCTCGGCGTCACCTCGGCGTCCCACGGCACGGGCCAGGGAACACGGCTGGAGACAGGCTACGGCACACGGACTACGGCACGCTGACTACGGCACGCTGACGCCCAGCGCCGCGAGCGCGGCGTCGGCCAGCTGCTCCCAGCCCTGGTTGGCTGCCGGGCTCGCGGGACTCGGGTGCGGCATGCGGCCGATGCGCAGTTCCTGCCCGGCGAGCGCCGTGCGCACGCGCTGCTCCGCGAAGCCGCCGACGCCGATCACGACCTTCGGCCGCAGCGTCGCGACGACCTGCCGCAGCAAGCGATCGCACAAGGCGAACAGCGGCGCGGCCTGCCGGCGGTCGAGCTTGTCGGGCGTCAGGTTCGCGCCCGAAGCGGTCACGAAGGCCAGCGGGCAGTAGTTGTGCACGAAGAACCGCCGCGCGAACCGCTGCGGGATCACGAAGCGCGCCGCCGCCCAGCCCCACAGCCGCCGGCCGCTGACCTCGCTGCGCGGGCAGTCGAGTCCGGCGACCGGCCGCTTCTGGTGCTCCGTCACGGGCCTGCCGACGGTCCCGTGCAGGCCGAGCCAGGAACGCACGGCCTCGACCTCGCCGAACGGCACCCCGGTCTGCACCATGCCGAACGGCCCCGGATTCATGCCTACCAGCAGCACTTCCTTGCTGCCGCGGCCGTAGCGCTCGAGCCAGGCGCGGTGCAGATCCCACGCGTAGTCGAGCGGGTTGTAGACGAACGCGACGGGCGGACCGAACTGCAGCTGGCGCAGTTCGCGCACCGCGGCCCGGGTCGCGCTGACGAGTGGCATCGCGGCCACGTCTAGCCGGCCAACGCAGTGCTGGCAATGCGCCGAACGGCCGATCAGACGTCGCGGAAGCCCAGGGCCACGAGCACGCAGGGGCCGCCGGCGATCACCTCGATGCCGAGCCGCTGCGCCTCGGCGACCGCGCCCGGGTCCTCGGCCCCGGGCTGGAACCAGAGGTGGCGCACGCCGGCGCGGTGGGCGTCGGCGACGATCGCGGCGGCCGCCCCGGGCGGCGCCACGACGGACGCAGCGCGCACGCCGGCCGCGGCCACCAGCGTCGCATGGCACGGCACGCCTTCGACCTGCGCGAGTCGCGGGTTCACGCCGACGACGGGCAGACCGTGCTGCAGGTAGCAGCGCAGCACCTTGTTGCCGTACTTGGCCCGGTCCGTCGACGCGCCGACGACGGCGAACGCGCCGGCGGCGAAGAAGCGGGCGATCTCCGGAGGGTAGGCGGGCTTCACGCGCCCAGGATGGCAGCGCGGGCCGAGCCGCGCAATCGGCAGGCGGGCCCGGACCGGCGCGCTGTGGCAGAATGGACCCGCCCGCCGCATGCGACTCCCCTTCCGCAGGCCCCGCCGCCCGCTCGCGTTCGCCATCACGGCCACGGCCGCGCTGGTCTTCCTGCTGTTCGTGCGCTGCGCGAGCGCGCCGCACCGCGGCCCCCCGACGGCGATCGAGGCCTGCGGGCAGCCCTTCGACGTCGGCACGCGCGTCGTGCGCTGGCACGAGCCGGGCGGCTACGACGCCTACCGCCGCGCGAAGTTCTTCACCGACGAAGCCGAGCCCGACGGCCGGCTGCGCTACGCGCCGCTGCGCGGCGGCCTGCCCGAGGCGATCGCGGCGCAGGCCGCCGCCCGTGGCCTGTCACTCGGGGACCTGCGGCAGGTCGTGCACCAGTTCGTGCTGCACTTCGACGTGTGCGGCACGGCGCGCCGCTGCTTCCACGTGCTGCACGACGTGCGCAACCTGTCGGTGCACTTCCTGCTCGACGTCGACGGCACGGTCTACCAGACGCTCGACCTGCGCGAGAAGGCGCACCACGCCACCTACGCCAGCGACTTCTCGGTCGGCGTCGAGATCGCGCACCCCGGCACGTTCCCGCAGCCGCTGTCGGCGGCGATGCGCGCCTGGTACGAGCGCGACGAACAGGGCTGGTTCCAGAAGTACCCGCCCGGCCGCGTCGAGCCCGGCGTGCGCACGCCGGGCTTCGTGCCGCGCCCCGACCGGCCCGAACTGCAGCGCGGCGCCGTGCAGGGGCGCACCTGGTACCAGTTCGACTTCACGCCGCAGCAGTACCGGGCGCTCGCGCACCTCGCGGCGGGGCTGTCGCGCGCGCTGCCGCGCATCCGCCTCGAGGTGCCCCGCGACGCGGCCGGCAACGTGGTGCAGCGCGCGCTGCCGGAGGCGGAGATCCGCAGATTCGAGGGCATCGTCGGCCACTTCCACGTGCAGCAGAACAAGAACGACCCCGGCCCGGCGCTGCAGTGGGACCGGCTGCTGCAGCAGGCGCGCGCGCTGCGCGGCGGAGCACCATGATGCACCCGGAACCCGCACGCCCCTGGATCCTGCGGCCGATCCGCGCCGCCGACGACCCCGCCGTCGCGGCGACGATCCGCGAGGTGATGACCGAGCACGGCTGCAGCGGCCCCGGGTTCGCGATCCACGATGCCGAGGTGCAGGCGATGAGCCGCCACTACGCCGCAGCGGACGCGCGCTACTACGTGCTCGAGCACGGCGGCCTCGTGCTCGGCGGCGGCGGCTTCGCCCGCCTGCACGGCACGGCAGCGGACGCGGCGACCTGCGAACTGCGCAAGATGTACTTCCGGCCCGCGGCGCGCGGCCTCGGCCTCGGCCACGCGCTGCTCCAACTGTTGCTCGCCGAGATGCGCGGCGCAGGCTACCGGCGCTGCTACCTGGAGACGACCTCGCGCATGCTGGCCGCCCAGCACCTCTACCGCGCGCACGGTTTCGCGCCCCTGTGCTCGGCCCAGGGCGCCACCGGGCACTTCGGCTGCGACTGCTTCTTCGCGCGGGATCTGTGAGCCGCGCGGCCGCCGCGCGCGGAAAACCTGCCGGGCGGTGCCGCCGAGCAGCTAGCCTCTGCGCCCTGTGTCGCACGGCATCCTCGTCTACCAGCAGATCCGCGCCCTGATCGAATCGGGCGCCCTCACGTCCACGCCGGCGATCGCGCCGACGCAGATCCAGCCGAGTTCCCTCGACCTGCGGCTCGCGACGCGCGGCTACCGCGTGCGGTCGGGTTTCCTGCCCGAGACGGTGCGCGTCGCCGACCGCCTCGAGGAGACGTCGCTCTACACCTTCGACCTCGCGGACGGCGCGGTGCTCGAGAAGGGCCACTGCTACATCGTGCCGCTGCTCGAGCGCGTCGCGGCGCCGCTGCCCTACCTGATCCGCGCGAACCCGAAGTCCTCGACCGGCCGTCTCGACCTGTTCACGCGCCTGCTGGCCGACCGCTGCGGCCGGTTCGAGACCGTGCCGCCGGGTTACACCGGGCCGCTGTTCCTCGAGATCGTGCCGCGCAGCTTCCCGGTCAAGGTGCGCACCGGGCTGTCGCTGTGCCAGATCCGCTTCTCGCAGGGCCAGTGCGCGCTCGGCGACGACGAACTGCGCGCCGAGCACCGGCGTTCGCCGCTCCTGTTCGACGACCGCGGCGAGCCGCTGGCCGCCGACCGGCTGCGCATCGACCGCGGCCTGATGATGGGCGTGGCGCTGCGCAACGACCGCGACGTCCAGGGCCCGATCGGCTTCGTCGCCAAGCGCTACACGGGAGTCATCGACATGCAGGAGGAAGGCACCCACGAGCCCGAGGCCTTCTTCGAGACGCTGCCGGCACCGCGCGACGGCCGCTTCATCGTCGCCCCCGAGGAGTTCTACGTCTTCGCCAGCAAGGAGCGCATCCGCGTGCCCGCGCACCTCGCCGCCGAGATGGTCGCCTACGACGTCGGCATCGGCGAGCTGCGCACCAACTACGCGGGTTTCTTCGACAACGGCTTCGGCGGCGAACGCGGCACGCGCGCCGTGCTCGAGGTGCGGCCGCACGACGTGCCGTTCCTGCTCGAGGACGGCCAGGTGTTCTTCAAGCTCGAGTTCTTCCGCACGCAGGAGCTGCCGGAGGTGGTCTACGGCGACCGCCGGCTGAGTTCGCACTACCAGGGCCAGGCGCTGCGGCTCAGCAAGCACTTCCGTTGTTGAGGTCCGCCGCCGCCGCCCGGCCCGCCTTGCCAGTCCGGGCCGCGGCGACGAAACTGCCGGCATGCTGCTGTCGATCGCCGCGGACGAAGCGGCCGCGCTGCAATTCGACGACCTCGCGTCCGCGCTCGACGCCGGCCTGTCGCCCGTGGCGCTCGGCGGCCGCGCCGACGCGGGCGAACGGACCGTGCACGAACTGCTGCGCTCGCGCCGCGTCGTGCTGACGCCGACCGAGGACGCGGTGCTGCTCGCCGGCCAGCGCGCGGGCAGCCTCGCGCGCCTGCTGCGCCAGCGCGCCGAGCAGCGCCGCTCGCGCGCCGCACTCGCGCGCCAGCTCTGGACGGGGCTGCGCTACCCGGCGTTGCTGGTGGTCTGCGTCAGCTTCGTGAGTCTCTTCACTGCGCCGATCGTCGGCCACCACGGTTTCCTGATCGGCGCCGGGCTCGGCCTGCTGCTCCTGCTGCTGCTGGTCGCCGCCGTGCGCCGGGGCCTCCGGACCGGCTCGGAGCGCTGGCTCCGGCTGCCGGTCGTCGGCAACCTCGCCGCGGCGTTCGGCGAACTGCCCTACCTCGAGACCCTGCAGGCGCTCTACGGTGCCGGCGTCAAGCTGGCCCAGGCGCACCCGGCCGCGGTCGCCACCGTGCCGGTCGCCGCGGTCCGGGCGAGGCTGCAAGTCGCCGACCGGATCCTGCAGCAGGGCCGCCCGCTCGCCGACGCGCTCGCGCAGGCGCTGGCCCTGCACGCCGAGACCAGAGCCTTGCTGGCGACCGGCGAACCCTCGGGCCAGCTCGAGGACGCGCTCGGCCGAGCGCTGGCGCGCCGCCGCGAGGTCGCGGGCCGCGGGGCAGCGAACGCTGCCAGACGCGCCGGCATCGCCGCCTACTGGATCACCGTGCTCGCCGTCGTCTGGATCGTGTCCGACTTCTACGGCGCCTACTTCGGCAAGCTGCTCCGCTGACGCGGCCCGACCTTACGCCGGGGGCACACCCCGGGTCCAAGCCACCGACCCCATGGATCCGCGCCTCGCTGACCACGCCGAACCGAACCCCGCGACCGCTGCCGAACGCAACTGGTTGCGGCGCTGGGCGGACGGCGACCCGGGCGCGTTCCAGGCGCTGGTGCGCCCGCACCTCGCAGGCCTGCTGGCGTTGGCGCGGCGCCACTGCCGCGACGCCCACTGGGCCGAGGACCTCGTGCAGGAGACGCTGGTCCGCGCATTCCGCGGCCTGCCCGGCTTCCGCGGCGACTCGGCGCTGCGCACCTGGCTGTTCCGCATCCTCGTGCGCCTCGCCGCCGAGCCGCGGCGTTGGCGCCACGGCGATCCCGTCGCTGGATCCGTGGCCGACGTGCCCGACCGGCTGGCCGACCTGGCCGAACAGGACGCGATCGCGCGCGAACTGCAGGACCGGCTCGACGAGGCGATGGAACGGCTCACGGCACGGCAGCGCACGGCGCTGCACCTGCGCGCCGTCGAAGGGCTCGACTACGCGGCGATCGCCGCGGTGCTGCAGTGTTCGCCGGTGGCCGCGCGCATGCACGTGCTCGAGGCCAGGCGCAAGGTCATGGCGCGGGTGCAGGAGCACCTCGACCCATGAGGTTGCCCCCGGCACCGTGCGCACGCACCGACGCCGTGCTCGCGCTGCACCTCGACGGCGACGTCGAAGTGGCGACGAGCGGTTACGGCTTCGCGAGTTCCACTGCGCTGAGCGAGCACCTGCGCGGCTGCCCTGACTGCCAGCGCGAACTGCAGCGCGCGCGCCGCCTCGATGCCGCGCTCGCGGAGCAGGCAGGCCGCGCGCTCGCGGCCCACGAAGTGGGCAGCGGCGGGCTCGAGGCCCTGGCCCGCCGTTGGTTCGCGGCCCCGGAACTGCGCCCGGCGCCGGCCTCGGTGCAGTCGGTCTCCCGCACGGCAGCATTGCGGCGGTCGGTCCCGCTCGCGGCGGCGTGCCTCGCCGGCACGGTGCTCGTGACTGCGGCGTGGTTGCTCGGCAGGCCGGCAGCCGCCCGGCCAGGGGCGAGGGTGGTACCGGCGGTCGCGGCGCCCGCGCCTGCCGCACACGCCCCCGCTCCGGCCCCCGCTCCGGCGCCTGCTCCGGCCTGGCTGCAGCCAATCCTCGTCGCGGACGGGGCACTGCGCGTGCAGCCGAGGGCCGCCGCGGCAGCGGTTCCGGCTCCAGCGGCCGACCTCGCCGCGCTGACGGGCCCGGCCGTGGAGCCCATGGCCCGCCTCGAGGCCCTGCGCCGCCTGCTTGCAGCCGCGCGGCCGGGCACGGGCCTCGGCGCCTCGATCCACGCCGGCCTGTCGGCAGCGTTCGCACCGGGCCGCAACGACCGGCGCGGCGTGGCCGAGTTCGACGCCCTGGCCGCCGTGCTGCGCCAGGATGCGCCGTTCGTCGCCCATCTGCGCGCGGCCATCGCACGGCTCGAGCAGGGCCGTGCCGTCGCCGAGGCAGCGGACCTCGCCGCCTTCACGCTCGGGGTGCGCCTGGACCGGCCCGACCTCGACGCCGCCGCGGTGCGCGCCGTCGGCCGGCGCCCGATCCTCGCCGAGCCCATGATCGCTGCGCTGCGCGGCGGTGCGCGCGCGCGCACGGCCGGCGCCCTGCTGCTCGATGCCTGGAGTTCGCTCGCCGACCGCGACGGCGATGCGGACGAAGCGAGCGCTGCGTCGCGGTGGTTCGTCGGCCAGCCCGAGCCGACGTTCGACTGGCTCGCGGCGGAACTGGTGGCGACGCGATCGGCGCCGCGCGCCGTGCGGTGCCTGCTCGCGCTGGCCTACTGCCCGACCCCGCGCCACGTCGACCTGCTGGCAGCGCGCGCGGGGCATCCGAGCCACGCCCAGGCCCTCGCCGCCGCCTTCGCGTTGTCGTCGCTGCCACACCCGTGGCTCGCCCCACTCGTCGTGCGCGCTGCTGCCGATCGGAGCGCCTTCCTGCTGCGCGCCGCGCTCGCGCGCGCCGGCCTGCCGGAAGCCGGCGCCTGGATCGACGCGCTGGCCCTCACGCGCGACCAACGCCGCGCCCTGCAGAGCGGCACGCTCGCCGACTTCGTGGTCGCCTCCGGCTGGTTCCGCGAGTTTCCGCCGCTCGGCGACTGAACGGTCCCCCTCCGCCCCACAACCCCTCACCGAACGAGGTACCGCGCATGCTCTCCGTACTGCTCGCTGCTGCGCTCCAGCCACAGACGCAAGCACCCCCGCCCCAGACCGTCTTCGAGTGGCTGTCCCTCGACCATCTGTGCCGCGAGGCCCCGGGTCCGCTGCCGCCACGCTGGGGCACGATGCTGGCACTCGTCAACACCCTGACCCTCGACCTGCTCGGCGCCGGAAAGCCCGTCGCCCACCTCGATCCAGGGCTGATCCGCGATCTGCTCGCCGGTCCGTACGATGCCGAACTGGAGTCCGGCAAGCTGCGGCTCGATGCGGCCGAGGCGAGCCTGCTGGTCGCGGGCGATGCCGCCATCGTGGCGCGACTGCGCGAGCAGTTCGAGGCCCTCGGCAACGCGTGGAACCGGCCGCTGCAGGTCGAGGTCGTGCTGTGGGACGCCGGCAACGGACCGTCGCCAGGGGCGGTGCTCGGCCCCGACGGCTACGCGCACTTCGCCGAGCGCCACGTGGCGCTGTGGCGCGGCCGCGCCGAGACCCGCAGCAGCCGGGCCGTCGCGCTCGACCAGCAACGCTGGACGCGCTACGTGCGCGACGTCGACGTCGAGGTCGCGCAGAAGGCGACCATCGCGCAGCCGATCACCGACGCGTTCGGCGAAGGCGGCCGCGTGGTCGTTGTGCCCCACGCGCTCGTCGGCAGCGACGATCTCGCGCTGCACGTGCAGTTCGGCCTCGCCGAGAAGCGCGGCCCGGTGCCGATGCTGCCCACCGGCGCCCCGGCGCGGCCGGACCTCGACGTGCCCGTGCTCGAGACCAGCTTCGGCGGCTGCTCGGGCCGCATCGGCAACGGCGGCGCGCTCGCCGTGACCCTGCGGGGCCTGCCCGCGAGCGGCGGCAACCGCGTGCTGACCATCCAGGTCGCCAGCAGGGCCAGACCCGCCGCAGCCCCGCCGGGCTTCGCCGTGTTCCCGATCGGTGCACTGTGCTCGCAGGCACTGCTGGAGACCGTGACGCTGCCCGACCTGCGCCCGCAGTTCGGTGACGACCGCCCGCGCGTGCAGGCGGAACGTACGAACGACGGCTTCTGCGTGCTCGACGCCGCCTCGCTGCTCGAGCTCGTGAAGCAGGCGATCGCGATCGAGCCCGACCCCGGCGTCATGCTGCAGGTCGCCGGGAACCACATGATCGTGCAGACCCCGGCCGACCGCACGGCGCGCGCCGAGGAGTTCCTGCGCGCCCTGCAGGACCGGCTGCTGCGCACGGTCACGGTCCAGCAGCGCGCCCGGCTCGAACCGACCGAGCCGGCCGGCAGCCCCGCACTGGCGACGCCCCTGCACGAGATCGTCGTGCCGACGCTGGTCGGGCGCATGGCGACCGTCGGACGCGTGCTGGAGACCAACGTGCTGCGCGACGTCTTCGTCGAGATCGCGCAGGAGGCCTCCGCGAGCAACCCCGCCGTCGAGGCGATGCAAGCCGGCGCCTGGCTCCGCGCCCGCGTCTCCCCGGTCGGCTCGGGCATGCACCTGTGCCTGCTCGCGCAGTGCGCACACGGCGAGGCGCCGACGCCGCGCCGCGTCGCGCCGGCCGGGGCCCTCTCGCTGCCGACGCTCGCCTCGACGCGCGTCGACCACGACGGTGCGGTCGCATCGGGCCAGCCGATCGAGCACGGCGACGGGCCGCCGGTGCGCACCGGCGACCGCGCCTGCCGTTCCGCGCTGGCGACTACCGTGACCTGGTGATCCGAAACCGCCCGCGCCCCGACCTCCGCCAGCGGTTCGGGCCGTGACCTCGCCGCCGACACCCGCTACAAGGAGGATATGCGTCTAGGTTTGACCCAGTCCATGCGGACCGAGCAGCGCCTCGTGCAATCGCCGCAGATGATCCAGGCGATGCAGGTGCTGCAGATGCCGTTGCTGGAGCTCAAGGACCAGGTCGAACAGGAACTGCAGGAGAACGTCTTCCTCGAGCGCAAGGACGAGGCGGACGGCGAGCGCCCCGACAACGAGCGGGCGGAGGCCGGACGCGGCGAGTCGGGCGCGGCCGCCGCGGAGGCTCCGGAGCCGCAGCCCCAGCCGCTGGAGGACCGGCTGCAGCGCGAGTGCGGCGCCGAGATCGAGCAGCTCGAGGCCCGCCTCGAGCCGAACTGGCGGCTGCGCCCGGCGATCGGCTCCGACGACGACGAGGACCGGAAGCTCGAGGCGCTCAACAACACGCCCGGCCGCGCCACTTCGCTGCCCGAGTACCTGATGACACAGGTCCGCACGCAGGAGCGGGACCCCGAGTTGATCCGCGTCGTCGAGCACGTGGTGTTCTCGCTCGACGAGGACGGCCGGCTCGCGGAGACCGCCGAGCAGATCGCGCAGCAACTGCTGGTGCCGCTGCCGCTGGTCGACGAGGCGGTGCAGGTCGTGCGCGACCTCGAGCCCGTCGGGGTCGGCGCCCGGGACCTGCGCGACTGCCTGCTGATGCAGCTGGACCACCTCGGCTTCGTGCGGCCGCTGACCCGCACCATCGTCGAGCGCCACCTCGACGACCTCGCGATGAACAAGCTGCCGAAGATCGCCAAGGAGACGGGCGCGTCGCTCGAGGAGATCAAGGAGAGCTGGGAGTTCCTGCGCACGCACTGCAACCCGCACCCGGGGGCCGAGTTCACCGGCGCCGCCAGCGCCGGCGTGGTGCCGGACGTGCTCGTCGAGGAGGTCGACGGCCGCTTCGAGGTCAAGACGCAGCGCGGCTCCCTGCCGGACCTGTCGATCTCGCCCGTCTACCGCGAGCTCCTGCAGAAGGCCAAGGACGACCCCCGCGTCTACGAGTACCTGCGGCGCAAGATCGAGGCGGCCAAGTGGTTCATCGAGGCCGTGCACCAGCGCCAGAACACGATCGAGCGCGTCGCGACCGAGATCGTGCGCCGCCAGGAGGGCTTCCTGCGCCACGGCGTGCAGCACCTGAAGCCGATGAAGATGCAGGACATCGCCGACGCCGTGCACGTGCACATCTCGACCGTGAGCCGCGCCGCCTCCGGCAAGTACGTGCAGACGCCGCAGGGCGTCTTCGACATGAAGCGTTTCTTCAGCAGCGGCACGATGTCGGACGCGGGCGACATGGTGAGCCAGCAAGCAGTCAAGGACACGGTGAAGCAGATCGTCGACGCGGAGGACAAGGACAACCCGCTCTCGGACGACCAGCTGGTCGAGGAACTGGCGCGGCGCGGCGTGCACATCGCGCGCCGCACGGTGACGAAGTACCGCAAGGCGCTCGGCATCGACTCGAGCACGCGCCGCAAGCGGTTCTGAGTCTCTGCACGCCGCAACGCGGCGACACGTCCGGGGCGAAACACGCCCTCGGCGGCCGGGTCGCCCTGGGACTTGCGTCCCAGGGCTCCCACAGATCCGGACGTGCGCGATTAGCGCATCCGGCTCGTCGGGGGGTCAGGTTCGCTGCGCTGCCGGAGCTTGGAGTGCACGACCCGGGGCCGAGGGAGGGAGTAGCGCGCCAGCAGTTTCCGGAAGCGCGACCACGGCATGGTGCGGGCGTTGTCGCGTCGGTTCAGCCAGCGCTGCCAGGCACGTTCCACGCACCGGCCGAATGCGGCCAAAGCGCGGTAGTTGCCGGTGATCCCGTAGTACTGGGCGTGCCCCCGCACCTTCGCGCACAGCGCGCGATGTTGCTCGGGCAGGGGCTCGTGTCGATGATCGCGGCACCATTCACGGATGGCGCGCGCGGCGCGCGTCAGCCGTTTCCGCATGGTCTGGCGTTGCACCGCCCAGCGGCCACTTCGGGCCCGAGCCCAGAAGTGCGTAAAGCCGAGCAGGTCGAAGGTCCGCGGCGCTCGTTGGCGCGCGGGGGCCGCGCCTTGGTCGCCAGGCGGACGGAACTCGACCAGCCGCGTCTTCTCCGGGTGCAGCGCGAGACCGAACTTCCCGAAACGTCGAGGAAGCACGTCGAACACGCGCCGGGCATCAACCGCCGAGGTGAACAGGATCACGAAGTCATCGGCATACCGGATCAGGCGAGCCTGACCATGCAACCGTGGCTTCACGTCCTGTTCGAACCACACGTCGAGCACCTCGTGCAGGTAGATGTTCGCCAGCAGCGGCGAGATCACGCCGCCTTGGGGCGTGCCTTCGGTCCGATGGCGCAAGCAACCGTCCTTCAGCACGCCCGCCTTCAGCCACTTGTCGATCGCACGCCGGATCACTCCGTCGCGCACCCGCCGGTCGAGGAATGCCCGCAACACACCGTGATCCAAGGTGTCGAAGAAGCTCTGGATATCGACTTCGAGCACCCAGCACCCGCCCATGTCCATCGCGCTGCGCCACAGTTCGTCGAGGGCACCGTGCGCCGAACGGCCAGGACGGAAGCCGTGCGAGCTGGGCAGGAAGTCCTGCTCGTAGATGCTCTCCAGCACCATCGCCACCGCCCGTTGCAGCACCTTGTCCTCGAAGGTCGGGATGCCAAGGGGACGCATCTTGCCGTTCCCCTTGGGAATCTCGGCACCGCGCACCGGCGGTGCGCGGTAGCCACCGGACTTGAAGCGCTCGTGCAGGCTCCTGAGGTTGTCCTCGAGTTCCTGCATGTACTCCTGCGCCGTCTGTCCGTCGACGCCTGTGGCGCCATCCTTCCGCGTGCGTGCGAACGCCTCGCGGAGGAAGGCGATGTCCATGTGGTGGGCCAAACTCGTGAACGCTGTCTTGCGTCCAAGCCTCGCCAGCTCCGCTATCCGCAGGAGTTTCGTGTACGTGCGGACGGAGCCAAGTTGCTCCGACACGTCTCCCACCTGCGGGTCTGATCCCCCGGCGCTCCCCTCCCTCCGCTGGGTCCCTCGGGATGGGTGTCCCAGCTTCATCGGTACGATGGAGCGCTCCGACTTCCTGCCGTCCTTCTCGCTCTGCTTCGTTTCCTTCACTCGGCGATACCACTGCTGCCCGGTTGTTCTTCGCGACCCGCAACAGCCGGACACGCTGCGGGTCCTGGAGGTTGGTCAGGCGGTCTCCCCCCGCCTGTCTCACAGTGGAGACGACAGGATCTCACGAGTCCCCAGGGAGCCCGTTCGGAGCATGCCGTGGTCTTGCGACCCCGGAGGGGCGAGCGCACCTTGCCATCGCGGTGCGCTCGTTGCTGCCTTCCTTCAGCGGACGTCGTCGGCTCCCTCGAGTTCGCCTTTCGGGGCTCGATGCACGGCCTGCTTCCTCGCTGTCTACGCTTCGCCGCCGTCGTTACCTCAGGCGACGCAAGACTCGCTTCCGGCTGGTGGCTGGCCTTTGTCCGGACGGGGTTCGACCCCGCAGGGCTCCAGTGCAAGGTTTCAAGGTCATCCAGTCATCCTGTTCCTCCTTGCCTGAGTTTCTCGTCGCAACCGCTGCGGCGTTTCCTTGGCAGCCCCTGCACGCCGCAACGCGGCGACACGTCCAGGGCGAAGCACGCCCTCGGCGCCGCTGCGGCGTGGGCGCGGCAGCCCCCCGACCCCCGTCAGGTCGCCTTGATCACCAGGATCGACGCGTCGTCGTCGTTGCGGTCGCGGCCCGTGAAGCCGGCGAGTTCGCGACGAATGGCCTCGAGCAGCGCAGCGGCCGGACCGGCCGCGTTCGCCCGCAGCACCTCCAGCAACCTCGCGTCGCCGAACATGTCGAGGTCGGCGTTGGTCGCCTCCGTGATCCCGTCCGTGTAGAGCAGCAGCAGGTCGCCCCGGGCGAGGCTCGTCTCGTGGACGCCGTAGGTGGATCCCTCGGCGAAACCGAGCGGCGGTCCGTGTGCGTCGATCGGCTCGATCGTGCGGCTCGCGGCGCGGTAGAGCAGCACCGGGTTGTGGCCCGCGTTGGCCAGCGCCACGCGGCGCGTCTCGCGCTCGATGCGCAGCACCGCCGCGGTGATGAACATTCCGGTCGCACCGACCTCGTGCACGACCTCGCGGTTCAGCACCTTGGCGAGGTGGTCCGGCTCCGACCACGGAGCGTCGGCGCGGTAGGTCGAGCGGAACGAACTCATCAGCAGCGCGGAGTTGATGCCGTGCCCCGAGGCGTCGGCGACCACGGCGTGCAGATCGCCGAGGTCCGAGATCAGGAAGTCGAGGTAGTCGCCGCCGATGTTCTGCGCGGCGATCGAACACCACGCGAACTCGTACTCGTCCGTCGCCGGCGCCCGGGTCGGCAGCAGCCGCTGCTGGATCACCTCGGCGATCTGCAGTTCGCGAGCGATCGACAGGTTGCGCGCCGTCATCGCCTCGAGCCGCAGGCGGTGCAGCAGCGCCGCGCCGAGCTGGCCGAACCGCTCCACTCGTCCCAGCAGGTCGCGGACGGCGGCTGGCTCGACGGCCGCGTTGAACAGGAGGCACACCCCCGCTTCGACGCCGTGGTAGCGCAGCGGCAGCACGACGAGGTTCTGCAGCATCGGCGGCAGGCAACCCGGATCCAGCGTCAGCAGCCCGCCGTCCGCGTCCCGCTGCACGAGCTGCGTCGCCGCGTCGAGCAGCACGTCGGGCCAGCGCCGTCCGTCGCGGGTCCGGAAGGACGCCAGCAGCGTCTCCGGGATGCCCAGCGAGAACTCCAGGCAGAGCCCCGAGCCCCGATCGCCGACCTCGCGCAACACGTAGAGGGCACCGGCGGTCGCCGACAGCATGGTGGTCGCGAGGTCGAGCACCCGGGCCAGCACGGCCTCCGGGTCGCTCTCCTGGAACAGCACGATGCCCTCCTCGAGGGCCTGCAGGCTCGCGCAGTAGTGGCTCGCAGCCTCGCGCGCCGCGGCGTTGCAGGTCAGGTTGACCAGCGCAGCGGTGAAGTGCGCGAGCACCGCGGTCAGTGCCTGGATCGCCGCGGCGTCGGGCTGGCGGCCGACCAGCAGTTCGCCGAGCCGGTGGTCCCGATGGCGCAGCGGCAGGCGCTGCCCCGCCGGCAGCGGCCAGCCGTCGACCGGGGCGACCGAACCCGCCGCGAGCGGGCAACCAGCACCGCCGCAGGCGCGCACGCGGAGCCCGGGCTGGCCATCGGCGAAGAGACCCAACGCCCAGTCGGTGTCCGGCAGCAGCCGCTCCAGTTCGGACTGCAGGCGCCGATCGAGTTCCACCGGCGTGCGGCAGTCGTGCAGCGTGGCCAGGCCGATGGCCTCGTTCCACGGTTCGATCGCTGGAGGTGCACGCAAGCGTCGTCTTCCTCAGCACCCGAGATTGCCCAGCGCCGCGACCGCCTCGTCCATCGCGGCGGCGAGTTCGTCGCGCAGCGCCGCCCAGGACTCCGGCGACAGCCCCAGCACGGCGAGGTCGGCGGCGTGCACGACCGGCG
>VGXW01000082.1 GCA_016873195.1 Planctomycetota bacterium | reverse complement strand
CGGGTCGCCGACGCGCCGATCGCCGCGGTACAGCGTGCGGTCGCCGGCATGCGCGCGGCGCTCGCGACGAGGGTGTTACCGTGGTGGAACGGGCCTGACTCGTCCTCGCGCTCCACGTCCGCCCCCGGCTTCGCTGTCGTGTTGTGCGGAGCATCTGCACCCGACGCAGTGCAGTCCTTCTTCGGGAGAGAGGCCTTGGGCGATCTCCCTCGCTACGCGGGACTGATTGCTGCACGCGCTTGGCACCTCGTGGTCGCCAGCGAGATAGCGCCGCGCCCCGCCGTTCTCGACGCCGACGAAAGGCAACTCCTCAGCGAACTCTGGCAACGCTGCCGTGACCAATGGGATCGCGACGATCGCCAACCGTGGTTCGTCCGTGAGCTCATGGTCGCGTTGGCCGCAGCGTTCGGGAACGAGTCGCTCGTGCCGAGTCTGCTCGACTTCGTGCAGCCGCGCTACGCCGAGGGCAAGTCCTCCATGGCCCGCACCGCCGCGCACGCCTGCACCGCGCTCGCCGCGATCACCGGCGTCGACCTGCGCTTCGACGACCGCGGCGCGCCGCGCCCGTTGGCCGACGTCGCCAAGGACTACCGCGAACGCCTGACGCGCAAGTGAGCCCGCAGGAGCCCGGAGCCAAGCCGTTCACTTCTTCGCCGCCAGCGGCGTGAACTCGACATCGTCGAACTCGGTGATGCTGTCGGACTTCGTCCAGAGCCCGGCCCCGCCCTGCAGGAACCCCGAGTCGTACGCCACCGCCGTGTGTTTGCCGTCGAGCGTCGCCGTCAGCACGCTGCCCTCGGCGCGGAACTCGAGCGTGTGCCAGGCGCCGTCGTCGGTCGCGCCCATCACGATGCCGCCCGGCAGCGTGCGCCGGATGCCGTTCGCGACGCGGAAGATGCGCAGATCGCCCTCGGCCGCATTGACGCGCGCGACGTAGTAGTTGCCCGGATCGCGGTAGCGCAGCACGACGCCGCCGGCGCGGTCGACCTCACCCGCCACGTAGCGCAGCCTCACCTTGCCGACCACGTCGTGGGCCTCGAAGCCGCGCGCGAGCGCCAGCGGGAAGTGGATGCCGGCGCGGTCGGCCGAAGCCTGGCGCAGGCAGCGGCCCGCATCGTCCGCCGCGACGATCCAGCGCGGCGGGGCGCCGTGGCCGCCGAGCGCGCTGACGAACGCCGCGGGCGTCTCCCCGGGCGCATCCCGCTCGAAGTCGGCCGTGAACGGCGACTCGCTGTCGACGAGCTTCGCCCCCGGCAGGTCGGGGAACTGCTCCGCCTCGTCCTCGTCCTCCTCGGGCCGCTTGCCGAGCTTGCCGCGCAGTTCGAGTTCCTTGCCGTCGCGGATCACCGCGAGCGCGAGCTCCGAACCGGGCATGCGGTGGCGGATCGCGTGCGCCAGCGTCGCGTGCGAGTCGACCTTCTCGTCACCGATGCGTAGCAGCACGTCGCCGATCCGCAACCCCGCGTCCTTGGCGCCCGTGCCGCCGTAGACCGCGGTGACCCGCATGCCGCCGGGCACCGGCGCGGCGTCGAGCCCGAGGTAGGGGATCGGCGAGACCTCGTCGATCACGAGCCGCGCCTCGACGTGCAGTTGCGCGGCCATCGCGTCGATGCGCTGGTCGAAGCGCCGCAGCAGTTCGCGGCGCAGCAGCGCCGGGTCGCCCGCGAACGCGGCCGGCGTGCCGACCTGCAGCGGTTCGGACACGGCACCGGAGCGGGGCGCCAGAGCGGGCGCAGACGGCGCCGACTGGCAGGCGACGAGCAGGGCGAGGACGGCGGACGCGGCGCGGGGAGCACGGTGCATGCGGGGAAGCCTCCGGAAGAGCCCGCCCAGAGCAAGCGGCGTTCCGCTCATTGCCCCCGCCGCCCCCTCACCAACCCGGATCGCGCAGCAGATCCTCGATCGTGCTGCCGCGCATGCGTTCCGCGGCGAACCGTTCGCGCCCGGCGATCCACAGGTCTCCCTTCGGGAACGTGCGCGGGAACCACGCGAACTCCATCGGCTCCGCGCCGCCGCGTTTTACCTCGATCAGCAGGTCGTCGCGCACCACGTAGTCGATCTCGTGGCCGCCGCCGGCCCAGTAGCGCATCTCCTCCGGCGCGTCCTCGCCGGCCCGCGCCGCGCGCCGCCAGATCTCCTGCGCCACGAGCCACTCCCACCACCGGCCCTGCACCTCGGGTGGCAGCGCCTGGAAGTCCGCGACGGAGCGCAGGCGGTCGCGGTCGAACGCCACGGCCGCGAGCAGGTTGATCGGTGCGAACTTCGCCGGGCGGCGCCGCACGGCGACGCGGCGGCTCTCGTCCCACGCCAGCACCGAGCCGACGCACATCAGGTCGCCGAGCAGCTCCACGTAGCCCGCGGCGACGGTGTTGTTCGCGAGCCCGGCCGCGCGCGCGAGCTGGTTCTGGCCGAACGCCGTGCCGCCGCGCGCGAGGATCGCGTGCCAGACGGCGATCAGGCTGCTGCGCTGGCGGCCGCTCACGGCGCATTCGCCGAGCACCCAGTCGCGCACCATCTCGATCACGTACTCGGGCAGGCGGCCGTGCACCGCGAGTTCGGCGGCGGCGATCGGGCAACCGCCCGTCAGCAGGTAGGCGACCAGCACAGCGGCGCCGAAACGCTCGCTGCACACGCGCTCGAACTCGGCGAACGGGATCGGCGTGAACAGGTAGTTCGTGCGCGCGAGCTTGCCCTTGCGTCCGGGCAGCCGTTCCGCACCGCGGCGCAGGTCGGTGGCGCGCGAGCCGGTCGTCACGACGAGCACGTCGCGCAGTTCGCCGGCGTCGAGCAGCTGCTTCAAGCCGCGCTCCCAGTTCGCGATGGCCGTGATCTCGTCGACGAACAGCCGCCGCAGCGGCGCGTCGGGGCGGAACCACGGCAGGAGCGACCGGATCGACGCGGCGAGCGCGGCCGCGTCGCCGAGCTGGTCGCCGTTCAGGTAGAAGGCCGATCCCGGGCCCGCGCGCTGCACGGTGGCGCGCAGCTCGCCCTCGAGCCAGGTGCTCTTGCCGTACTGCCGCGGGCCACGCACGAGCAGCACGCCGGGTTGGTCGGGCAGCTCGGACAGGCCGAAGTCGGGGCGGAACGCGAACGGTTGCCGGTGCAGTGCCTCGAGGTGCGGGAACAGGCCCGGAGCATCGAGCCGGCCGGTCCGCAGCGCTTCGTTGGTCTCTTGAACGTTCACGACGTTCGATTATCGAACGTCCGCGACGTTCATCAAGAACCGACACGCTCAGCGCCGCCGTCGGGCACCCCAAGTCGCTTCTTCGCATCGCCTTGCATGGACATGTGTCGCCTGGCCACCCGCCGCCCCAGACCCCGCCGCGGTCGGTTACCCTGGGACCCCACGATGTCGAACCACGAGACCCTCCCCACCCACGGCGTGCCGATCCAGGCCTGGATCCGCGGCGTGCCCGCCGACGAGAAGGCGCTCCAGCAGCTGCGCAACGTCGCCGAGCTGCCGATCGTGCACCACCACGTCGCCGCGATGCCCGACGTGCACTGGGGCATCGGCGCCACCGTCGGCAGCGTGATTCCCACGCGCGGCGCGATCATCCCCGCCGCGGTCGGCGTCGACATCGGCTGCGGCATGATGGCGATCCGCACCTCGCTGACCGCGAGCGACCTGCCCGACAGCCTCGCCGGCGTGCGCAGCGCGATCGAACGCGCCGTGCCGCACGGCCGCACGCACCACGGCGGCAAGGGCGACCGCGGTGCCTGGAGCGATCTGCCCGCGCCGGCCGAGGACGCGTGGAAGCGGCTGCGCGCCGGCTACGACGCGATCGTCGGCAAGCACCCGCGGCTCGACCGCGGCGCCACCGCCGAGCACCTCGGCACGCTCGGCACCGGCAACCACTTCATCGAGGTCTGCCTCGACGAGGTCCAGCGCGTGTGGCTCATGCTGCACAGCGGGTCGCGCGGCGTCGGCAACCGCGTCGGCATGCACTTCATCGAGCTCGCGAAGAAGGACATGAAGCGGCACCTGCAGCACCTGCCGGACCGCGACCTCGCCTACCTCACCGAGGGCGCCGAACACTTCGACGACTACGTGTTCGCCGTCGACTGGGCGCAGCGTTTCGCGCGCACCAACCGCGACCTGATGATGGCGGCGATCCTCGGCGCGCTCGCGCAGAGCAAGCTGCTGCCGAAGTTCACCCACGGCGAGGTCGCCGTGAACTGCCACCACAACTACGTGCAGCAGGAGGAGCACTTCGGCGCCACGGTCTACGTGACGCGCAAGGGCGCGGTGCGCGCGGGGCTCGGCGAACTCGGCATCGTGCCCGGCTCGATGGGCGCGCGTTCCTACATCGTGCGCGGCAAGGGCAACCCCGAGAGTTTCTGCTCGTGCAGCCACGGTGCCGGCCGCGCGCTGTCGCGTACCGAGGCGATGCGGCGCTTCACGGTCGCCGACCACGTCGCGGCGACCGCGGGCGTCGAGTGCCGCAAGGACGAGGACGTGATCGACGAGACGCCGATGGCCTACAAGGACATCGACGCGGTGATGGCGGCGCAGCAGGACCTCGTCGAGGTCGTGCACACGCTGAAGCAGGTCGTCTGCGTGAAGGGGTGAACGTGCTGACGATCGACGGCTCGCTCGGCGAAGGCGGCGGCCAGGTGCTGCGCACGTCGCTCGCGCTGTCGCTGGTCACGCGCACGCCGTTCGTGATCGAGAACGTACGCGCGCGGCGCAAGAAGCCCGGACTGCAGCGGCAGCACCTGACCGCCGTGCTCGCCGCCGCCGAGGTCGGTGCGGCGCGGGTCGAGGGCGCCGAACTCGGTTCGCAGAGGATCGTGTTCCTGCCGCGCGAGTTGCGCGCCGGCGACTTCCGCTTCGCGATCGGCACCGCAGGCAGCACGACGCTCGTGCTGCAGACCGTGCTGCCGGCGCTGTTCGCCGCACCCGGTCCGTCGACCGTCGATCTCACCGGCGGCACGCACAATCCGATGGCGCCGCCGTTCGACTTCCTGCAGCACTCGTTCGCGCCGGTGCTGGCCAGCATGGGCGCGCCGCTCGCACTCGAGATGCGCCAGCACGGCTTCTACCCGGCCGGCGGCGGCCGCTGCCGCGCCGCGGTGCAGCCCGCCGCGTGGGCGCCGTGCGAACTGCTCACACGACCAGAACGTCCCCGGATCCGCGCGCGCGTGGTGCTCGCTCGCCTGCCGCGCCAGGTCGCCGAACGCGAGGCCGCGGTGCTGCGCAGCCGCCTCGGCCTCTCGGCCGACGCGATCGCGATCGACGAAGTCGCGGCAGCGAGCCCCGGCAACGTCGTGATGCTGCACCTGCAGCTCGGCCAGGTCACCGAGGTCGTGACCGCGGTCGGCGAACGCGGGTTGCCCGCCGAGGCCGTGGCCGCGCGCGCGGCCGGCGCGGCCGAGGCCCTGCTCGGTGCGAACGTGCCGGTCGGCGAGCACCTCGCCGACCAGCTGCTGATCCCGATGGCGCTGGCCGGCGGGGGCACGTTCCGGACGGTGCGGCCGAGCCAACACACGACGACCAACGCCTGGGTGATCGAGCGCTTCCTGCCGGTCGCGTTCACGATGGTGGAGGACGGCGCCGCCTGCCGCATTTCGGTCGGGCCCCGCGGCTGAGCCAGGCGAGCCCCCACTCCGTCCACCTGCCCGGAGCCCCCGGTTCGGCTACGCTGCCAGGACCAGATCCGAGCACCCGATCATGCTCCTCCGACGAATCCTCCTGCCGCGCCTCCTCTGTTCCCTGCCGCTCGCCGTCGCCTCGATCGCGGTCGCCCAGCAGAAGCCGCCAGCGCCACCGGCGCCGCCGGCGCCGCCACCCGGACAGAAGCAACCGTCGGACCCGCAGCAGAAACCAGCGCCGGCGAACCCCAGCTCTTTCGAGCGCGCGCTCGCGCGCTACCGCACCTGCATGGCGAGGCTGCCGTTCCGCTACCACACCGAGGGCCGCGAGAGGCTCGCCAGCACGCGCGTGCCCGAGGCGCTGCAGTTGCTCGTCGACGACTACCAGAAGACGAAGGCCTACCCCGAGTACTCGCGCTACACGATGGCGACGATGTTCGGCCGCTACTTCGACACCGCGGCGGCGGTGCCCGTGCTCGACGCGCTGTGGAAGGCCAACAACAAGGCCGTCGACACGTGGCTCGGGGTCCAGGCGCTGCGCATCCACGCCAACCACGAGGACGAGGCCCTCGCGCTCGACATCATCACGTCGAGCAAGAACGTCACGCACCGCGCCGCGGCGATCCTGGCCCTCGGCGAGTCGAAGCACGGCAACCTGAAGACCGCCCTGGTCTCGGCCTGCGTCGACTTCCCGAAGAAGGAGGGCGAGCGCGCGCTGCTGATCGGCGCGATGTCGGGTGCCATCGACGCGAGCCGTTCGCGGATCAACGACCCCGAGTTCCGCAAGGGTCTCGAGGCCTACATCAGCCTGCTCGCGCCCGAGGTCGGCCTGTCGCACACGCTGAAGGTGCAGATGGCGCGGCACCTGATGTGGGCGCTGAACGGCCCGGCGCTGTTCGTCGACCCCGAGTCGTGGCTCGCGATGCTCTCGCGCGGCGAGGTCAAGAAGCCCAGCGACAACCGCACGACCGCGCAGCCGCGGTTCTTCGGCGTCGAGACCGACGGCGAGCGCTTCTGCTACGTCGTCGACATGTCCGACTCGATGTGCAAGCACATCGAACCGAGCGCGCGGCCGGAGAACCCCGTCACGGGACCGCGGCAGAGGAAGCCCAAGGGCGTGCTGCCCGACGAGGACGACCTGCCCTGGGCGAAGATCCATTCGCGCTGGGACCTCGCGCGCGAGCAGTTGAAGATCTCGCTGCAGCGGCTGACGCCCGACAAGCACTTCGCGATCGTCTGGTTCGGCACCGGGTCGGGCACGTTCGAGGCGACCAAGGGCCTGGTCAAGGCGACCGACTTGAACATCGCCCGCGCGATCGCCGAACTCGACTCGATCAAGGAAACGCCGCCCGAGAAGTTGACCGCCGAGGAACGGGTCAAGAGCCCCGACGGCTCGCTGCGCGGCTCGACGAACATGCACTCGGGCATTCGGCACGCGTTCGGCCTGACCGACAAGGGCTACCTCGACACGATCGCCTACGTCGATCACGCGGCGCTCACCGAAGGGTGCGACACGATCTTCCTGCTGTCCGACGGCGCGCCGTCCCAGGACGACTTCCACATCGAAGACAGGGACTACGGCGAGGGCCGCGTCATCGTCGACGTCGAGTACGAGGCAGGCGTCGAGCGGAGGCCCCCGAGACTCACCTACCCCGGTCCCTATGCGACGGCCGACCCGCTGATCCCGTCGCCGACCAACACGGATCCCTGGCTCGTCGAGGACTTCAAGCGCATGAACGCGTTCCGGCGCATCCGCATGCACTGCATCGGTCTCGGCGAGGCCAACGTCGACCTGCTGAAGCGGCTCGCGGACCGCTGCCACGGCGAGACCTACGTGTTCGGCAAGAAGAAGCCCAAGGCCGAGGAGGGCAAGGCACCGCCCAAGCCCGACGACGGCAAGCCGCCGCCCAAGTAGCCCGCGCGGTCAGGGCCGCGCGACCACGAGCCGCCCGTGGTCGCCGTCGTAGCGGCGCACGGGCCGCGCCTGCAGTTCGTCCGCGTCGTGGACCTCGAAGTCGGTGTCCGTCGCGGCGACGCGCAGCGCCGCCCAGCCGTCGCCGTCCGCCTGCGCAACCGCGCAGCGCTCGCCCTGGAAGGTCGCCGCCACGTGGGCGCGCGCGACCGGCGCTCCCGCTTCGTCGAGCACCTGGAGCCGCCGTTCGACCGTCGCCTGCAGCCGCACGTCGCAGTCGACGTAGGGCCGGTCGACGACGACCTGCTGGCTGCGGCCGAGCGAGCCGCGGTGGCCGAGCGGCAGGATCTCGTACCGGCCCGGCCACAGGCCCGCGAGACGGAACATGCCGCTGACGCCGGACTCGATCACGCGCGTGAGCCCCTCGCCGCGCACTTGCACCGCGACGCCGGACACCGGGTTGCCGCGTTCGTCGCGCAGCGTGCCGCGCAGCGCCGAGCCGATCGACGTCGCGATCTCGGGCAGCGGCACGGTGCCGGTGTCGCGCGGCAGTTCCAGCGGCGCGGACCGGGCGGCCTGCCCGCGCCCGTCGCCGGACGCTTCGGGGTGGTGCACGACCAGCGTCGGGTTCGGCGACGGCAACGGCAGCACGTAGCGGCCGATCTCGTCGGTGCGACTCCACGCCGCGGCGCCGAGCGCGGTGACGAACGCGCCGGCGAGCGGCTTGCCGTCGAGACCGCGCACGATGCCCTCGCCCGTCAGGGCCGGCGGCGCGACCGCCGGCATCTTCGGTTCGGCGTCCCACGGTGCGGCGGGTTCGAGCCGCACGAACAACCCGTCGGGCGAGCCGAGCGCGGGCACGACCCACTGCGCGCGATGGCCCGGAGCGCGCACGAGCAGCAGCGTTTCGGTCGCCGCGACGGTCGCCACGAACGCGCCGTCCGCGTCCGTGCGCACGGCGGCCTTGCCGGGCACCGAGACCTCGGCGCCGACCAGCAGGAACCCGGCGGTGTCGCTGACGCGGCCGCGCACGTGCACGGCGTCCGGGCGCGGACGTCCGGCCCGTTCGGCGCGCACGACCACGGGCCCCGCGGCGGCGCCGCCGGCGACGGGCGCCGGGCGGGCCTGGCCGCGAGCGATGCCGAGTTCGCCGCGCGCGGCGAACACGGCGACCACGACGACGGCACAGGCGACGACGGCGATGGACGGCCGTTTCCAGAGGTCGGCTGGCATGGGCGCAACTATAGACCCGCGCCGGGCCTGCTCCCCAACCCCCGGCAGCGAGAAAACCCGTCCGGCCTGCCGGCGAACCTCAGCGGCAGAGTCGCGGCGGCTGCACGTCGAGCACGGTGCGCAGTCCCGGCGCTGCCGCGACGACGCCGTGCAGGTTGTTCACGAGGATCGCGGCCGCGGCCTGGTCGCCCGCGATGCCGCCGTGGAACTTCAGGTGTATCGGCGGAGTGCTCTCGAGCAGCACCTCGTCGCGCGGGTCGGGGGCCCCGACGTACATCGACAGGTCCAGGTGCAGCACGGTCTGCTTGCCGACGTAGCCGTAGCTGTGATTGCGCAGTCCCGAGACGCGCCCTTCCTTGACCGTCAGGAACGGCGTCTTGTGGTCCTCGACCGCGATCACGGGCTCGACCGTCTGGTCGACGCGATCGACCTCGAGGTCCAGCGCCCGGGCGAGCAGCGCCACCGACTCGCGCATGCCGACCAGGCCGAACCGACCGGTGGCCATGTTGGTCTGGAACTCGTCGGCGCCGAGGCCGGCCCCGATCTTGCGCAACAGCGACAGCCGGCGGGTGCCGGCGTCGACGACGCGGATGCACCGCGCGCTGCGCACGTCGAACGTGACCGCCGAGGCGATCACGGCCATGAAGTCCATCGCGTAGCCCGGATTGACCCCGGTGGCGAGGATCGAGGCGCCGCCCGCCTTCGCCGCCGCATCGAGTTCCCTGGCGAGCGTCGGGCTCCGGTGGTCGGGGACGAGCAGTTCCTCGGTCGAGGACACCACGTCGATGCCGAGCCTGGCCGCGAGCAGCAAGTCGTCCTTGACCGCCGACAGGAAGCTCGACGTGCAGTGCAGCAGAACGTCGGGCGCAAGCCGCTTCAGGACCGCCTCGGTGTCCCGTTCGACCTTGATGCCGGTCGGTTTGCCGGCCCCGATGAGCTCACCGAGGTCCTTGCCTACCTTCGCCTTGTCGATGTCGACGGCACCGACGAGCTGGATCGACTGCTTCTGCAGGACGAGGCGCGCAGCCGCGAGGCCGATGGCGCCGAGGCCGCACGATACGACGCGGAGAGCGGATGGCATGGCGGAGTTGGCTGGCGCGAACCAGGGGCGGTAGGGATCGGGAACGGCCCGCCAATGGCCGAATTCCGCGCCGGCTCAGCGGGACTGGCCGGCGGGCCGCCGTTCGGCCAGCGTCGAACCTTGCAGCACGCCGAGGAACTCGTCGACCGACAACCCGGGCTCGAGTGCGTAGCGCATGCCCTCGATCATCCGGCCTCGGCCGGCTGCGCGGATCCGTGGGCGCACACGTCCGCCGCGAACATCGCGACGACCGGGTGCCGTTCCTGCAGTTCGGGATGGAAGCACGCACCGAGCACGGGCCCCGCGCGCACGAGCACCGGGTCGCTGCCGCGGCGCGCGAGCACCTCGCAACCGGGCCCGACGTGCGTGATGCGCGGTGCCCTGATGAACGTGCCCGACGTGCCGCGCGGCAGCACGGCGGACTCGAGCGCAAACGTGCCCGAGTGGTACTGCCGGCCGTAGCCGTTGCGCACCACGGTGACCGGCAGGAGCCCGTAGCTGCGCTGGGCGGGACTCTCGACGCGCTGCGCGAGCAGGATCAGGCCGGCACAGGTCGCGAACACCGGCATGCCGGACCGCAGTGCCGCGCCGAGCGGGCCCCAGAGCCCCTCGACGTCGAGCAGCCGCAGCATGGTCGTGCTCTCGCCGCCCGGCAGCACGAGCCCGCCGAGCCCGGCGAGGTCGGCGGACCGGCGCACCTCGCGCGTCGGCAGGCCGTGGGCCGCCAGCGCGACCGCGTGTTCGGCGAAGTCGCCCTGCAGCGCGAGCAGGCCGACGACCGGCGGGCGCCGGGACTCAGATGCCACGGCCCGCGAGGCGCTCCTGCGGCGCCAAGGTGGTGATGTCGATGCCGACCATCGGCTCGCCGAGCCCCTTCGACACCTCGACGAGGACCTTCGGGTCGTTGCAGTGCGTGACCGCGCGCACGATCGCGCGCGCGCGGATCGCCGGGTTGCCGGACTTGAAGATGCCCGAGCCGACGAACACCGCCTCGGCGCCGAGCTGCATCATCAGCGCCGCGTCCGCCGGCGTCGCCACGCCGCCCGCCGAGAAGTTCGGCACCGGCAGCTTCTGGTTTTCGGCGACCCACGCGACGAGCTCGACCGGCACGCGCAGTTCGCTGGCTTTCTTCTCGAGCGCCTTGTCGTCGGCGCCGCGCAGCTCGCGGATCTGCGACGTCACGGCGCGCATGTGCCGCACGGCCTCGACGACGTTGCCGGTGCCGGCCTCGCCCTTGGTGCGGATCATCGCCGCGCCCTCGTGGATGCGCCGCAGCGCCTCGCCGAGGTCGCGGCAGCCGCACACGAACGGCGTCCGGAACCGCCGCTTGTCGACGTGGAACTGCTCGTCCGCGGGCGTCAACACCTCGCTCTCGTCGATGCAGTCGACCTCCATCGCCTCGAGCATCTGCGCCTCGACGAAGTGGCCGATGCGCACCTTGGCCATGACCGGGATCGACACGGCCTTCTGGATCGCCGCGATCATCTCGGGGTCGCTCGCGCGCGCCACGCCGCCGTGTTTGCGGATGTCCGCCGGCACACGTTCGAGCGCCATCACCGCGCACGCGCCCGCCTCCTCGGCGATGCGCGCCTGTTCGGCGTCGACGACGTCCATGATGACGCCGCCCTCGAGCTGCTTGCAGAATCCGATCTTGCTGACGACTTCCTCGGCCGTGAAGCCGGGGACCTGCTGCTTGTGCTTCTGGGTCATGGGAGGAATGGCATCGCGAAAGTGGGTCACAGGAACGGCCGCGCGGCGGCGGGCGCCGCGGTCAGTGCGCGCGCGCAGTCGCCGAGCACGGCGACGCCGGCGGCGATCTGCGCGCGGTCGGCGCGCGTCAGCGACAGCCGCACGCCGCGCGACGGCTGGCCGTGCAGGTCGAACACGCGCCCCGGCACCACGCGCACGCCGCGTTCGACGGCGAGGTCCGCGAGGCGGTCGCCTTGGCCCGCCCCGGGCAGTTCGAGCCACGCGAGGAAGCCGCCGTCGGGCGCGGTGACCGTGCACTTCGCGGGCAGGTGCGCGGCCGCCGCGTCCTGCAGCGCGCCGTGCCGCTGCCGCAGTTCGGCGCGCAGGTCGTCGAGGTAGTGGTCCAGGCTGCCGCGTTGCACGAACTCGACCAGCGCGGCCTGCAGCAGCGGGCTCGTCTCGAGGTCCATGAAGCGCTTCACCGCCGCCATCGGCCGCAGCACCTCGGGGCTGCCGGCGACCCAGCCGATGCGCAGCGCCGGGAACAGCTCCTTGCTGACCGTCGCGACGGTCACCGTGAGCCCGCGCGGGTCGAGCGAACGCAGCGTCGGCAGCGCCTCGCCGCGGAACCGCAGCGAGTGCTGGTACTCGTCCTCGACGACCGGGACCTCGGTGCGCGCGATCACTTCCACGAGTGCGCGCCGCTGCGGCAGGTCCAGCGTGCGCCCGGTCGGGTTGTGGAAGGTCGGCATCAGGTAGACGAGCCGCACAGCCGGCCGTTGCAGCTGCCGCTGCAGCCGGTCCAGGTCGAGGCCGGCGTCGCCGAACGGCACCTGCACCACCTGCAGGCCGTGCGCGCGCAGCAGCCCGTACATCTGGTGGTAGGACGGCGCCGTGACCACGACCGTGTCGCCCGGCGCGCAGAACGTGCGCAGCGCGAGGTCGAGCGCCTGCTGGGCGCCGGCCGTGATCAACAGGTCGTCGGCCGTCACCTGCGCGTCGAGGTCGCGCCAGCGGCCCGCGAGCAGCGCGCGCAGTTCGACCAGCCCGCTCGCCGAGTTCGCGTAGCCGAGCAGTTCGGCGCCGCGGCGCCGCAGCACCGCATCCATCGCCGCACGCCACTCGTCGACCGGGAAACGATCGCAGTCGGGCGCGAGCTCGGCGAAGTTCGCCACGAGCTGGCGGCCGGACGGCAGCGGCGGGGCACCGGGCATCTCGCGCGTCCGCCGCAGCGCGGCCTCGGCGTAGGGGCTCAGCGGCCGCCGCCCGTGCACCTCGCGGCCGTTGCCGTCGCCGGGCCCCGGCGGCGCGACCGGGGTGAGGACCGTGGTCCCGCGGCCGACCGTGCCCTCGACCAGGCCCCGTTGCGCGAGCAGGCGGTAGGCCTCTTGCACGGTGGCCCGCGTGACGTCGCAGACCTTCGCCACCTCGCGGATCGGCGGCAACCGTTCCCCACCCCGCAGCCGCCCGTCGCGGATCGCTTCGCCGTAGAAGGCGGCGATCTGTGCCTGCAGCGACAGCCGCGACGCACGGTCGAGTTCGGGCAGGGTCCAGGTCACCCGGGAAGGTGTACCGGACAAACTTGGCTGGTCAACGAGGCCAATTTGGACCGCCTTCTTCGATTCACACAAGCTGATGGAAGCGTTTGGCTTGCGCCGATCTGCCTGAGACAGGTTGCGATGCCTCAGGCACGGACGAGCCCGACTCGGATCCAGAACTTGACCGGGCCGTCTGCGGAACCGCTGCCTCGCGCGACCAGCCACCCGCACCCGCTACGGAGCCGCGCCGGCGGGCGGATCTGCGCGGCTGCGCAGCACTGAACCCCGTCGCCGGCTTTTGTCTCGGTGCCCGAGGCGCGATGCCACCGGTCCCTGCACCGCGCGACTGTCGGACTGTCCGACGCTTCCCGGAACGAGTGCCCGATAGCGCGACATCGGGAGGAACCGTGGGGAGACGAACGACAGCGCGCGGGCGGTTGCGCCGGGCAGCGAGCCTCGGTTTGTTCGGGCTGGCCGTGGCCTGCTCGCCGGGTTCGGACCCGGATCCAGGCGATGTCCGCCGCGAGCTCGAGCGAGCCGGCGCGCTGCCGGTTGCGAGCGAGGAAGAGCCGGAGGCGGCCTCCGTGGCCCTGGGGCAGGTCTCGGCCGCGCCCGCTCCGATGGGCGAGACGGCGACGCGCGAGCAGCTCGTCGAACGCCGGCCGGTGGTCGCCGCCGTGGGCCGCGACGCGAGCCACTGCTTCGATTCGACGGTCGAGAAGGCGTTCGCTGCGGTCTGCCCGGACCTCGGCGGTTCGTTCCTGGCCTGTTCGGATCGCGACGCGACCGGGCTCGTGCAGGCCGGCCGGGCGGACTTCGGACTGCACGGCGGCAACCTGACGGCGCGCGACCTGCACGCGGGCCTGCGGCAGACGCGGGTCGGCCTGGAGCTGTTCGCGCTCGCGGTGGCTCCCGACTTCCCGGCCCGTTCGCTGACGCGCGTGCAGGTGCGGCAGGTGCTGACCGGCCAGGTCGGCGACTGGAAGGAACTCGGCTTCGACGTCGGGCCGGTCGTGGTGGTCGTGCCCTCGGACCTGCGGCTCGCGGAACGCGCCGCACGCACGCTGATCCTCGGCGACGATTTCGGCGGCCGCGCCGTGCGCGTCGCCAGCGACCGCCACGTCGCCGACCAGATCCTGCGCCACAAGGGCGCGATCGGCGTCGTGCGCCCGACGGCGCGCGCGCTCGAACCGGAGATGCGGCTGCTGCAGATCGACTGGACGATGCCGTCGGGCGAGGCCTACGGCTACGGCACCTACCCCTGGGCGATTCCGGTGCACGTGGTCACGGCGGGCCTGCCGGAGGGCCCGGCCCTGCGGTTCGTGCAGTTCCTGCAGGGGGACGAAGGGCGCGAGTTGCTGGGCCGCACGCTGTTGCTGCCCTGACGGAACGGCCATCCAGCAGGCGCCCTCGCGGCGCGGCGCAGCGGGATTCAGAACGTGATCCCGCCGCCGACGAACAGGCCCTGCAGCGTCAGGTCGGAGTCGAAGTCGCGCGACGACGCGATCCCGTGCGCGTCCATCAGCAGGAACCGGTAGCCGACCAGGAACTCGATCTCCTTGGTGGCCTGCAGGCGCGCCCAGGCCTCGACGTCCCAGAAGCGGCCATCGGCGTCGCGCAGCTCCGAGACCATCAACCCCGCGTTGCCGCCGATCGTCACGACGTCGCCGAGATAAACCTCGGCATCGACGAAGGGCATCGGCACGAGCACGTCGGTCTCGACCTCCTCGCGCCGGCTCGGCGTGCGCGCGGCGAGGTCGAGCATGTAGAGGCCGAACTGGCCGCCGAGGCCGAGGCGGAAGTCCTGGTTCTGCACGACGCCGTAGCTGTAGGCCACGCCGCTCGCATAGAACTCCATCGCGGCGGTCGCGACCGAGCCCGCGAGGATGCCGCCGAAGTCGCCGGTGAGCACGCCGGTGCCCGCGGCGTCGAAGCCGAAGAAGTGCCCGCGCACGCGGTGCTGTTCGTGGTCCCACTGCAGCCGCAGGTAGGGCGCCGTCTCGGTGTCGTCGACGCCGAACGCGCCGAGGTCGTTCATGTTGTCGTGCAGCACGAGCGTGCCGCCCGCGTTCTGCAGACCGACCTCCCCGTCGATTTTCGCGAACATCGCGCCGGCGTCGGCGCGGAACGTCTGCGGCGCGCAGGCCGCGAAGGCAAGCACGAGTGGGAGCGACCAGGTCGGCGAGATGCGCATGCCTTCAGCATCGCCGAATCGCCGCGGGCGCGCCACTGGGCGGGAGGGCGGGGCCTGCCGGGAGCGCTGCCGCGTCCGTGGCACGTGGCCGTCCGAGCCGATCGGCATCCGGCAGCAGTCCTTCCGGGCATACTCGGGGCCGCTGCGCGTAGTCGCGTGCCGCACGCTGCAACGTCGGCCCGGACCACCATGGCGTGGCCGGCCGAGGTGTCCTTCCCGACGCCGACGCGGCCCCGACCTCGCCGGCTACCTTCCCGGTTCCACTGCACTCCCCATGCGCTTCCTCCTGCTGCCGCTCCCCCTCCTGCTCACGTGTTGCGTCCTGATGACCTGCACCTGGCCGACCTACGAGGCCCGCCGCACGGTCGACCTGCGACTGCCCGCCGCGGAGCTCGCGCGCTTCGTCTGCACGAGCCACAACGGCACGATCTCGGTCACCGGCGACCCGGCCGTCGTCGAGGTCGAGGTGCGCGCCGAACTCTCGGTGCGCGGCTGGTCGCAGGGCGAAGCCGACGACAACCTGAACCTGATGAGCGTCGGGCACGAACGCCAGGGT
>VGXW01000081.1 GCA_016873195.1 Planctomycetota bacterium | reverse complement strand
GGCTCCGCCGAGCCCACCGCCGCACGCGCCGCCGAAGCCCCGCCGCCGCTGGCTGCGCCGCCTGTTCTTCGCGGCGCTCGCGCTGGCACTGCTGCTCGCCGCCGCCCCGCACGCACTCGGCCTCGACGCGGTGCGCACGCGCGTTGCCGCCGCGATCGGCGAGCAGCTCGGCGTGCCCTGCCGCATCGACCGGCTCGGCTTCTCGTGGTTCACCGGCGTCGCCGCCGAAGGTCTCGAACTCGGCAACCCCCCGGGCTTCCCCACCGACCACCCGCTGCTGCACCTGCGCCGCTGCGACGGCGACCTCGGCCTCGCGAACCTGCTGCGCGGCCGCTTCGACCTGAGCGGCGCGATCACCGGCCTGCATCTCGTCGTCGACCAGCGCGCCGACGGCTCGACCAACGTCGAGGCACTCGGCAGGCACGCGAACCGTTCCGGCAGCGGCGGCCCGGGCTCCGGCAGCGGGACCGGCAGCAGCTCCGACCCCTCCAGCGGCCGTGGCAAGATCGAGATCCGGGGCGCAGAGAACCTCGCGAACCTGCGCCTCTCGCTGCAGCTTCACGAAGCGACGCTCGAACTGCGGCGCGACGGCCAGCCGCTCGAAGCCCTCACCGAGCTCACGTGCACCGTGCAGAAGCCGTTCGGCTCGCAGAAGCTCACGCTGGACCTCGACACGCGGTTGCGCCCGCTCGCCGCCGGCGACCTGCCGGGCCGCCTCACCGCGCGGCTCGACGCCGACCTCGGCACGCAGGAGGTGCTGGCCCTGCTGACCGCCGCGGGCCTCGACCTGCAGCGCTTCCGCCCGCTCGTCGACGCATTCGCCCCGGGCCGCCTCGCGGCGCTCGCGGGCGTCGCGAACGGCACGCTGACCGCGCAGCTGCGCGGCGACGAACTGCACACGAACGGCGACCTCGCCGTCGACCGCCCCCGCCTCGCAGGCCCTGCGTTCGGGCCGCTCGCGCTCACTGCGCCGCGCTGGCAGCTGCGGCCCACGTTGCGCCTCGCGCCGGCGGCCGGCGGCGGCTGGCAGATCGCCGGCGAGGACTTCCGGCTGTCGCTCGGCTTCGCCGAGCTGCGCTTCGCCGGCGCCACGGCCACGAAGGAACTGCTGCGCGACCGGCCCGGTCTCGGCCTGCAAGCGGACTTCGCCGTCGAGGACGTGCTCGGGATGCTGCCGGACCGGCCGGACTGGCTCTCGGCCGGCGGTCGCCTCACCGTCGCCATCGCCGCGCCCGCCGCGCGCCTCGAGGACCTCGCCACGCTGCGCCTCGAGGACGTCGCCGCCACGATCCGCACGGCGAAGGGCAGCACGTTCGCGCTGGCGGCTGCGGGGATCGCGCTCGAGGGAACGGCCGTGCACGGCGTGCTGCAGGGCGGCGAGTTCACGCTCGACGTGCTCGGCCCGCCTCCGGAAGGGGCACCGCCGGAAGGGGCACCGCCGGCGAAGAACTCCGCCGCCGGGCTCCGGGTCGACCTGCGCCGGGGCCAGCGTCTCGCGACGCAGCTCGGCGTCTCGGTGCGCGACCGCCCCGTGCAGGGTTCCGCGGCGGAACTGCTGCGCTACGCGGTGCCGCTGCTGGCCGGACTCGACGCCGGGACCGCGGACTTCCGCGGCCGCGCCGACCTCGAGGTCGCACTGCGCGGTCCGCTGCTGCGGCTCGGCGCGCAGAACTGGCTGCAACTGCTCGACGAGTGGTCCGGCGAGGGCAACGTCGGCCTGCGCGAAGCCTCGGTCACGCCAGGGGCCGCGCTGCGGGGCCTGCTCCAGCCGCTCGGCGCGCTGCCGGGCCTCGAGGTGGCGCTCGGCGACGCCGGCAGGCTCGCGATCGACTCGTTCTCGGCGCCGTGGACCCTGCACAACGGCACTCTGCAGACGAAGGCCTCCCGTTGGCTCGCGAAGGGCAAGGCGATCGGCCTGTCAGGCACGGTGCACCTCGACGGCACGCTCGACTACGGCTTCGACCTCTCGGCGCTGCTGCAGGGCCACCGCGACGGCGAACGGGTGCTCGCCGCGCTGGGCGGCCGGCTGCCCGAGGCGAGGCTGACGGGCACGTTCGCCGCGCCGCGGCTCGGTCTGCCCGACCTCGCCAAGACGGCAAGAACCCTGCTCGAGCAAGACTTGGAGGCGAAGGGGTGGCAGCTGCTGCAGAAGACCTTGGAGGGGCTGAAGAAGAAGCGCTGAGCCGGCAGGCGACGGGGGCTGGGCGGGCGGCGGAAGGGGCCAGGCTGCCGCACTACGGCTACTCTCTTTCTGTCGAACGTTCGCCCCAACCACACAGGATCCACGGCAGACCGTACAATCCCCACCTCGTAGCACATCCCCAACCCGGAGACGCCATGCCCCTCCTCGACGAGTTCGACTTCGACGGCAGGCGCGAGCAGCTGGCCCAGCAGATCGAGGCTCGCGGCCTGCGGGATCCGAGGGTTCTCGCTGCACTGCGTGCGGTGCACCGCGAACGCTACGTGCCGAGTGAAGACGCGGAGCAGTCCTACGAAGACCGGCCGCTGCCGATCGGCCACGGCCAGACGATCAGTGATTCGGAGACCGTCGCCGCGGTGGCGGACGCGCTGCGGTTGCACGGACACGAACGGCTGCTCGAGATCGGCACCGGGTCGGGGTATTCGAGCGCCGTGCTCGCGGAGCTGGCGCGCGAGGTGTTCACGATCGAGTGCATCGAACCGCTCGCGCGCGCGGCGGCCGAACGGCTGCGGCGCGACGGCTACTGCAACGTGCTCGTGCGCTGCGGCGACGGCGCGACGGGCTGGCCCGAGTTCGCGCCGTTCGACGCGATCTTCCTCGGCGCGGCGATCCCCGAGATCCCCCCGGCCCTGATGCAGCAGCTGGCGCCGGGCGGCCGCATCGTCGCCGCGCTCGGTTCGGGCCAGGCCCAGCAACTCGTGTGCGTCCGCCACGACAGCCCGTGGCGCCATCGCACCGAGCGGTTGCCCGACGTGCACCTCGAACCGATGGCGACCGAGCGCTACGCGCACTACGTGTGACGGCGGCGTGCGACGGCGGCGCGCGACGCGTGGTCGCTCACGGCCCGTCGGGCACGGTGACGACCGTCTGACCCGGCGGCGCCGTCGCAGGGAACGAAACGCTGCTGCCGTCGCGCCACGTTGCGGTGACGTGGTACTCGAAGCCGGGGAACGCGGCATCGCCCGGTGGCAGGTCGACCGTGTAGACGTTGCGCGCCAGGTGGCGCAGCGGCAGCCGGACCTCGGTGGTGGCCCCGAGTGCGCGGACCACCACTGCCGCGGTGGCGGGCGGCTCGGCGGCGAGCATCAGCACGCGCAGCGACAGCACCTCGCCGGCGCGCACCATCGTGCGCACGGTCGGCACGATCACGCGCGGCGGGCCGGCGTAGGTGCGCGGCAGCACGGCCGAAGGCGGCAGCGGTCGACCGAGGACTGCGGCGAGCACTTCACCGGGCTGGTCGACGAGCCCCGGCAGCAGGTGCTGCTCCCAGTTCGCCAGGGTGCCGAGTTCGCCCGGGTTGCCGGCGATCGCGAGCAGGTGCGTGTAGACCTCGCGCACTGCGACGATCAGCGCCTCGCGAGCAGTCAGGGCCTGCGCCGCGAGGGCGGCGCGCGCGGGGCCCGGCGCGGCGGCCTGCGCGGCGGCGAGTTCGCGCTCGGTCACGGCGCGCGCGCAGGCGACCTTGGCCATCGCGCGCAGGTAGCGCAACGTGTGCAACCAGTAGGCGAAACGTTCCCGTTCGGCCGCGCCAACGACCTCGCTCGCGTGGCTCGCGAACTCGTCGACGAACGCGTAGAGCGGCGCGACCTCGGCCCACGGCCGCGCATCGGGTTTGATGCCGCCCGGGCCGTCGGTCCAGTCGGCGGGCCGCGGCAGCCGGCCGTCGAGCCGCGCGAGCAGCGGCGCGAGCACGGCCCCGGCCGCGGGTCCGAACTCGGCACGCGCCCAGTCGGCGTAGAAGTCGTCGACCGGCAGGCCGCGCGGCGGCGGCGGCGGCGTGGGCAGGTCCGCGGCCCAGTCGCCGACGGCGGGTCCCCCGCAGTTGATGCGGCGCGCCACGGCGCTGCCATCGGTGGCGGTGCCGGTGATCTCGATCGCCGCGATGCACGGGAACTCGACGATCTTCGGGAACTCGATCCGCAGCGGCGCCCCGCGCACGGCGACGTCGTCGCAGCGCACGTCGTAGGCGCGGTCCTTGCCCACGGTCGCGAACAGGTCGAGGCGGTCGACCACGCGGCGGCCCTGCACGGACACGCCGAAGACGCGCTTGCCCGCTTCGCCGTAGTGCGGTTCGCAGAACTTCAGCACGACGCGGTAGCGGCCGTCGGGCAGCACGAAGCGGTAGCCGGCAAGGTCGTAGCGCACGTCGCGGTAGAGCGGGTCGTCGTCGGTGTCCGCGATCTCGTGGTCGGGGAACGACGCCGACTGGCCGCCGTCGACCACGTCGGCGGCGGCGGCGGGTGCCTGCGGCGCTGGCTCCGCCTTCGGCCAATCCTGGTCCCAGGCCGCGGCGGCCAGTGCCTGCACGTTCATCGACAGCACGCGCGTGCGCCAATGGATGCCGAGCAGGCCGTCGCAGCCGTAGGCGCGCGCGTCGGCGGCATCGGCGCGCATGCGGCCGGCCCACAGCTGCGGCTGGGTCAGCGCCGGGTCGTCCTCGAGCCACGGGATCGCCCACTTCGAGCGGCCCTGCACCGCGGCGAAGCCCGGCTCGACCGGCGCCATGCCGACCTGCCGGTTGATGCAGCTCACGGCGACGTCCTTCGGCAGCACCTTGTCGAACAGCGCGCGGTCGTCCGGCGGGCCGAGCACCCAGCCGCAGGTGGCGAGGCGGAACGGGCGCTTGCCGAGTTCCAGCGCCTCGACCGCGGCGCGCAGGTCGGCCACGGTGCGCTGCACGGCGGCCGCGTCGACGCCGCTCCAGGTCCAGCCCTCGGGCGTCCACAGCCAGTACCAGTCGACGGGGCTCGCGGCGGCGATGCGCGCGAACATGGCGGCGTAGAGCTCGCGCACGGTGGCGGGGTCGGTCGGATCGCGGCCGGCCTTGCGCAGCCGTTCCTGCACGGCCTTCGGGATCGTGAGCGGCGTCTCGGTGCCGATGCAGACTTCGATGCCGAGGCGATGCGCGTGCTCGGTCGCCGCGCGCAGCAGCGCCGCCGCGTCGTCGAGCAGCGCGTTCTGCGCCGCCGGGTCCGCGGGCTCCGGGCAGCGGTCGCGCATCACCTCGCCGCCGAACGCATCGCGGTCGAACAGCATCGCAGTGCCGTGCGTGAACGCGCTGGTGTCCTTCTTCGCGTAGCCCCAGTTGCCGCGCCAGGTGTTCTGCCAGCTCGCGGCGTAGCTCGCGCGCACGCCGCCGTCGGCGCCGAACTCGTCGCGTGCGCCGATCCAGACCAGCGGCTCGGCGTTCGGCCCGCCCTCGGGGTAGGTGTGCAGGCCGAAGAAGTTCATGCCGAGCTTCGGCAGCTGGCCGAGCACGGCGAGGTAGTCGTCGCGGTCCCACCAGTCGGGGCCCTCGGGGAAGTCGTGGAACGGCTGGATGCCGCGGCGCGCGAACAGCGGCTCGCGCCGTTCGTCGAGTTCGGGCAGTGCGAACGGGACGGGGCTGGAGGGCAGCACGTCGCCGTGCAGGGCGAAGCGCACGCCGAGGTGCGCGGCGAACCGGTAGGCGGCGTGGAGCGTCGCGCGCGGGCTGCCACCGGCGACGGTCAGCACGGTGCGGCGGCGGTGTCGTGTCGTGCGCAGCAGCGTCGCGTCGGCGGCGAGGGTCCCGGGATCGGGGGCCGCGCCGCCGACGCAGATGGCCGGCGTGGCTGCGGGCAGGGCGTCGAGGCGGTCGACGATGGGCAGAAGTGCGCCCGTGCGCAGCCAGACGTAGCGCACGATTTCGCGGGCGGCGAGCCGTTCCGCGAACGGTGCGCCGGGCGAGGCGACGACGGCGGCGGGTGGTGCCGGCGGGGTCTGCGGTGCTTGCGGTGCTTGCGGCGCCTGCGGTGTCTGCGCGGGCCCCGGCTGGCAGAGAGCGGTGCAGGTCAGGGCGGCGAGGAGCAGCGGACGCAGTGGAAGCGAGAGCATGGGTCTTCCCGGACATCATCCCGCGGCGGACGCCGTAGGTGAACGGAAGGCCGCGAAGTGCGTGGTGGTCGGGGAACGGCGGTGCTGTTCCTGATCAGGGCGGATCGCCCGCGCCCGCCGGGGGCACGCCCAACTCATCCACGACGATCACCTGCCCGCAACCGACACGCAGCAAGCTGCGCGAACCGGCACGCTCCCCGCGCGGCATCGGCGAGGAGTGACTCTGTCCTCGGAAGCCGGCGACGCATCCGTCTCTACGCACGGATCGCCGCGAACCGCAAACCTCAGAAGGCAGGTGCACCGAGCAGGCGTTCGAGCGTGCGCCTTGCGTGCTCGTTCGCGTTGCGTGCCGCCACTGCGTGCTGCAGCGACGTCGGTCGGCCGCGTCCCTCGAGCAACGGTTCGGGAACGAGCACGGCGCCGCCCGACAACGGGAGGAGCTTCCACCAGCGCGCCGAGCGGTGAGCCGCAACGCGCCGATCGCGCTGCATGCGCAGCCATGCCTGGTCCGGGCACGGACACACCTCGACCACGATGCCCTGCCGGGCGAGATTGTCGGTGGCCAGATCCCCGGGCCGCAGGCCGCGACGGAGCGACACCCGACGCCGAGCGCCACGGGGCGTACGCGGCGCCGCGGCCCCTGTGACGTCGCCGGCCAGCCGCGAATCGACCAGATTGGCCCTCAGGAACTCGATCCGACTCGCGAGCATGTCAGCGTGCTCGATGGTCGGCTTCGCCGCCACGGGGAACACGCCTCGACGCGATCGCCCCTCCCGCACCGCCGCGACCCAATCTGCCATCAACTCGCAGTAGCACTCGATCGCCTCGCGCGCGGTCCTGCCGCGATCGACCACGAAGTACGCGGAAGGCAGGTCCCCGGTCATCACCCACAGCCAACGGTCGACCGGCGCGCCGGCGATGGCCGCGACTTCGACGAGGAACAGTCCGAAGACCGGTGGCACCACAGCACCCCAGAACGCCCGCTCGATGCCCGGACAGAACGAATGCGCCGCGAGCCATGCCGCCGCGTCTGCGGCCATGCCGACCCCGCGGCGCCAGAGCGCGTTGCGGCGATCGATGCGCGCGACATCGACGACACCCTTCACGGGAACGGCATGCACGGCATGCGACTCTACCCGTCCGACTGCTCGCATTCTCGCCGCAGCCTGCGCCGTAGCCGACCGACCCGATCGCCGCGAGCACCTGATCCGCGGCATCGCGCGGCCGCCGTTCGCCGAGGAACGGCTGGCAGTCCTGCCCGGTTGCATCGCCTACGCGCTGAAGAAGCGTTGGCGCGATGGCACATCGTGCGTCGTGCTCGATCCGCTGACCTTCCTCGAGCGGCTCGCGGCGTTGGTCCCGCGACCGCACAAGAAGACCGTCACCTGGCACGGTGTCTTCGCACCGGCTGCCGGCTACCACGAGCGTGTCGTGCCCGAACGGTCGGGATCAGGGGCCGCACCGTGCCGGCATCGGCCGGCAACCGGTGCGGAGGAACCGCAGCCGCCGCCAGAGAGCACCGCGAACTCCCCACCACCAGAACCGGCGTTTCCGCAGTGCCGCCCGCGCGCACCGCACGTCCCGCGCAGGAAGCCGCCGCGGCGCCGGCGGTACTACCTGTGGCACGAGTTGCTCCGGCGCGCGTTCGGCTCGAACGCGCTCGCTGCCCCGCCTGCGGCGGACCGCGACGGCTGCCGGCCTTCCTCACCCATCCGCCACCCGTGCAGAAGATCCTCGCGCACCTCGGCCTGCCGACCGAGCCGCCGCCGCTCGCCAGCGCAAGGCCTCCGCCAGGCCAGTGCGCGACGAGGTTCCAGGGCGCAGCGAAGGATGGGGAGGTGCCCGGCAGGCGCCAAGCAGTACGAACTGCTGGCGTCGTGGAATGCGCCTGTACCCTGCCCGGCAAACCGGGCGAACTTGCCGATCGCCGCAGCCCGGATCCCGGCGCGCGGGACCGGTTCGAACGCTCCCCTCGGCCGAGCCTGGTCGCTGCGCGGCCGGAATCGCAGCTTGTTTCACCCATCCTCGGCGGCGCGCAGCTGCTTCGTCCGAGTCCGCAGTATCGTCCGCTCCATGAACCGGATGCCCTCCGCCTGGCATGATGCCATACTTCAGATCTCTGCAGCGCAGAGGATCCCATGAACGAAGCCTCAGGTGAAGAGACTGCCGCGGCCACCTCGATGCGCGAGCGCGTGCATGCAGCCTGCAAGGAACTGAAGGAGCAGGCAGCCGCCGCTGTCCGCGCGGCGCGGATGCTGGCGCCGCTGGGCAAGGCCGGGGCCTACGAGGACACCCGAAAGCTCGACAAGGTGCTGACGAAGGTCCAGAAGGGCCTGGGCTCACTGCCGGCGGTGCCGCTGGCGACGGCGACCATGGAGCTCGTGGAGGCCTGGCGGAAGGCGCGACAGGAGACCCTGCGCCAGCAGCTCGGACGCGAACTGAAAGCCGCGTGCGATGGTGCCGGTCTATCCCTGCACACCGTCAGCCGAGAGCCGCCGGTCGAGGTGCGGATCTCACCATTGGCGGTGGTCATCGACTTCGACCGAGCCCGCGCCGAACTCCGCTTCGCCAAGGAGGCGCTCGGTTACTGCCCTGCCGACGCCAAGGCCATCCTCACCGCGCACGCCAAGGTCAAGGCAGGATTGGAGCGCGGCTTCGCCGCCGAGACCTTCTTCGACCAGTGTCTGACGGCGTGGAGAGCAGCCAGGGCAGCCACCGCCAGCAGCGAACGTGTAGAGCTGCTCGACTTCCTCCCTTTCCTGGCAGTGCTGCGACAACCGGCGAAGTTCCGCTCGGCTCCGGTCCGGGAGAACTTCGCCAGCTACCCTCGCGCGCAGTTCGCCTTCGACGTGATGCGTCTGCGTCGGGAATTCGGCCTTTCGCGCAACGGCTGGCGCATGAACCTGGGCGTCGCCACCGGCACCACGGCCTCGGACAAGAGGCGGGTGCTCTACCTGGAGGACGAGGCCGGCAACGGCGAGTACAAGCTCACCGTGTTCTTCACCAAGGAGGAGGCACATCCATGACCAGCAATCCGGTATCTCCGGCCCTGGCACGCCATATCGTCCAGCGCATGGGCGAGACCGGGCAGCCGCCCCAGCGTGGTGCGCTGGCCGCCAACGTCGGCACCGAGCCCATGCTGCAGGTCCTGCGCGATGAGTTCCTGCTACCGATGCGCGACTCCGGCCGCAACTCATCGTTCAAGCTGGTACAGGCGCCTTTCGGCGGCGGAAAGACGCACTTCCTGTACTGCCTGCGCGAGATTGCCTGGCAGGAGGGCTTCGTCGCCTCCCTGGTCAACATCTCACCCGATGCGTGCCCGTTCGACGATGCCGAGGCCATCTACTGCGAGGTTGCCCGCAGTCTCGAACTCCCGCCAGCTGGCCCCGACGAGGACGGACGACCCGGCATCGACTCGCTGCTGCGCTTCGTGGTTGAGGACCGCGCGCAGAAGCACGGCGTGCCTGCGGTCCGCAGCTGGCTGCACGAGGAACTGGCGCAAGCGCATGTCGAGAGCACGGCGGTCCGCCGCGCTGCCGAGCGGTTCATGCTGGCCGTGCTGAACCGCGACGACGAGATCGAGGAGCTGACGGCGGCATTCCTGCGCGGCGAGAAGGTCTCTGCCTCCGAACTAGCTCCACTCCGCGTGCGCGAGCAGCTGGACAGCGCGCACGCGTTCCGCTTCTTGCGCAGCCTCGCACAGCTACTACGAGCGATGGACCTGCCCGGAGTCGTCATGCTGTTCGACGAGATGGACCGGGTGATGTCGTTGAGCGTGCGCCGCCGGCGCGCCATCGGCGACAACCTCCGGCACATGATCGACCACTGCGGGCAATCGACGCTGCCTTCCGTGCTGTGGGTCTACGCGGTGCCGCCGGAGTTCATGACCAGCGTGGTGCCCGAGTACCCGGCGCTCGAGCAGCGCCTGAAGGGAGCGGCGACCTTCTCGACGACCAGCCCGCTGAACCCGATCATCGACCTGGACCGGATGCCGCTCGGCGCCGCCGACCTGTTCTTGCTGATCGGCCGACGACTCCTGCAGCTCTACGAGCAAGGTCACGGCTGCCAGTTCGACACCCGCACCCAAGATGACAATCTGCGCCGACTGGCCCGGCATCTGGGCGAGAACCAATTGGAGAGCGGCACGCGCCGCACCTTCGTCAAGGCGGCTGTACAGCTGCTGGACGCGCAGCACCGGCAGGAACAGAAGGTGCTGACCGAAGCGGAGATACGTGCGCTCGCCAGCCGCAGCGCGGCGCCCGAGGTCGGCAGCCTGGAGGGCGAGGAGGACTTCGGCGGATGAACTCGCTGGCAGCCGGCGATCGGGTCTGGCACCTCGCCTACGGCGCCGGCATCGTGGTGACCATGGTCGCCGGCCATCGGGCGCGCGTGCGCTTCGACGGGTTTCCCGGCCTGCCAAGAACGCTGCTGCAGGCCGAACTGCAGCTTGCCGGCGCTCCACCGATCCAGGACCGTGCCGCACCTTCGAAACCCGCGCCGCCGCGCGCCGCTGGTCCGGCGCCCGAGCCCTCGGTCGCAGGACCAGGCGGCCCCAGCAGCAACGGACGCACGCAGCCTACGCCGCCGCTGGCAACCGAGCCGCCGGCGACCTTGCCGCCGCCCGGGCTCGCGTACCGGACTCTGCCCTCGACGGCCGCGTGCGAGCGCGCCGACGTGCGCCAGACGCTGGAAGCACTGAGGCTCGGCGTAGTTCCGGCCCGCTTCGTTGAGGACTACACCGTCGGTCGCGACGCCGAACTCAGGCAGCTCGGCTCGCTGCTCGATGCAGCCCAGGGCCTGCGCGCCGTCTGGGGCGACTACGGCACCGGCAAGACGCACATCCTCGACGTAGTCGAACACAAGGCCCGAGAGCGCGGGCTGGCCACGTCCCGGGTCGTACTGGACCCGCTCGAAGTGCCGCCGACTCACCCGAAGCGACTCTACACAGAGATCGTCCGCAACTTGCGCCTGCCGAACAGCGCCGACCGCGGCTTCGGCACCCTGGCGCACGAGCTCTGCGAGAGCGGTGCCCATCGCCATCGCAGGGGCGGTTCTTTCAGCCGGTTCTTCTCGCCCTACTTGCACGCATTGCATGCAAATGACGAGGAGGCGATCGCGCTGCTGCGCGATTACGTCGAGGGCGAGGAGATTGACACCCAGGAGGCCGGCCTGCACCTCTTCCGGCTCGGCTGGTCGAGTCCCCGGCTGCTGGCGCTCAGCGACTACCGCACCTATGGACGCATGTACATGCACATGATTGGGACGCTGGCCACGTGGGTGCGCGATGCCGGGCACCGTGGTCTGCTAGTGTTGTTCGACGAAGTCGAGTACGTCGATGCCCTGGCTCCCGATTTGCGCGACTACGCGATCCAGGTGTTGATGCACTTCGCCGCAGCGACGTTGGCGCCCGAGTCCCTCCGCTTCGATCCGGAGTCCCTCTACCGCGGTGGCCAGCCGGTACACCGCAGTCTGCCGCTGCGCTACCGGCCGGATCAGCCGCTGGCGGCCGTGTTCGCGCTCACGCCGCTCGACAACGCGCGGGCGATCTACGAACTGATGGTCAAGGGCGGATGCCACAGCATCGACCTGCAGCCCCTGCGCCACGCGCATGTCGACGAGCTGATGATGCGGCTCTACGACCTCTACCGTCGCGCCCACCCTGGCTTCGAGTGGACCCCCGAACAACGCCTGCACGCGCGCCGGCGCATTGTCGACTCGCTTGGGGACGACGCCTGGGCGATGCGCCGCCTGGTACAGCGCACGGTCTTCGTGCTCGACGAACACCGCTTCGGCGGGGCCGCGCATGGGGCATGAGTTGAGGCAGCTGCTGCCGCGCACCTTCGGGCCGTTCCTGGGCAGCTTCACGCGGCTGAGCGAGGTGCAGGTCCGGGCGATCCCTCCGATCATGGCCGGGCGCGACGTGCTGCTGGCGGCGCCGACCGCCTCCGGCAAGACCGAGGCGTTCGCGGCGCCGCTGGCCGAGATCGTGCTGGCCACCGCAGCGGCGCCGTTGCGGGCCCTCATCGTCAGCCCGACGCGCGCGCTGGCGAACGACCTGAAGCGGCGGCTCGAAGGGCGCTTCGATCAGGTAGGCTTGTCCTTCGGCCTGCACACGGGCGAGCACAAGGAGCAGATCGGCGGTCGGCATCCGTGCGTGGTGGTGACCACCCCAGAAGCGCTCGATTCGCTGCTGGCCCGTCGCGCCGCCGCGCTGGCAGCGACGCGATTAGTGGTGCTGGACGAGATCCACATCCTTGACGGCACGGCGCGCGGCGACCAGCTGCGCATCCTGCTGCACCGGCTCGAAGCACTTGCACAGGAACCGCCGCAGTTCTTGGCTGCCAGCGCCACCATCGAGTCGCCAGAGCAGCTCGCTGCCCGCTATCTGCGCGACCCGGTGCTGGTGCTGGTTGCGGGCACCCGCGCCATCCGGGTCAAGGCCTTCCCCGGGTCGTCGCCGACCGGTGTCGTCCAACACCTGACCGAACTGGCGAACCACGGCTCGCGCAAGGTGCTGGTCTTCTGCAACCGCCGCGCCAGCGTGGAGGATTACGCGACCAGACTGAGGGGGCGGACGCCATACGGGGACCTGGTCTTCCCTCACCACGGCTCCCTGGCCCGGAACCAGCGCGAACGCACCGAGCGGTTGTTCCTGGAGGCGCCGACCGGCGTGGTGGTCTCGACTATGACGCTGGAGATGGGGATTGACATCGGCAGCGTCGACTACGTCCTGTTGCTGCACCCACCTCCAAGCGTGGCCAGCCTGCTGCAACGGATCGGCAGGGGCAACCGGCGAACTGGCACGACGCGAGGCGGCTACGTGGTCGACGACGATGGCCAGGCCCTGGTGTTCCGCACGATGTTCCAGGCGGCCTCCAAGGGTTGCCTGCTCGGCCAACCCTATGCCTTCCGGCCCTCGGTCCTGCTGCAGCAGGCCCTGGTGCTGACCGGCTCGCGGGGCTGGATCGACGCGAGGTTCCTCGAACGGGCGATGCCCGCATTCGTCTGGGACGAGGTCCGGCCGACGACTCCTTCCCGGCTGCTCACGGCCCTGGTCGAAGCCGAGCAGTTGCAGCCCTCCAACGGTAATCGCTTCGTGCTGACCGAGCCGACTGAGCTCCGCTACGACCGCGGGGTGCTGCACTCTAACATCGAGGACTCGCTGGTCCTCGAAGTGATCGACCGTATCACCGGCGACGTGGTCGGCGAGGTGCCGCCCCAGACACAGCGCCGCCTGCGCCTGGGCGGTCGCAGCCGGGAGGTGGTGGTCGAGTCCTCCGGCAGACTGCTCACAGACGCCAAGGGGAAGTCGGACACACCGGTGTTCCGACCGCGCGGGATACCCACCGTCACGTTGGCCTTCGCCCAGCGCGTGGTGCAGGCACTCGGCGCTGCCCCGGGCACGCTGCTGCAGATCCCGCACGCCGGTTCCGTGGTCCTGGCGCACGGACTCGGTACGATCGGCGGGCTGTTCCTGCAGAAGCTCCTGCAGGCCAAGATGGGAAACGGCTTCGTGCCCGAGTGTACCCCGTTCACCATGCGCCTCCGGCAACAGCTGCCCGGACTGCCGGCAGCGGATGAGGATGCCGTTGACAGCTTCGTCCACGAGCATCTGGGCCGCCTCGGGCAGCTCTGCGGCATGGGGCCACGGCACAGCAGCCTGCCGGAGGAACTGCAGGTGCAGGCGGTGCACCGGGCCAGTTGCCTGCACGAGGTGGTGGAGGTGATGCGGGGGGTGCGAGTCGAGTGGGTGCAATCGCCGACGGAGGCGCTGACGCGGAAGATGGCGGCACTGTGAAGATGGCCGCGCACTCCTTGTGCATTGGCCACCCGCGCCCGTCGGATACCCTGCCCGACCCCCGGCATGTCCTGAACGCCGACCCCTCCCAGAGGAACCGCCGCGGCGCCAGATGCCCGGCTTCGTCGCCGGCGGCCTGCGTCAGCAGGTGAGCACCTTACCCGAGGAGAGGCGATGCTATGTCGAGCTTGCAGTCGCGAGACCTGCCGCGGCAGGCGACAAAGCGCCGCGCAACAGGCTCCAGCCCGGGTGCGGAATCGCCCGCGCTGAGGCGTATGCCGCGGGCGTGGGGAGCAAGGTCGCAGGCTGGCTGGGGGCTGCCGTTGGTGGTGCCGGAACTTGCGTCAGCGCGGTTGCCGCCACCGCGCAGCGGGACTGGGAGTCCGCGTAGGAACAAGGCAGGACGGCGCGCGCGGGCCGGGGGTTGGACTCGGGTCTTGAGTGCTGAGCAGCATGCATGTGAAGGGGTGATCCCGAAGGAGCAGGCGAAGCAGCTCGAGGAGGCGCTCGCGGTCGAGGGCACGAAGCTCGGCCACGAGGCCAGCTTCACCGCGGCGTGCCTGGGCGAGGCCGAAACGCGCTCGCCGTTCCGCATCGGCGGCGCGCTGACCAAGACGCTGATGCTCGGCGTCGTCTGCCAGCGCCTGCGCGAGGAGCTGCAGTTCGACCGGCAGACCGAACGCTTCGTCGGCAACGAGCGGGCCAACGCCCTGCTCGACGGCCCGCCGCCACGGCCGGGCTGGGAGCAGTTCTACGAGATGGTGTAGGCGCGGCGGCGGCGACTGCGCTGCAGGTGCGCCGACGAGCGGGAGTAGGATGACCGCCATGCGCAATCCCCAGTTCATCGCGCTCGCGGCCGTCGCGGCGACGTCCCTCGTGGCGCAGGAAGGCCAGACCCAGAAGGAGCAGCCCCCGAAGACCTGGACCGACCCCGAGGTCGCCGCACGAGAGGACCCGGGTTTCCTGCTGCAGGGCGAATATGCCAACCAGGACCTTGGCCTCCAGGTGGTCGCGCTCGGCAAACAGCGCTTCCGCGTGGTGATGTACGAGGGCGGCCTGCCGGGGCTCGGCTGGGACGGCAAGGGCCGGACCGTGCGCGAGAGCGACATCGACGCCGTGCGCCGCGAGCTGCGGGATCGCCTGCAGAAGGTGCACCGCCACGGCACGACGCTCGGCGAGCCGCCACCAGAGGGCGCCACCGTGCTGTTCGATGGCACACCGGAGTCGCTGAAGAACTGGCAGGAGGGCGCGCTCAGGACGCCCGACGGCCTGCTGATGCAGGGGGCGACCAGCGTCCAGACGTTTCAGAGGGCGCGCCTGCACGTCGAGTTCCGGCTCCCCTACATGCCGGACGCGCGCGGTCAGGGCCGCGGCAACAGCGGCCTCTACGTCCAGGGCCGTTACGAGACGCAGATGCTCGACAGCTTCGGGCTGCAGGGCGAGCACAACGAGTGCGGCGGCATCTACTCGGTGCGCGCTCCCGATCTCAACGTGTGCCTGCCACCGCTGGTCTGGCAGACCTACGACGTTGACTTCACCGCCGCGCGCTTCGACGCGGACGGCAAGAAGCTCGCGAACGCCCGCATGACCGTCCTGCTGAACGGCGTCACCGTGCACGATGACGTCGAGCTGCCCGGGCGCACGACCGCCAGCCCGTTGGACGAGGGCCGCGCGCCCGGCCCGGTGCACCTGCAGGACCACGGCAATCCGGTCCGCTACCGCAACGTCTGGGTGCTGCCGAAGTAGCCCGGAGCCGCGAGGCCCAGCGACCGACGCGCGCCGTCAGCCGAACTCCGGATACCGCGCACGGATGATCCGCCGGTCCTCCTCCGGCAGCTCGACGAAGGCTGTCGGCCGGTCCTGCGGGCGGATCCCCTTCTGATTGAGCCGGTTCATCAAGCTCCAGTTCCGGGTGAGCTCGCGCGGCTCGTGGGCCGGGAGGTCGGGG
>VGXW01000080.1 GCA_016873195.1 Planctomycetota bacterium | reverse complement strand
TTTTCCTCGAGGGTCAGTTCGCGCACCGGGCTGCCGCGCTGGTCGGCGTCGCGGTCGACCGGCAGCATCGGCTCCGGCTCCTGCGCCGGCCGCACCGGCACGGGCTCCTGTGCCATCAGCACCGGCAGCCACGACCAACAGGCGAAGGGGGCGAGAACGCGGCGGATGGCGCGGCGATTCATGCGTGCGGAGGGGGTCGTCGGACCCGCTCTTGCTACACCAGTCCCGGCGGGAAGCCCAGGGAAAAGGTTCCCGGGGTCATTCGGCGGCGCCGACGTCGAGCAGGGCGACGGGCAGGCGGGCAGCGTAGCTCGCCGAGAGGCACAGGCACAACGAGGCGCGCTGGTCCAGTGGTTCCGGGTCGGGCACCGCCACCATGCGGCGCAGATCCGCCTGCAGCCTCGTGTAGCCGAGCCGGCCGGGTTCGATGCCCCACGCGAGTTGTTGCACCGTGGTGAAGTCCGGCACGAGGCGGGCCGGTTTCCAGCGCCGCAACTCGGCCTCGATGTGGCTCCGTTCGCCCTCGGCGAGGAGGTCGGCGAACCCGTAGACGAAGCCCACCAGGACCGCAGGATCGAGCGCCGGCGCCGCGCGCTCCCGCAGTTCGCCGAGCAGCAGGCGCCGCAGCAGCGTGCAGCGCCCCGCGTCGAGCCCGAAGCCGGGCAGCAACGCGGCCGTGCGCCCCCCGTCGGCGAGCACGGCCACCGGCGTGCGCACCGTCAGCAGCTCGGGCAGTCGCCGGCCCCAGGTCTCGTCGTCCGCGGCGAGCACCTCGTCGAGCCAGCGCGCGCCTTCGCGCGCGACGAGCCCGCCGTGCCACCCGGTTGCGGCCGCGACCTCCAGCAGCGCCGCGACGCCGTGGGTCAGCTCGATGCCCGAACAGGCCGGCAGCCGGGCGGCGAGCCAGTCGCTGCCCCGCCGCAGCGGGCCGAGCCGCGCATCGTCGCCACCCGCGGCGACCAGCGCCCGCAACGCGAGCCCGACCTCGGCAGTCGTCGGCGCGGGACCGGCACCGAGGCGCCGGTCGAGCTCGCGGGCCAGCGAGTCCGCGATCTGCTGGACGCGCACGTCGGCAGCCACGTGGCCGCCCGCGCTGCGCAGGACGCGCTCCCGGAAGGTCGAGTCCTGCCGCAGTTCGTGGCCCAGCCGCAGCTCCGCGAGCGCGTTCCGCGGGTCGAGCCAGCGCGCGAGCGGGTCGGCGGGAGGCTGCAGCCCGGCCGCGAACTCGGCGAGCACGAACTCGGCGCGCTCCGTGTCGAGCCGCTGGCGGATGCGCGCCAGCACCGGATCCTGCGCGGCGGATTCGCCGGCGGCGGCCTCGGCAACCGGGGCCTGCGGCAGCGGCGATGCCGCGGCCGGCAGCGCTGCGGCCACCGTGTCCCGAGCCGAACCGGCGCGGGCGCGGGCACGGGCGTACGGATCCCACCTGAGCAGCGCGGACAGGGTCAGGCCTGCGGCCACCGCGACCAGCAACAGCCGCGGCCAGATGCGCGCGGGGCGGCGCAGCCGCCACAGTTCGGCGCGGCGCACGACGTCGTAGAGCCGCGCCGCGAACCGCGGGCTCGGTTCGGTCCGCACCTGCCGGAACCGCTCGAGCAGATCCACCGTCTCGGCGACCTCGATCGCCAGCAGCGGATCCGCGGCGACGCGCTGCCGCGCCGCGGCCAGTTGCCCGGCAGCGCCCTGCTCGAGCAGCAGGTCCACCGGCTGGAGGTCCACCGGATCCTCGCCAGCCGCGCCCGGGTCGCGCTCGGGGCAGGTCACGCGTGCCCCCTGCTGCGCCGGGCCGCCGCCGCGCCGCTGGCGGGTGCTCCCGCGAGCAGCTGCTTCAGCGCGGCCACGGCGTTGTGCATGCGCGACTTCACGGTGCCGACCGGGATGCCGAGCAGCTCGCCGATCTCTCCGTACGGGCGCTCCTGGTACACGGCCAGCTCGAACACGATCCGGTGCGGCTCCGTCAGGCGCTCGAGGGCGCACCGCAGCGTGGCGCGTTCCTCGCGGTCGGCGAGGTCCTCTTCGGGAGTGGCCCCCTTGCCGGCGAAGTCCCACGCCCCCCCGTCCGGCAGCACGACCTGGTCGTAGGAGTGCAGCCGCGGTCGCGGTCGCTGTTGCCGGTAGTTGTCGATCCAGAGGTTCGTCGCGACCCGGTACACGAAGGTGGCCATGCGCCCTTCGGGCCGGTAGCGCTTGCTCGCCAGCAAGAGCTTCAGGAACAGGTCCTGCGTCAGGTCCTCCGCACGATCGCGGTCCCAGCACAGGCGGTAGAAGAACTGCACCATGCGGTCCCGGTAGGCCTCGACGAGCTGCCGGAAAGCCGACGCGTCCCCTTCGCGGTAGCGGGCGAGCAGGTCGACTTCGCCTTCCGGCAGTGGAGGTGGCTTCAAGACCGGATCTCCGGGGGGACCACGGCAGAACGCCGCGGGACGCGGCCGGTTCAGTCGCGCGGCCCCATCTTCGCCGCCCCCGCGAGGAAGGGGAAGCGCCGCCCGTCGGCGCAGGAGAGTTCCGCCGTGCGCCCACCGCCCGGTGCCAGCGACAGGACGAGCCACAGGGCGTCCGGCGGCAACAGGTTCTCGACCTTGTCGGCCCACTCGACCACCACCACCGCGCGCTGGTCGAGAAGGTAGTCGAGGCCGCCGTCGGCCAGGAACGCGCCGAGCTTCTCGGGCAGGTAGGCGTCCGCGTGCAGCAGCGTCTTCCGGCCCGGGTGCTCGATCACCAGCAGGTAGGTCGGACTCGACACGGCCTCGGGATCGTCGACCCCGAGCCCCCGGGCCAGCCCACGCACCAGCGTCGTCTTGCCGGCGCCGAGTTCCCCGACCAGGGCCAGCGTGTCACCGGGCGCGAGGCGCTCGCCGAGCCACTGTCCCAGGCGCTCCGTGGCGGCCGGGTCCGCCGGCAGGTCGATCCGCACGGGCGCCGAGGTCATGCTCGAAACCTAGGGCAGGAAGCCGTTCCCGGCCACCGTCCGGGCGGCGCAACCAGAGCCCGGGCTCGCCGGTGACCCGGCCGATCGGCTGCCGCGCGGCCGGCGACAGCGGGCCGCCGCGGGGCAGGGCCGCGCGCGGATCCTGGGCCCACAGCAGCACGTGGTCCTCGCCGTCGCCCAAGGCGCGCCGCAGCGCCCGTTCGCGGTCGCCCCCGGCAAGCCGGCGCGCGGCGCGGCTCACCGGGATCGAACCGGCATCGAGTTCGGCGCCCGGCGCGCCGCTCGCCGCCAGCATCGTCGCGAGGTCGAGCAGGAGACCGTCGCTGACGTCCAGCGCTGCGTGCACCGCGGGTTGGGTGGCGAGCCAGACCCCCTCGCGCAGCGCCGGCCGGAAGGTCAGGTGGTGGCCCAGCGACGAGCCGCCGAGCGGGCCCGTCACGTGCAGACTGTCGCCGATCCGCGCCCCGCTGCGCAGCAGCGCGCGGCCCGGCAGGTGCCCGACCGCCGTCACCGTCGCCACCAGCGGGCCGTCGGTCGTCGCGACGTCGCCGCCGACCACCGTACATGCGCCTCTGCGCGCCGCCGCGCGCACGCCGAGCAGGAGCCCGAGCCGGTAGGCCGGCTGGCAACCGCGCGGCAACACCAGCGACAGCAACAGCCAGTCGGGCACGGCCCCCATCGCCGCGAGGTCCGACAGGTTGCGGTTCACGGCCTTGCGGCCGACCAGCCCCGGCCGCGTGCCCGGCGCGAAGTGCACGCCCTCCACCACCGGGTCGCAGCACAGCACGGCGTCGCGCGCCGGGTTGCGCACGACGGCCGCGTCGTCGCCGATGCCGGCCAGCACGCCGCGCGCGGTGCCGAAGAACCGCGCGAGGCCGGCCGTGAACGTGCGCTCAGCGCCCACGCGGCACCTCCGCCAGGGCCGGCTCGGGACCGAACACGACGAGCACCGTGCTGCGCAGGCACCGCCGCGGCAGCGGTCCGAACGACCGGCTGTCGGGCCAGGCGGCCAGTGGATCCGGGTTCTCGACGGTGATCGTGTCGGCGTCGATCGCGGCGACCCGCGACAGGAGGCTCCCGAGTTGCGGCACGTCGACGAACACGTGGCTGCCGACCCGCGCGGCCCGGGCCCCGCGGTCGACGATGCACCACGAGTCCGGTGGAATCGACGGCACCGTGTTCATGCCGAGCGGCACCCGTTCGGTGCCGAAGCGCCAGAAGAACACGGCGCCGGCCCCGAACAACAGGAGCCAGGTGGCCCGGCGCACGAGCCGCGCCACCGCCGCGGGTTCGAACCGCGTGCGGCGCCGTCCGGGTGCGCGTGCGTCCGTCGCCATCGCCTCAGCATCGCGCCGCCACCGCGGCCGTGCCAGCCCCGCCCGGCGCGGCTCAGGGCGCCCCGGTCGCCCCGCCGCCGGTGAACGCGCGCAGCAGCGCCGCGGCCGCGTAGCGGGGGTCTTCGGCCGCCATCACGGCGGATCGCACGGCGATGCCGATCGGCCGGCAGGTCGGGGGCAGGTCGGCGATCCGCGCGGCGTTCGCCGCGGTGATGCCGCCGAGCCACACCACCGGCAGCCTGGCCCCGGCCGTCAGCGAGGCCGCGTGCGCTTCGCCGAGGTGCGGCATGCCGGGCTTGCTGGTCGTCGGCCAGATCGGCGACAGCAGCGCCAGGTCGCAGGCCGACGCCGCGGCGAGGTCGAGTTCCCCCTGGTCGTGCGCCGAGTAGCCGAGCAGCCGTCCGGGGCCCAGCACGCGCCGGGCGAGGTCCGGCGGCAGCGACCGGTGGCCGATCTGCGCGCCGTGCGCGGCGTCCGCCAGCGCCACGTCGACGCGGTCGTTGACGAGCAGCAGGCCGCCGGCCGCGTCGAGCAGCGGACGCAGCCGTTCCGCTGCCTGCAGCACCATGCGCGCCGACCAGTGCAGTTCGCGCAGCTGCACGCAGCGCACGCCGCCGGGGATCGCCGCCGCCACGACCGACTCGAGGCGCAGCAGGTCGCCGCGGCCGTCGGTCACGAGCACGAGGCGCAGCAGGTCCGGGTCGAACTTCGCGGGAGCCGTCGCGGGCATCGCGGAAGCGTAGCGCGCCCGGGCTCAGATCCGCTTCTCGTAGATCGGCCCCTTCTCGAAGTACTCGTTCTCGCCGCCGATCGCGTCGAGGTCGTACTTGCGGCCCTCGAGGATCATGCGGCTGCCGACGATGCCCATCTCGAGGCTGTGGTCCTGGTTCGTGTAGCGGAACCGGCCGGGCCGGCCGATGTAGATCAGGTTCGCGAGCTGGTCCAGCCACCGCTGGATCACCGCGAGCCGGTCCTTGTACTCTAGGTCGTAGACCGGGTAGACGTGCGAGCGCTTCCACAGGTAGCACTGGCGCACGTCCTGCCGGGCGAAGAAGCCCCACTTCTCGAAGTAGGGCAGCACCAGTTCGAGCACCTGCTCCTTGGTCATCGCCCAGATCGGGTCGGTCTCGAAGGCGAAGAACTCGACGAAGAACGAGGTCTTGCCGGGCGGACACATGTCCGCGCTGAAGTTCTTCATCTCGCTCGTGCGGCCGAACGGGATGTCCTGGTTCGGGAAGTAGATCCAGTTGTCCGGCGTGACCCGCTCCTTGTCGAGCGTCAGGAACAGGTAGACCTGCGCGCGCCACTTGAGCCCGCGCGCCGCCTCGCGCACGTCCGGCGGCGGCGGCGGGTCCAGCAGGTCGAGGAAGGACGTCAGCGGCACCGACTCGACGAGGTGCCCGGGCCGCATCGTCTCGACGCGGCCGTCGGCGAGCCGCACGTCGACCTCGGTGATGCGCCCGCCGTCGTGGCGCACCGCGACCGGCTCGCTGCCCGTCTCGATGCGCGTGCCGGTGGCGACCAGGTGCTCGTGGATCTCCTCGTAGATGCGGCCCGTGCCGAACTGCGGGTAGTAGAACCGGTCGACCAGCGACTTCGGCGCGGCGGCACCGCGCCGGCCGCCCGCCAGCGCGTTGCGCACGACGTTGGCCAGCACGCTCCACAGGTTGAGGCCGTGGATGCGCTGCTTCGCCCAGTCCGGGTGGATCGTGCGGGCCGGGATGCCCCAGATCTTCTCCGTGTAGTTGATCATGCTGAACTCGGCCAGCGTGCGGCCGAAGTTCGCGACGACGTAGTCCTCGAAGGTGCTCGTGCGCTGGCGCAGCAGGCCGTAGCGCAGCCTCGCCACCGCGTAGTCGGCGAGGATGCGCAGGCTCTTCCACGGCCCGATGTTCTTGAACACCTGCAGCGCCTTGACCGGGTAGTCGTAGAACTTGCCGTCGATGAACTGGCGCGTCAGCCGCGGCACCTGCCGCCACTGTTCGTGCAGCAGGTCCTCGATGAAGTCGTAGAGGTACTGGTTCTTCGAGAAGAACCGGTGCGGGCCGATGTCGGTCAGGAACGTGCAGTCGCCCTCGCGGATCGTCAGGGTCTTGGCCAGCCCGCCGACCGCCGCGTCCTTCTCGACGACGACGCTGCGCTTGCCCTTGCGCGACAGTTCCATCGCGCAGGCGAGCCCCGCGGGGCCGGCACCGAGCACGAGGATCTCTGGGTCCATGGCGGGGGGCGGTTCGTTCATCGACGCGCGGGCCGGTTCGGAGGGCTTCATCGTCGTTGCGGCCGGCACCGTGGAGGGGAAGTCCGACCGGCCGGTGGCCTGGGCGGCACGGTGCTCAGGGTAGCGGACGCTGCGCCCATTCTTCGAGGCTGTAGAGCACGTTCTGCGGGATCGGGGCGCGCGCACGGTCGGTCAGTTCCTGCAGGATCCGGGCCGCCGTGAGCCCGTCGGCGATGCCGGCCTGCACGGTGGCCGGTTCGAGCCGGAACTGGTGCACGACGTCGCTCTTGGTCCGCCGCGCGAACCGGTCGAACAGGTGCACGACGTCGTGGCTGTCGTCGCCCGGGAACACGAGCACCTCGAAGTCGGGCTGCACGATGATGCAGCAGCGCGTGCCGCCGACCCGGCCCGCGGGTTCGCCCTCGAGCAGCGCCGCGCCGAGCCGCGACAGCCGCAGCGCGACGACGCGGCCGTCCTTCGTGCCCAGGTCCACGATGCCGAGCGGGAACAGGCGCTTCTTGATCCAGACCAGCAGGTTCCAGCACATCTGCTGCAGCGACTCGGTCGGCGTGTAGCCGCCGCCCTGCAGCCGCGCGGCGAAGAACTCCTCGGTCTGGCCCATGTCGAGCTGCGCCAGGTACGCGTTGCGCGCCAGGAACGGCAGCGCGGTCGCGTCCTGCCAGGCCATCGGCTCGGCGCGGCGCAGCAGCCGCAGCAGCACGCGCCGCATGCGCGTCTGGTGGAACGGTTCGCCGGGCAGCGTGCGGTCCTCGACGAAGTGCGCGAGCAGCATCTTGAGCTGCTCGGCCAGCGGCGCGCGGTCGAACGCGACCCCCGCCGGCGTCGGCCGCAGCGAGCGCTCGCCGCGGCGGTCGATCAGCCGGCGGTGCAGGCAGAACCGGTAGAGCACCTCGAGCGAGGCCTCGGGCGACAGCTGGCCGCCCGGCACCGCCAGCAGCAGCCCCGCGATGCGCTTCTGCGACGCCTTGAACAGTTCGCCGCCGGCCGTGAACAGCACCTTGTTCTGCTGGGTTTCGCGCAGGAAGCGGCCGACGTTCGTCGCGAAGTCGCCGCCGCACACGAGCGGTTCGGCGACCGGCGGCGGGCTCGCTTCGCCGCGCCGGCGGATCGCGTAGAGCGCCACCTCGTGGAACACGACGACCGCGCGTTCGGCGGGCTGCAGCCCGATGCGCGCGAGGTCGAGCGGGCCGGCCGTGCCGACCATCGCCTGCTCGAGCGACTTGCCGACGAACCCGAAGTCCGGCGGATCGGCCAGGTCGACGCCCTGCACGAGTTCGTCGAACGACGCGAGGCCGCCGTGGCGCGACAGCGCCGCGTCGACGCAGGCGCGCACCGGCGCCGGCAGCTTCTGCAGCCGCTGCGCCATCGAGTCCTCCATCGTGTAGAGCTTGTAGATCTTGCGCGCGTGTTCGGCGGCCTTCGGGTCGTGGCCGGCGCCGTTGCTGCCCGTTCGCCCCTCGCCCGGCGGCCCGTTGCGCGCGCGGAAGAAGCGCGCGTCGAGGAAACCCTGCAGCGTCAGGCAGTCCTGCAGCTGCCGTTCGCGCCGGCGGCGCGAGCGCAGCACGCATTCCACGAGTTCGCCGGGCGCGGCCCAGCACGGGCTGTCGAAGCTCGCCCAGCGCTTGTCGCGCGTGGGCCACAGGAAGCCGCCGCGCTGCAGGGCCGCCAGCGTCGCCTCGAGGTCGAAGCGGCTCTTGAAGTTGCGGCCGAACTCGGCGAACAACACGTGCACCGAGCGCACGGCCCCGCCGTCGGCGAAGAACGCCTCGAGCAGATCCTGTTGTTTGCGCGGCAGGGCGCCGATGCGCCGCAGCACGAACGGCTCGTCCTCCATGGCCGCCGACGCGGCGGCGAGCGCGCCGGGTCCGACCGCACGGCCGCCGTCGTTCCAGCGCAGCAGGCCCTCGCGCGCCGCCTGCTCGTCGGCGCCCTGCAACAAGACGCGCAGGCTCAACCTCGTCATGCGCGGACCTCCCGCTGCCGCCGCGCACCGTCCAGGATCCCGGCCGCGGCGACGATGGCGTACGCGTAGCCCTGTTCGGTCAGGAACAGCTGGCGCTTGCGCGCGAAGTCCTGCTCGCGCGTGTCGGCCGAAACGAGCGTGTAGAAGCTCGCGGCGCCGCCGCCGGCCTTGGGCCGCAGCACGCGGCCCAGCCGCTGCGCCTCCTCCTGCCGGCTGCCGAACGTGCCGGAAACCTGGATCGCGACGTTGGCGTCCGGCAGGTCGATCGCGAAGTTGCCGACCTTGCTGACCGACAGCCGGCCCAGCTCGCCGCTGCGGAACGCCGCGTAGAGCCGTTCGCGCTCGGCGTTGGGCGTCTGCCCGGTGATCAGCGGCAGCCGGAACACGGCCGCGAGCTGCTGCAGCTGGCCCAGGTACTGGCCGATCACGAGCACGCGGTCGCGCGCGTGCAGTTCGAGCAGCGCGCCGACCACGTCGAGCTTCTGCTCGTTGTCGGCGGCGATGCGGATCTGCGCGCGCGGGCTCGCCGCGGCGTAGCGCGCGGCGCGGTCCTCCCCGAGCGGCACGCGGACCTCGCGGCACTGCGCGGGCGCCAGGTAGCCGGCGCGTTCGAGCAGCTTCCACGGCAGTTCGTAGCGTTTGGGGCCGATCAGCGAGAACACCTCGTCGGCGCGGCCGTCCTCGCGCACCAGCGTCGCGGTCAGGCCGAGCCGCCGCCGCGCCTGGATGCCGGCCGTCGCGCGGAACACGGGTGCCGGCAGCAGGTGCACCTCGTCGTAGACGATCAGGCCGAAGCCGCCGCGGTCGAACAGGTCGAGGTGCGTGAACCCGTCGAGCCGGCTGCGCCGGTGCGTCAGGATCTGGTAGGTGGCGACGGTGACGGGCCGGATCTGCTTGTGGTCGCCGGTGTACTCGCCGACCTGGGCCGCGCGCAGGTCGGTCTTGTCGAGCAGTTCGCGGCACCACTGCCGCACCGCGACGGTGTTCGTCGTCAACACCAGGGCATGGGTCTGCAGCAGGTGCATCGCGGCGATGCCGACCACGGTCTTGCCGGCGCCGCACGGCAACACGACGACCCCGCAGCCGCCGCGGTCGCTGCCGCCGGCGTGGAACGCCTCGGCCGCGGCGCGCTGGTAGTCGCGCAGCGCGAAGCCGGTCGCGGCCACGCGCAGCGCGAACGGCAGCGCCGTGCCGTCGCGGTAGCCGGCCCGGTCGTCGACCGGGTAGCCGAGCCGCACGAGCGCCTGCTTCAGTTCGCCGCGCTGCTCCGCCGCCACGCTGCACTCGCCGCCGGCCACCGGTCCGAGCAGGCCCTCCAGCGCCGGCTGTGCCGCCAGTTCCGCGAGCAGCCCGGGCTGGTCGCAGCACAGGCGCAGCCGGCCGTCGCCGCCCGCGTGGAGCCGCAGCAGGCCGTAGCGCCGGTACCACTCCTCGACCTTCCGCAGCGTCGCGGGCGCGACCGGGAACCGCGAGTTCTGCACGAGCCAGCCGAGCAGTCCGTCCAGCGGCTCCCCGAGCGCCGCCGCGTTCCAGATGCTGACGGGCGTGATGCGGTAGAAGTGCACGTACTCGGGGGACTTCTCGAGCTCGGCGAAGCGCGCGAGCCGGTCGCGCGCGGCCTCGTAGCCGGGATGCCGCGTCTCCAGCAGCACGGTGCGGTCGGTCTGCACGATCAGCGGCGGCTCCGTCATGCTCCGTCCTCCGCGCGCCGGCGCACCGCGCCGCGGCGGGCGCGCTTTCCCGCCGCGGTTCCGCCCCCGGCCGCTGCCGCGACCGAGGCACCGCCGAGCCGCGCCGCGAGGCAGCGACCCGTGGCGCTGGCGCCGACCGCGGCGACCTGCTCGGGCGTGCCCAGCGCGACCACCCGGCCGCCGGCGAGGCCGGCCTCGGGCCCCAGGTCGATCACGCGGTCCGCGGCCAGGATCACGTCGAGGTGGTGCTCGACGACCACCACCGAGTCGCCGCGCGCGAGCAGGCGCCCGAGCACGGCGACCAGCTTGCGCACGTCGTCGAGGTGCAGCCCGGTGGTCGGCTCGTCGAGCACGTAGATCGTGTGCGCGCGCTTCTGCGCCGCGAGCTCCGCGCACAGTTTGATGCGCTGCGCCTCGCCGCCCGAGAACGTGTTCGCGGGCTGGCCGAGCTGCAGGTAGCCCAGCCCCACGTCGTGCAGCAGTTGCAGCGGCCGCACGATCTGCCGGTGGTTGCCGAAGAACTGCAGCGCCTCGTCGACGTCCATGGCGAGCACCTGCGCGACGTTGCGGCCGCGGTACTCGACGGTCAGCGTCTCCTGGTCGTAGCGCCGCCCCTTGCAGACCTCGCAGGTCACCCACACGTCGGCCAGGAAGTGCATCTCGACCTGCAGCTGGCCCTTGCCCTCGCAGTGCGCGCAGCGCCCCGCCGCGACGTGGAACGAGAACCGGCCCGGCGCGAAGCCCTTCTGCCGCGCCAGCGGCGTGCGCGCGAACAGCTCGCGGATCGGCGTGAACGCGCCCGTGTAGGTCGCGGGGTTGCTCGCGGGCGAACTGCCGATCGCCGCCTGGTCGACGACCACGGTCTCGACCGGCCGCTCGGCGCCGTCGCCCCACTCGATGGCTGCCTTGCCGGCCGCCAGCGCCGGCACCAGCGCGTCCATCACCAGCGACGACTTGCCCGAGCCGGACACGCCGGTGACCACGCACAGGCAGCCGAGCGGCACGTCGACGTCGACGCCGCGCAGGTTGTGCACGTGCACGGACCGCAGCCGCACGCGCCCGGAAGGCGTCCGGCGCTCGGCCGGCCGATCGACGGCGAGCTCGCCGCGCAGCCACTGCGCGGTGACCCCCGGTCCGCGCGCGACTTCGGCCGGCGGCCCGCTGGCGACGAGGCGCCCGCCGCGCACGCCGGCACCCGGCCCCAGGTCCAGCACGTGGTCCGCGGCGCGCACCATCGTCTCGTCGTGTTCGACCGCGAGCACCGTGTTGCCGAGGTCGCGCAGGTCCAGCAAGGTGCGCAGCAGCCGCTCGGTGTCGCGCGGGTGCAGGCCGACGGTCGGTTCGTCGAGCACGTAGAGCACGCCGACGAGCCGGTTGCCGAGCTGCGTGGCGAGCCGGATGCGCTGCGCCTCGCCGCCCGACAGCGTCGCCGCCGACCGGTCGAGGGTCAGGTAGCCGAGCCCCGTGTCGCGCAGGAACCCGAGCCGGTTGCGCAGTTCGACCAGCACGTCCGCCGCGATGCGCCGTTCGCCGGCGCCGAGCGCGAGCGCGCCGAGCGTGGCCAGCGCCTGCTCGACGGTCTGCGCCAGCAGTTCGGGCAGCCGCACGCCGCCGACCCGGACCGCGCGCGGGGCCGGCTGCAGCCGCTCGCCGCCGCAGTCCGGGCAGCTGCGCACCTGCATCACGGCGCGGAACCGTTCGTCGCCGTGGTCGTCGCCGTCCTTGCCCTGGTACCAGTCCTCGACCTGCCGCGCGAGGCCCTTCCACGGCACCTGCATGCGCCACTCGCGCCGCCGGCCGGCCTCCACCTTGCGGAACACGACCTCGTAGCGCGACTCGCCGGTGCCGCGCAGCAGGAGTTGCCGCACGCGCGCGGGCTGGTCCCGCCACGGCGCGCCGAGCTCGAAACCGTGCCGCTGCGCGACCGCCGCCGCGACCTCGGCATACCAGCCGTCCGCGGCGGTCAGGAACGTGAACGCCGCGCCCGGGTGCCGGATCGCGCCGCCGAACAGCGGCCGGTCCGGGTGGTTGACCAGCAGTTCCTCGGCGCAGACCACGATTGCGCCGAGCCCGAGGCAGGCCCCGCACGCGCCGCTGTGGTGGTTGAACGAGAACCAGCGCGGTTGCGGGTCGGGCATCGCGCGGTGGTCGCACGACCGGCAACCCGCGTCGGCGCGGAACCAGTGCCGCTCGCCGGCACCGGGGGCGTCGGCGAACTGCACCACCGCGGCGGGCGGGCCGCCGTGTCCGTGCGCGATCGCCTGCGCCTGCTCGAGCGCGTCGGCAAGCCGCGCGCGGTCGCCGATCGCGATCCGGTCGATCACCAGCAGCAGGTCCGCGGGCGCCGCGGGCCAGTCCGCGTCGAGCCGCAGTTCCACCCCGTCGGCGAGCGCGCGCACGAGCCCCTGCTTGCGCCACTCCGCGCGCAGCGCCTGCAGCCAGCCGGCGGCCGCCGCCGGCTCGCTGCGCACGTCGGGCGGCACCTCGATCGGCGCGAGGACCAGCGCGCGGCGGCCCGGCCAGTCCCGCACCAGCGCGGCGGCCGCGCGGCTCGGCGACCACGCGATCAGTTCCTGCCCGTGCACGGGACAGTGCTGCCGGCCGACGCGCGCGTAGAGCAGGCGCAGGTAGTCGTGGATCTCGGTCGTCGTCGCCACCGTCGACCGCGGGCTGCGCGTCGTGCGCTTCTGGTCGATCGCGATCGCCGGGCCGAGCCCGTCGATCCGGTCGACCGGCGCGTGGTCCAGCCGGCCGAGGAAACGCCGCGCGTAGGTCGACATGCTCTCGAGGAACCGCCGCTGCCCTTCCTGGAAGATCGTGTCGAACGCGAGGCTCGACTTGCCCGACCCCGACGGCCCGGTGACGACGGTGAAGCGGCCGAGCGGCACGTCGCAGTCGACGCCCTGCAGGTTGTGCGTGCGCGCGCCGCGCACCTCGATGTGCGTCGGCCGCCGCAGCGCCGCCGGTGCGGCCGCGGCGGCCGCCGCGGGCCGTCGCGCCGGGCGCGGGCCGATGCCGATCGCGCGCAGCGCGGCCCCCGTGTGCGACGCCGGCACCGCGGCGACCTGCTCGGGCGTGCCCGCCGCGACGAGTCGCCCGCCGCCGGCACCGCCCTCGGGGCCGAGGTCGACGAGCCAGTCCGCGGCGCGCACGACGTCGAGGTTGTGTTCGATCACCAGCACCGTGTTGCCGGCGTCGACCAGCCGCTGCAGCGCGTCGAGCAGCCGCGCCACGTCGTGGAAGTGCAGGCCGGTGGTCGGTTCGTCGAGCACGTAGAACGTGCGCCCGGTCGCGGGCCGCTGCAGTTCCGTCGCCAGCTTGACGCGCTGCGCCTCGCCGCCCGACAGCGTCGTCGACGGCTGGCCGAGCCGCAGGTAGCCGAGCCCGGTGTCGCGCAGCGCGACCAGCCCGCGCGCGATCTTCGGCAGGTCGGCGAAGAACGCCGCCGCCTCCTCGACCGTCATCTCGAGCACGTCGTGCACGCTCTTGTCCTTCCAGCGCACCGCGAGCGTCTCGGCGTGGAAGCGCGCGCCGCCGCACTGCTCGCAGACGACCTCGACGGGCGCCAGGAAGTTCATCTCCAGCGTCGTCACGCCGGCCCCGCCGCACGCCTCGCACCGGCCGCCGGGCACGTTGAACGAGAAGCGGCCCTTCTCGTACTGGCGCAGGCGCGACTCCGGCAGCTGCGCGAACAGGTCGCGCACGTGCGTCCACAGGTCCGTGTAGGTCGCCGGGTTGCTGCGCGGCGTGCGGCCGATCGGCGCCTGGTCGATCTCGACGAGCTTGTCGACCAGCTCGAGGCCGTCGATGCCAGCACAGGACCTCGGGCCGGCGGCGGCGCCGGCCAGCGCTGCGCGCAGTGCCGGCACCAGCACGTGGTGCACCAGCGTCGACTTGCCCGAGCCGGACACCCCGGTCACGACGACGAACCGGCCGAGCGGGATCGTCACGTCGAGGTCCTGCAGGTTGTGGTGCCGCGCGCCGCGGACGCGCAGTTCGCCGCGGTCGGCCGCGCGCCGCGCGGCCGGCACCGGCACCGTGCGTTCGCCGCGCAGGTACTGCCCGGTCAGCGAGTGCGGGGTCGCGCGCACGGTCGCCGGCGGCCCCGCCACGACGACCTCGCCGCCGAGCACGCCGGCACCGGGCCCGACGTCGACCAGGAAGTCGCTGCGCAGCATCGTCGCCGCGTCGTGCTCGACGACGACCACCGTGTTGCCGCGGTCGCGCAGCGCCTCGAGCGTGCGCAGCAGCCGCTCCTGGTCGCGCGCGTGCAGGCCGATGCTCGGCTCGTCCAGCACGTAGAGGATGCCGCGCAGCCCGGCTCCGACCTGCGCCGCGAGCCGGATGCGCTGCGACTCGCCGCCCGACAAGGTCGGCGCGCGGCGGTCGAGGGTCAGGTAGCCGAGGCCGACGTCGGCGAGGAACGAGAGCCGCCGCTCGACCTCCCGCAGCACGTCGTGGCCGATGCGCCGCGCGTTGCCCTCGAGGCGCACCGCGCGCACCCAGTCGAGCGCTCCGTCGACCGGCAGCGCCAGCACCTCGGGCAGCGCCCGGCCCTGGAACCGCACCGCGCGCGCCGCCGCGGCCAGGCGCGTTCCGCCGCAGTCGCCGCACGGCACCGCCGCCCGGAAGCGGTCCAGGTGCCGCGCGCGGGACGGCCGGTAGACGCTCTCCAGATGGCCCAGGATGCCCGGGAACACGACCTCGTCGCTGCCGGTGGTCGTCGACAGCGCGGTCTTCCGCTTCCAGCGGAACTCGAACTTCTGCCGGCCGGACCCGTGCAGCACGATCCGCTTCGCCTTGCCGGACAGCTCGTCCCACGGCGTGTCGACGTCGAAGCCGAACGCGCGGCCGACCTCGGCGAGATGGTCGATCGTCAACCGGCCGTAGACGAGTTTGCCGTCGTCGGTGAACGCCGCCAGCGCGCCGTCGCGCAGCGACTTCCTGCCGTCGCGCACGAGCAGTCCGGGCGCGAAGCCGTAGGTCTGACCGAGCCCGTCGCAGCGGCTGCAGGCGCCGATCGGGCTGTTGAACGAGAACAGCCGCGGCTCCATCTCGGGCAGCGCGCCGTGGCCGTTCGGGCAGCTGCGCAGCGTCGAGAACAGCCGGTAGCCGCCGTCGCCGTGCGCGAGCGCGCACAGCCCGCCGCCGAGCTGCACGGCCTGCTCGACCGCCTCGGCGAGCCGCGACCTCGCCTCGGGCTGGATCGTCAAGCGGTCGACGACCAGCTCGATCGTGTGGTAGGCGTAGCGCTGCAGCCGGACGTCCTCGTCGAGGCGCCGCACCTCGCCGTCGATGCGCGCGCGCACGAAGCCCTTCTGCGTCCACTCGGCGAGTTCCTTGCGGTACTCCCCCTTGCGCTCGCGCACCACGGGAGCGAGCACCAGCACTGCCTGCCCGGGATGCCCGGCCACGATCGCGTCGGTGATCCGGTCGGGCGACCAGGTTTCGATGCTCGCGCCGCACTCGGGACAGCTCGGGTCGCCGAGGCGCGACCACAAGAGGCGCAGGAAGTCCATCACCTCGGTCAGCGTGCCGACCGTCGACCGGACCGAGTGGCTTCCCGCGCGCTGGTCGATCGACACCGTGGGCGACAGCCCCTCGACGTGGTCGACTTTCGGCTTCTCCATACGCCCAAGGAACTGCCGCGCATACGCACTCAGGCTCTCGAGGAACCGGCGCTGGCCTTCCTGGTAGACCGTGTGGTAGGCGAGGCTCGACTTGCCCGACCCAGACACGCCCGTGAAGGTCGTCAGCCGGTCGCGCGGGAAGGCCAGGTCCACCCCCTTCAGGTTGTGTTCGCGGGCTCCCTTGACCACCACGAAACCCGCGGCTGGTCCCCCGGCGGGGCCTGCCGGTTCCGGTGGCGCC
>VGXW01000079.1 GCA_016873195.1 Planctomycetota bacterium | reverse complement strand
CCCCGCGCTGCAGGCCCTGTCGCTGTCGGCCGAGCAGACCGCGGCGATCCGGGCGGCCGTGGCCCAGGCGAGCATGACGAGCTAGGCACGGCGCCGTAGGCTCTGGCGGTGCAACTCGACGAACTGCTCGCGCGACCCGGGCTGCCCCCGTCGACGCGGCTCTGCGTGCTGGCCGTCGCCTGCATCTGGCGCGGCGACTGGCAGGGGTTCGGCGCCGCCGCCGCGGTCGCGCGCGCACGCGGCGTGGGCCGCGCGGACCTCGAGGAGGCCCTGCTGCAGGCCGTGCTGTTCTGCGGCTTCCCGCGCGTCGTCACGGCCTTCGAACGGCTCGGTCAGGCCTGGCCGGCGGCGCGGCCGCCGCGCGGCGGCGGTTTGCCCCGGACCGAACAACTCGCGGCCGGGCGGACCCTGTTCGCCGCGATCTACGGGCGCAACGACGCGGCAGTGCGCGCGATGCTGCGCGACCATCACGAGGAGCTGCACGACTTCGTGCTCGAGGCAGCCTACGGGCGGATCCTCAGCCGCCCCGGGCTGCCGGCCGCCGTGCGCGAACTGCTCGCAGCCGGGACGCTCGCGGCGATGGACCAGGAGCGCCAGTTCGTCGCCCACGCGCGCGGCGCCCTGCGCCTCGGCGCCACGGCCGACGAACTGCGCGAGGTGCTGCGCACGGTGTTCGGCGACGGTGCTTCGGTCGAACGCTGGCTGCACCGCGTGCGCCGCTGAGGTTCCCCGCAGACCGGCGTTCCCCGTACAGGAAAGGAGACTCTCCGCCTCGCCCCCGGAGGTGCGGGCGACGTGCCCGTCCCTCCTCGGCGGAGAGTCCCGTATCGTCCGGGCGCCAGATCCACACCTGGACGTCGGACCCACTGTCTACCTTGCGGCGGTTGCCCGGTTTCGCCGGACCCGGCGAGATTTCGGCCGCGAACCTCGGGCCTCGCCCCGGGGCCGCACGTCGTTAGCATCCGCGCCATGCAGAGCCCCCTGCTCCCCGCTGGCGCGGTGTTCCTCGCGGCCGCGCTCGCGTGTCCGGCGCAGGAGCCGGAGCAGCTGACCGCCGAGCGGCTGCTGCAGCGATTCGAGCGGCTCGCCGCCGAGCACCGCGAAGAGGTGGTGCGCAACGTGGACCGGCGCCTGCTGCGCGAGCCGGCCGAAGTCGTGCAGGCCATCCTGAGCCGCCAGCGCGGCGACGCGGCCTACGCGAGCCGGCCGCCGCGCGCGTGGTTCGAGCCGCGCGACCATGCGCCCGTGGCGGCCGCGCGCCGCCTGTTGCCGGCCGGCAGCGAGGCGCACCGCGCCGCGACGCGCGGCATGCGGCCGTTCACGTTCCTGCCCGACCTGCACCGCTCGGTCGACTACGACTGGGGTGCCGGCAAGGCGGTGCGCACCGGCGCGCCGCCGACCCTGGAGACGCGGTTCGCGGACCTCGCCCACGGCTACGTGCCGGGCACCGACCATGCCGTCGCCGGCATCCTCGAGGCGCTGGACAAGGACCCGGACCAGCGGTTGCTCGCCGACTACTTCGAACACCTCTACGCCGACCGCGACGGGCGGGTGTTCGCGGACATCACGCTGTTCGACGCGTGGTACAGCGGCGCGCGGCTCGAGATGCCCGACACGGACGCGATCGCCTTCGCAGCCCGCGTGCTCGGCACCGCATCGTTCGTCGCGCCGATCCCCGACGACCTCCGGCGCGAACGCCTCTACCGCAAGGTGCAGGAGGGCTTCGCCGCGCACCGGGAGTACCGCACGCTGCGGCTCGCCATGGCCGGTGCCTTCGTCGCCGGCGCGCCGCAGATCGATGCGACCTACGCGCCGCTGCTGCGGCGGTGCCATTGGCTGTGGCAGCAGTGCGACTGGGATCCGGCCCGGCTCGCCGCGCGGCTCGGCCGCGCGCCGGACCGCGCCGCGCTGCTGGCGGAGGTCGACGCCGCGATCGCGGGCTCCCCCGAGATCGTCGGGTCGATCCAGCGGGCCTTTCTCGATACGAGCACCTTCCTGCGCCAGCTCGCCGACCAGGAGCTGACCCGGCTGGGCGTCTAGCCGCCGCCGCACGGGCGGTAGCGACGCCCGGAACGCCGCCGCGCCTGCCGGCCCCGGGCCGACCGCTTCGCCGGGGCAGCTCGCGTGCGGGGGGTATCATTCGCGAAGCGATGCACCCCGAACCGCACGACGCCCCGGCACCGCACCAGGACCCCACCGAATGGGGCCGGCTGGTCGAGAGCCTCGACGTGGCGAGCGTGTTCGTCGTGATCGGCAACTGGATCGGTCCGAAACTGCGCGGCCAGGTGGCGGTCGAGGACGTCTGGCAGGAGACGCTGTGGTGCTCGTGGCGCGACCGCCACCAGCACGCGTGGCGCAACCTGTCCGCGTGGCGCACGTGGCTGCTGTCGATCGCGAGGAACCGTGTGCGCGACGCCGGGCGTACGCTCGGTCGCACCAAGCGCGGCGGCGACCACCGCACGGACGCCTTCTCGGCGCTCGCCGGGCACGAGTCGGTCTCGGCCCTGCTGCCGCCCGGGTCGACGACGCCGAGCCGCGTCGCCGGGTTCCGCGAGCGCGCGCTCGCGATGGAGCAGGCCCTCGACAGCCTCGAGCCCGACCTGCGCGCGATCGTGCAGCTGCGGCTGTTCGAGGAGGTGCCGATGCGCGAAGCCGCGGCCCAGCTCGGGCTGCCCCTGTCGACGGCGAAGGAACGGCTGCTGCGCGGCGTGACGCGCTACCGCCACCGGCTGCGCCAGCTGCTCGGCAGCGACGAGGACCGCGGAGGCGCGCCGTGAGCCACCCGTCCTCGGGCCCAGGGGAACCGGACACCCGCGACGGCGAGATCCTGGCCGACCTGTTCGACACGTTGCTGCAGGAGATCCTCGAGGGCAACACGCCGGACCTCGCGCGCTACCTGCCCGACCGCCCCGACCTGAAGGACCGGATCGCCAGGACCTGGGCGCTCGCCTGTTCGGTCGCCGGCCGGCGCGAGCCGAGCCGGCCCGTGCTCGGCGGCTACGAGATCGTGCGCGAACTCGGCCACGGCGGCATGGGCACCGTCTACCTCGCGCGGCACCAGGCGCTGCAGCGCGACGTCGCGATCAAGGTGCTGCCGCACTCCCTGGCGATGTCGGGCCACGCCAAGCAGCGTTTCCTCGAGGAGGCGCGCGCGCTCGCGCGGCTGCGCCACGACCACGTCGTGCGCGTGCACCGCATCATCGACCACGCCGAGATGCTGGCGTTCGAGATGGAGTACGTGGAGGGGCCGAGCCTGCAGAAGGTGATCCTCGGGCTGCAGCAGCAGCCGAAGCCGCAGTCGCTCGAGGCGCTGGCGGCGGTACTCGGCCTGCCGGCGGCGGCACTCGGCACCCGGAGCCCGGTCGAGTGGTTCGTGCGCACCGGCATCCGCATCGCGCGGGCGCTCGCCGAGGTGCACCGGCACGGCCTCGTGCACCGCGACGTCAAACCGTCGAACGTGCTGCTGCGCAAGGACGGGCAGCCGCTGCTCGCCGACTTCGGCCTCGCCCGGCTGGGCGATCCCGAGGCGACGCAGCCGGCCGGGTTCGCCGGCACGCCGATCTACGCCGCGCCCGAGCGCCTGCGCGACGGCGACGCCGGGCTCGACGCGCGCGCCGACGTCTACAGCCTCGCGGTGACGCTCTACGAGGCGCTGTCGCTGCGGCCGCCGTTCGCCGGCAGCACGACGCACGAGGTGCTGCGCCGCATCGAGAACGGCCAGCTGCCGGCGCTGCGCAAGCAGGCGCCGCACGTTTCGCGCGACCTGGAGACCGTGCTCGGCAAGGCGATGGAGCCCGACCCGAAGCACCGCTATCCGACCGCCGACGCGTTCGCCGACGACCTCGAACGGCTCTTGTCGCTGCAGCCGATCCTCGCGCGGCCGGCCGGGCCGGTGCGCGCGCTGGGCAGGTTCCTGCGCCGCAACCAGCGCGTCTGCATCGGCGCCCTCGCGGGCGCCCTGCTGGTGGCCGGTGCGACCTGGCCCGCGCTGGCCCACGCCGGCGCGCTCGCGTCGTCGCGCGAGGCCTCGGCGGCGGCGACCCATGCCGCCCGGCTGCAGCTGCTGTCGCTGGACAGCCTGCACGGTGCCTCGCTGCGCGCGTTCGCGGGTGCCGGCAGCCAGCCGCTGCGCCAGCCGTCCGCCGCGGCGGCGCAGGCGCAGAGCCTCGGCACGGCCGCGCGGCACTACGCCGAGGCGCTGGCTGCCGACCCCACGAACGAGGACGCCCGCCTCGAGCACGCCGTCGTGGCGGTTGCCGCCGAACTGCGCCAACCGCGCGCGGCGCCGGATCCGACCGCGCCGGCCGACCGCCGGCGCGCGGCGCTGCCCCCGCTCGCGCGCGCCGCCGCCGCGGCCGACCGCGAGGCCGTGCGCGGCGGGCTTGCCACCGCCGACGCCGCGGACCGTTTCGCCGCGGGCCTGCTCGCGTACCTGCTCGGCGACCTGACCACCAGCGCCGCCTGCTGGCGCGGGCTCGACGAGCGGCTGCCCGACCACCCGCTGCTCGATGCCTGCCTCGCGCTGCAACTCGCCAGCGACGGCCTCGCGGACCGCGCCTGGCCGCGGCTGTTCCACGCCGCGCGCCGTTTCCCGGGCGCCTCGTCGCTGGCGCTCGCGCTGGCCGACGCGGCGCTGGCCATGGGCGACCTGCCGCTCGCCGAGACCTGGCTCGCCGGCCTGCCGGCCGGTACCGGACCGGTCGCGCTCGGCCGCCGCCGCCTGCTCGAGGCCGACCTGCTCGCCGCGCGCCGGCAGCCCGACGCGGCGGCCAGAGCCTACCGCGAACTCGCGCAGGCCGATCCCACCGACCCGGGCCCGCAGCTGCGCCTCGCCTGCCTCGCCGCGGCCCAGGGCGACCGCGACGCGCGCGCGCGCCTGCTGCAGTCGCTGCGCACGCGCTGGCCCGACTACGCGCCCGCCCGCCTCGAAGCGGCGCGCGACGCGTTGCTGCGGCGCGACCTGCCGGCCTACCTCGCCGAAGCCCGCTACGTGCTGGGCCAGGACCTGCCGCAGCTGCCGCGCGCCGCGGCCAGTGATCTGGCCGCCGTGCTCGAACTCGGCGGCCTGCAGGACCTGCTGCCGCCCGAGGCCGCGGCCGACCTGCTGCGCGCGCGCCCGCCGACGCACACGGTGGCGCTGCCGCTCGCCGCCTGGGTGCGGCCGGCCCAGCTCGCGTCCCTGCGCCGGGCGCTGGAGGCCGTGCGCGTCGCGGACGGCTGCCTGCGGGCCGCGCGCACCGGCACCGTGCTCGACGTCGCCGCGGCACTGCGCGGCGCCTGGCACACGGCCCTGAGTCTGCCGGGGCTCACGTGCACGCTGCCCGCCGCCTGGCAACTCACGCTGCTCGGCGCACCGCCCGTGCTCGCAGACGCGCCGGCGAGGCTCCTGTCGTTGTTGTCGATGCCCTTCGCGCGTGCCCTCGACGCGCCGATGCGTTTCGTGCGCGAACAGCCACTGGTGCAGACCACGACCGACCTGCAGGCGTTCACCTTCGGGCTGCAGACGGCCTTCTCGCGCGACTTCGACGGCGATTCGCTGCCCGACGTCGCGATCGCCTGCCCCGCGAGCCGCTCGACCGGCGGCCACGTCGAACTGCGTTCGCTGGCCGACGGCAGCCTGCTGCGGCGGCTCGAAGCCGAGGGCGCGGACCACCTGTTCGCGCGCAGCCTCGCCGTGCTCGGCGACGTCGACGGCGACCTCTGCGACGACCTGCTGGTGGGTTCGCCGAGCATGCACGAGGCGCGGGCGCCGCGCGGCGAAGCGACCCTCTACTCGGGCCGCGCCGGCCGGGTCCTGTGGCGGACGGCCGGCCCCACCTCGACGTTCGGCGTCGCCGTCGCGCGGCTCGCCGACCTCGACGGCGACGGTGTGGCCGACTTCGTGGTCGGCGCCCCGCCGCTGTCGCTCACCGGCGGCCAGCGCGGCCGCGCGTTCGTCGGTTCGGGCGCCACGGGCGCGATCCTGCGCGAACTCGTGCCCGGCCAGCCCGGCAGCTGGTTCGGCGCCGCCCTCGCCGCAGCCGGCGACGTCGACGGCGACGGCCTGGAGGACGTGCTGGTCGGCGGCAACGTCGGCAACGCACCGGGGCTCGTGGTCCTGTTCTCGGGCGGCACCGGCGCGCAGCTGCTGACCTTCGCCGACGAGTTCCCGGGCACCGACTATGGCGCCTGCGTCGCGGGCGCCGGCGACGCCGACGGCGACGGGACGCCCGACCTCGCGATCGGGGCACCCGGTCTGTCGAGCCGCGGCAGAGACCGCGGCAAGGTCCAGATCCTGAGCGGTCGCTCCGGCCAGGTGATCGTCGAACTGTTCGGCGAACGGCCCGGCGAGGGTTTCGGCGCCACCCTGGCGGCCGCCGGCGAGTGGGTCCGCGGCTACCGAACGTCGCTCGCCGTCGCCGCGCGCCGCGGCGGCCCGGTCGGCACCGGCTACGTGCGCGTGTTCGAGGCCGGCAGCGGGCAGCCGCAGCAGACCTTCGCGGGCGGGCCGACCGTCGTCGCGTTCGGCCACAGCCTCGCCGCCGCGGGCCGTCTCGACGACGATCCGTTCCCGGACATGCTGGTGCCGTGCCTCTTGCGCGACGGCACGGCCATGATCTGGCGCATGTCGTTCGCGCAGACGAAGCAACCCGGCCGTTGACGCGCGCGGTGGAGCGCGGGAGGTCAGTCGAACCAGACGAGGGTCCGGAGGCCGGCGAACACCGTGGCAGCCACCGCCGCGAACGCCCAGGGCCGGATCCGCGTGCCGAGCTCCGCCGGCGGCACGCGGCGCCACAGCCAGGCGACGGCGAGCGACAGGCAGGTGAAGTTCACCAGCAGCGCGTCCACTCCCATGGTGAACGGCACGCAGTCCATCGCGTGGCCCAGGCCGTTGCCCTCGATGCCGGGCCACGGGAAACCGGCGCGCACGAGCACCGCATGCTCGCCGAACGCGGGATGGGCGTGCACCGCCCGGCCCACGTCCGGCCCCGGCAGCGCGACCACCAGCACCAGCAGCAGCGTCACCGTCCACGCGCACGCGCCGACGGCACAGAGGCGCGTCGCCGCGGACCGGCCGGCGTGCAGGAGCCGCGGGCCGAGCACGGCCACCACCGCCCAGCCTGGCGCGGAATACAGCAACCAGCACACGCTGTGGCGAAGCGACAGGATCGCGCCGAACGTCAGCGCCGCGACCACCCAGAGCAAGCGCCTGGCGCGCGCGAGCGAGGCCTCTTCGGCGGCTCCGGCGACGGGTCCGATGGCGACGGCGTGCATGCCGTCAGTATCGGCCGCCGGGCCTGTTGCGCCAGCCCCCGAGCCTTCACCGCCCGAGCCACCGCCGGCGGCGCTGCGCCTTGCGCACGAGTTCCGCGATGCGCCGCCACGCTTCGTGCCGCGCCGCGCCCTCGAGGCCGAGCGCGCGCAGGCACCGCATCGTCTCGCTGCGGCTCGGCACCGCGGGCAGCTTGCTGCGGTGGCGCACGGCGTAGCGCTGCATGCGCGCGAGCATCGCGTCGACGTCGCCGGGCCTGAGCGGCTTCTGCACCACCGCGCGATCGAGGTCGACGAGCACCGCGCGCACGCGGTCGCCGCGCACCGCGCACAGCACGTTGTCGATGTGCAGGTCGGGGTGGCGCAGCCCGGCCGCGAACGCGAGCTTCAGCACGATGCCGACGGCCTCCGCGGTGAAGCGCCGCAACTCCGGGTGCGCGGCGAGGAACGCCGGCAGCGGCAGCGCGTCGGGCACGCGTTCGGTGCACAGCCGGAGCCGCCAGAACGCATGCTGCCGCCGCGCCACCGCGGCGACCGGCGCCACGACGGGCACGCCGTCGGCCCGCAGCGCCGCGAGCACCTCGAGCTCGCGCCGCGCGCGGCTCGGGCCGGTGTAACGGTCGCGCAGGATCCGCGCGAGCGCACCGCCGCGCTTGTAGGGCCGCACGACGAGCTCGTGCCCGCCCAGCGACAGGGTGCCGATGCCGCCGCGGCCCTTGGCGCTCGGCAACGGCACGAGTTCCGCCCAGAACGGCTCGAGACCGAGCGGCGCGAGGTCGGCGGCGATCCAGCCGACCGCCCCTCCGGCGCGCAGTTCGACGAAACCTTCGGGAGCTGGCACGGGGCCATGATAGCCAGGGCCCCCGGTCCACTCCGCACTGGAACTCGCCGCCACGTTGCCCAATGCTGCGGCGGCCCGATGACCGCCCTGCCGCCCCCCCCCGAACCGCTGCCCGGACTCGCGGTGCTGAAGCACGGCGGTCGCGTGCTGGTGGTCCGGCTGTCGGCGCTCGGCGACGTGCTGTTCGCGCTCGAGGCGGTCGCGGCCCTGCACCGGGAACGGCCCGACGTGGCGATCGACTTCCTGGTCGAGGACCGCTTCGCGAGCCTGTTGCAGGACCACCCGCAGATCGCGCGCGTGCTCGTCTATCCGCGCAAGCACCGGCTGCGCATCCTGCCGAGCCTGTCCGCGCTGCGCCGGACGCGCTACGACCTCGTGCTCGACGTGCACGGCATCGGCAAGAGCGCGCTGCACGTGGTGCTCGCGCGCGCGGGCACGAAGGTGGGGCCGGCGGCTCCGGCGGCGCGCGAGGGAGCGCAGCACGCCTACCACCGCGCGGTGCAGATGCCGTCCCCGCTGCCGCACCGCGCCGACGTCGGGCACCTGTTGCTGCGGTCGCTGGGCTTTTCGGGCGAAGTGGCGGCGCCGGTGCTGGCGACCGTCGCGCCGCCGGCGGAACTGCTCGCGGGGTTGGGCCGCCCGATCGTGCTGCTGCACCCGGGCACGTCTTCGTTCGCGTCGTTCAAACGCTGGCCGGTCGAACGCTTCGCCGAGCTGGCGGTGCGGCTTTCGGCGCGGGGGCTCGGCGTGCTGGTGGGCTACGGGCCGGGCGAGGCGGAACTCGCAGCGCCGGTGCTGGCGGCGGCGGCGCGCGCGCGCGGGCTCGACGGCGGCGCGCTGGGGCTGCGCGGGCTCGCGGGCGTCATGCAGCACTGCGCTGTGGTTGTCGCCGCGGACACGGGGCCGCTGCACGTGGCGGCGGCGGTCGGCGCGCGCTGCGTGGCGCTGTTCGGGCCGAAGGACCCGGGGCGCTACGGGCCGCGCGCGCACGGCGGCCGCGTGCACGAGGTGCTGTTCCGCGAGGTGCCGTGCCGGCCGTGCAAACGCCGCGACTGCGTCTCGCCCTTGTGCGTGCTGGGCATCCCGGTCGGCGACGTCGAGGCGGCGGTGCTGCGGCAGCTCGCGGCGGGAGCGTGAGGATGGCGCCGATCCCGACGACGGTGATCCGGCATGGCAAGGAACGCATCGCGAAGTGCTCGCTGCGCTTCCTGCACGGGCGGCCCGAGATCACGTTCCTGCGGGCGAAGCCGGGGTTCACGTTCGACGCGACGGGGTTCCTGCTGCTCGCGGTCGATGCGGTCCCGCTGTCGGCGGCGGATGCGGGGCGGCCGCTCTTGTTGCTGGACTCGACGTGGCGGTGGCTGCCGCAGCTGCTTGCGTGTCTGACCGGGGAGCCGGTGCGGCGGTCGATCCCGGCGGGGTTGCAGACGGCGTATCCGAGGGCGAGCAAGCTGTTCGAGGATCCGGCGGCGGGATTGGCGTCGGTCGAGGCGTTGTACGTGGCGCGGCGGATCCTCGGCGACGACGACGAGACGCTGCTGGAGGGGTACCACTGGAAGCGGCGGTTCCTGGAGTCGGTGCGGGCGAGTGGGGTGGGGTGAGCCACCGCGCTGCGCGCGAAGCTGGCAGATCCGCCCAGCCCGAGCGTGGATCGAACCTGCAGGGTCCGGGCGCCGCCTCCTCGCGCATCCAGCCGATCAGGCGCGACCGTCGAACGGCCCGACGACGCTGCAAGCACCGGCGAGTGCGAACTGCCAGGCCTCCTGCGTCCGCTCCTTGCGGTTGTCGGCTCTCAACTCGGGGATCAAGACGTGGCCCGGCTTGCCGGAGCGGTCCTCGCTGACCAGCAGGGACATGCCGAGGGCGCGCACGACGTCAGCCCGGATCCGGCCCACGAAGTACCGCTTCCCGGTCCTGCCAGAGCCGGCGAGTTCCTCGGGCGAGACCATGCTCTCGCGCCAGAGCGAGATGTCGTCGACGTCGCGCTCGTGTGGCCGGAACGTCAGGTGGCTCGGCTGCGGTTGGTCTTCGACGGGCCCTCGGTCTGCCTGGATGCGACGAAGCAGCCACTCGTCGTCATGGACTTCGCCGGGCGAGTGCGACATCGCCGTGCATCACGTCAACGACAGCCCGGTCAGGTCGAATCGCTCGCGGGTGGTCCGCTCGCCTTCCACGTAGAACGTGATCTCGAGCTGGTGACGCCGATCGATCTCCCAGGTCGAAGTGGAGTTGCCGGCCGACCACTCGAAGACGATCCCGGCCTCGCCGTTCGGCATCAGGCGAGTCGGTGCCGGCCTGGCTCTGGCTCGCCGTTGTCCGGCGATCGCGATTGCCAGTCGGATGGTCTCGGGCGCCGGCGGGTCGACATCGTCGTCGGCAAGCGCCGTCGGATCCGCGAGCCACGCCTGCAGCTTCTCGAACGTCGGATCCCACTCGTCCTGAGCGGGAAGAAGCGCCGTCCACGTGTTCGATCGCACGATCGCCAGTCGCGGCGGGGAGTCCGTCGAGACCCAGGCTTGCAGGGCAGTCATCGTGCTCTCCCCCAGTGTCGGTGCGCGGCATCCGACGTCGCAGCGTCGAACGTTCGCACGATGGCCTCGTGACCCAGTTGGAGGCCGTGGTCCAGATCGTCCTGACCCGAGATGCGACCCCTCGCCACCTGGGTCATGCGCAGCGCCTCGTGCCGGCCCTCCTCGTCGCGCACGTGATCGAAGGTGATCTCGAGGCTCCCCCTGTTCGCAGCGAGCGGGAATCGCCAGCGCAGCGCGCCTGTCGTCGGCGGGCCGAGATGCGCGAGGCGGGGGGCGGCGAGCAGGGCGGGGAAGACCTCGGGCCAGTCGGCCGGTGACTGCCACACGGTGCCGCGCTCGACCGCGTTCACGTAGCAGACTTCCCAGAGGTTCGTCTTCGCCTCCTCCAGCCGCTGGGCGGCCAGGAACTCGCGCCACTGCGCGAACACGGCATGGAACTCCAGGAGCAGCTTCTCGAACCGCGGATACTCGTCCTGTTCCCCACGCCGGCGCCAGTTGTAGACGAGCCAGCCATTCTCGACCTGCACGAGCCGCGTGTCCGAGGCGTCGCGGAACCGGAGACGGCGGGCGCGACCGTGCACCGCGATCGCCTCCCCGAAGGGTGACCCTGGCAACTCGTCGGCCAACAGGATCTGGCCTACGGGTTCCCCTTCGCCGGCCTGCCGCCACTGGTCGCCGAGGCTCGTCCCGAACAGGCCGAGGTGGCCGGTGGTCAGGCCCCGGATCGGCGCGAACTGCACGCCGAGGACGGTCTCGATCAACGGCGGGCGTTCGAAGGACGGCTGTCGGTCAGACATGGCGCTCGGGTTCGGCAAGGCGCGAGGACGATCGGGAAGGCGCGATGCTCCGGGCGAGTAGCTTCGGGCACGGCACCGGGCCGGCACAAGCGGTTCCTGCTCTCGGCGGCAGCGGGGCGGAAGGAGTGGTTGCAGGGCGGTCGGGGTTGCCAGGCATGTGCAGTGCCAGCTGGCACCTGCGGAGAGCGCGATGGAACAGGACGTGGTCCGACTCCTTCAGCCCGCTGCTATTGCAGGCAGCCGCGTTCTGCCGGGTCGAGGAAGGCGTTGGCGGTCACGCGGGGCCGGTTGGAGATGGGGCTGAGGGACCGGAGCAGTTCGACGATCGGGTAGCTCTGGTTCTGGTTCCCTGCTCGTGCGTAGGCGTGGCTCTGGTTCGCGACTGGTTCTGGTGCGCCGGGGCACCGGGGCACCGCCCTGTACGAAGATGACCCCCGGAGTTCGTCGCTCACGGGGGTCAGTACGGCGCGACTGTGTTCGGGGCTGCGCCGCAGCGCGTCTACGCGGTGCAGAAGCTACGTCCAGTTCTTGGTGGGCTCGGTGCCTGCGTGGCGGCGCCGGACGCGATCGTCAATGAGAGTTCGCGGGCTCGCCGCTTGCCGCTGCGCACGCAGCTGGCGCGCCCGCCAGGGATCGAACCTGGGACCGCCGCTTTAGAAAAGCGATGCTCTATCCGACTGAGCTACGGGCGCCCGATCCCCCACGATAACAGCGCCTTGCCCCCGTGTCGTGTCTCACGCTCCTTGGCACAGGTGTCTCACGCTCTCCGAGACGCCAGGTCCGGATCCTTGCTGACCAGGTCCTACCAGCCGATCGCCATGGTCAGGCGAGCCGCCTGAACTTGAGTTCACCCCACGATCCGCGCGGCACGACGCGCAGTTCGTGATCGGCCTGCAGCGGGTCGAGTCCCTTCTGCTGCAGTTCGCCGACATAGGCGAGGAAGTTGGTGGCCGAGGTGAACGCGAGCAGCAGCCGGTAGGCGTGCTTGTCGATGACGAGGTCGACGCGGACCTGGCGCGTGCAGGCGTCGTGATCGACGCAGCCGGCACAGCGCCGTCCGTCGCGGTCGACGGACGCGACGGCGTCGAGGGACCGGCACACTGGCTTGCGGTCGCGGTAGAGCGTCCTGGCGCCGCCGAAGCCCAGGAGCCGCGCTTCGGCGAGCGGGCGGGGCCTTGCCGTGTCCGCGAGCAGCAGTCCGTGCGAAGTCACCGTCAGGTAGCGGCTCACGGCGCGATGCAGGATGCGACGCAGTGGCTCGAGGTCGTCGTGATGCATGGTCGGCTCCTTCACGCGAGTTCCCACCGGTGCAGGGCATCGTCGACCTGGTCGAGCGAGATCGAGGTCTTGCCGGATGCGGCACCCGCGAGGATGCGCCGGCACATCGGCAGCACGACGCCGGGCGAGCCCATGCCGCGCTCGAACAGGCGGTGCAGGCCCTGGTCGCACAACCGCGCGGCTTGGTCGGCGCCGAAGTGGTGCTCGAGCAGCGGGCGCATCTCGTCGCGCTGCAGCCCGGTGAGTTCCTCGCGGACGACGAGGCGGCGCCACAGATGCGGCAAGCCCAGCAGGTCGGCGCGCAGGCGCGGCAGGCCGGCGAACAGGACCTGCACGCGGCGACCGCCGTCGAGGTCGCTCTCGACGAGCGACTGCACCTCGGCGAGGGTTTCGCGCGGCAGTTGCTGGGCTTCGTCGAGCCAGAGCAGGATGCGCTGGCTATCGTCGGCGAGGCCGCGCAGCAGCAGGTCGAGCGACTCGCTGTGGAACGGACTGGTCTTGATGCGCAGGGTCTTGGCGACGACGCGGACGAGGCCGGTGGCGCCGAGCTTCTGCGCGGCGGCGAAGTAGAGGACGCGGAAGTGGGCGCGGTCGAGGTCGGCCTTGAGCGCACGCAGCAGCATGGTCTTGCCGGTGCCGGTCTCGCCGGTGAGCAGCACAAAGGCCTCGCCGAGATCATTGATGGCGTGGCGGATGCGGTCCTTGGCGCGCACGAAGTCGCGGTAGAGGAAGGGCGTGGGATTCACGGCCTGACCTCCTTGGCGACGCGATCGCGCCGGATCTGGCGGGCGAGGTCTTCGAGGCAGGTTTTGAGCGCCTTGCCTTCGCCAAGAGCTTGCCGGGTGCGCTTGCAGGCCACCCGCCACGGCTGCTGCGCGATCGGGCCGTACTCCTTGTAGAAGGTGCTGATGGCGAGGGCCTCGGCTTCGCTGTCGGGCACGCGGCGGCCGACGAGTAGCGCCAGCGACTCGATCACCTCGGGCAGGCCGAAGCCGGGGGGGGCGAGGTGCCGGCTGCTGTTCCGCCACTGGTCGAGCAGTCGCTGCAGCGGACCTTCGCCGCGGGGCTCCTGCTCGCAGCGTGGGGCAGGCAGCGGCCGCGGTGCGAACGGTACGAGGTCGCGCACTTGACCGTGCCTGGTGACGAGCACGGCGACGGGGCGCAGCGGGTCGAAGCGGCAGCGCACTTCACTGCCGGCGTGGGCGATCGGCACCTGGAAGCGGCCGTTCGGCAGCTGCACCTCGCCGGTCTTCTTGTGGCTGCGCTTGACGGTCTCGACGAAGAAGGCGCGGTAGAGGTCCTGCGGGGCGATCTGACGGTCGGCGACCTTGCCGGCGAGCTTCGCGGCCGGCGAACAGCCAAGGATGCGGTGCTGGTGCGACTGGTAGAGCAGCGCCAGTGCGGCATCGAGCAGTTGCTGCAGGTGGGCAGCGTCGACGACGGCCTGGGTGGCCAGTTCGGCGAGGAACCAGCGGCCGAGCCAGCGGTGGTAGGCTTCGACCTTGCCCTGGGCGGTCGGTTGCTTGCTGCGCACGAAGTTGCGGTGCACGCCGCACTGGGCGAGGCCGCCGCGGAACGCTTCGCTGTCGAACGCCGAGCCGCGGTCGAACTGCATGCGAGTGGGCAGGCCGTAGCGCAGCACGGCCTTCTGGAACACGGCGATCGCGGCGGTGGTGTCCTCGTTGCTGGCGACGTGCGCGGCGAGGATCGCGCGGCTGTGGTCGTCGAGCACCGACAGCACGTACACGCGGATCCTGGCGCCGCTCTGCAACCGGAAGGTGAACGGTCCTTTGCCGTCGAGTTGCCAGCACTCGTGCGGACAGGCAGCTTCGTAGCGATGGAACAGCTGCTCGGCCGTGCCGGTGCGGAGCTGTTCGATGGCCGGGTAGGTCGGGTGCTCGGACAGGCGCCGGTGCAGCGTGGCGCGCGACAGGGCGTAGTCGGGGAACCTGGCGGCGAGGTAGATCTGCAACTGCTGCAAGGAGCGGCGCGGCTGCTCGAGCAACAGGCCGATCGCGTAGTCGACGTGGGCAGTGGCGCCGACGCGCGGCTTGCCGAGATCGCGGCGTTGCTTGGGCAACAGCCCCTGGTAGCCGTGGCGGCGGAAGGCGGCGAGCCAGCGGTGCAGCGAGCTGCGCGGCACGCGCTTGCGGGTGCCGTCGGGCCAGGTGAGGGCAACGCGCTCCCGCATCACGCGCCGGCGCTGCGCGTGTCCGAGGGCGGGATCGAGGAACGGGCTGAGCTGCGCGAAGCGCCAGGCGGCGATCGCGTGCGGTTGGGGGGTGATCTTCGGGTTGGTCTTGGCCATGCGCGGCACGATGCCGCGGTCTGCGTGACTGCTTGTTCAATCGCCGTGCACGGCCGGCCGGTGCGGAACGACAACGGCGACGTGACGCCAAAACCGATCGCCAGGCCACGCCAGGCGGTCAGTCGGCTCGCGCTGTCGCGCAGCGCCAGGACCGCCGCGGCCATCGCCAGCAGCAGGGCGACCGCCGCCAACCGCTCGCGCCGCGCCTCGGAGCGGTAGCGGCGGGAATCGATCGCGGGCAGTGCGGTGGTCGTCGCGGTCGCGACCTCCGGCCAGCGGGCCAACGTCTCGGCCACCATCGCCGTGTGCGGCTCGCCGGCGACGGCGTCCCGGCCGAGCACGTGCGCGCCGAGCCCTTCGGTCCAGGCATGCAGCGTCGTGTGCTGCGGCGTGGGCTCGCCGTGCAGCGACCAGGCCACCTGGCGCAGCGAGACGTCACCCGCGAGGTACGCCGCGACCTCGTGCTCGATCAGCGACAGCGCGTAGCGCTTGAACCGCAGCATGTCGCACGGCAGCACGCGGATCCGGTGGCCCCTCGCGCAGAAGGCCATGGCAAGGGCGACCTGCCCGCGCCGCGCCATGGGCTGGCCGAAGTGGTCGCGCTCGAGCCAGCCGAAGCTACGGATCACCCGGCCCGTGCCCAGCTCCATGGTCCCGAGCAGATCGGGCAACGCGCGTCGGCCGGCAGCGAAAGACCCCCTTCCCGCAACAGGACTGCGTACGTAGCGTACGGGACAGCTACAGCGATCGGCATGGAGCGCGATTCCATGTCGATGGCTTCGTGGAGAGACGGGCGCAAACCGTCTCTCCACACCTTCCATCGACGTTGAGGGGAAGCCCCGCCGCCGCACCAGCACGAGCTCGTGAGCGTGAGGCTGAATCGCTGCGCAGCCTACTCCTGAGGGCGTGAGGCCGTGAGCGCGAGCTGGACCTGCCGCAAGGTCACTCCCCGGCTTGCGTCCCGATCAGCGTGAGATGGGTGGCGCGAGGAGCGTGGGACGCGACACCCCGCTCCAGGAGGTCGCTGCCAGCGGCCCTTTT
>VGXW01000078.1 GCA_016873195.1 Planctomycetota bacterium | reverse complement strand
CGGAAGCGGTCGGGCGGCGCTTCCTGCCCGCGCTGCCAGCGGAGGCGGCGGCCGACGCGGAGCCCGGCCCGGCGCCGACCGCCGCCGCGCCGGCGGCCGAGCCCGAGGGCATCGACGCCGCGGCCGCGGCGGCCGCGGTCGCCGAGGAGGCCGAGGTCGCGGAGATCGAAGAAGAGGTCGAGGGCGCCGAGGCGGGGCTGCCCCCGGTGCCCGAACTCGCCGACGCGGCCGCCGTGGCGCGCGTGGTGTTCGTGCTGATGCTGTCGTCGCGCGAGGGGCTGTCGCTGCTGCGGCTCGCGCAGGCGTGCAACACCACGCAGAAGACCGTCGAGCAGGCGCTGGAGTTGCTGCAGGCCGACCTGCAGGGGCTCGGCCTGCCGGTCGAACTCGCGCGCACCGGCGACACGGTCAAGTGGATCACCAGCGCGGCGACGTTCCCCTACCTGCAGCGGCTGCGCGGCGTCAAGAAGCTCGAGAAGCTGTCGCCGGCCGCGCTCGAGACGCTCGCGGTGATCGCCTACCGGCAGCCGGTGATGCGCGCCGAGATCGAGGCGATCCGCGGCGTGAAGGCCGGGCCGATGCTGCGCACGCTGCTGCAGCACAAGCTCGTGCGGATCACCGGGCGCGCCGACGTGCCGGGCCGGCCGCTGCAGTACAAAACGACGCAGCAGTTCCTCGAGCGTTTCGGGCTCGGCTCGCTGCAGGAACTGCCGAGCCTGAAGGAATGGAAGAACCTCGGGTGAGCCGGGGCCGCGCGCGGGCTTGCAAAGGCCCTCGTGCGCCCTACACTGCCCGCCCTCGTTCGCGTCCCGGTCGTCTAGTCCGGCCAAGGACCCCAGATTTTCATTCTGGTAACACGGGTTCGAATCCCGTCCGGGATACCACCTCCGCGAACCCGCGCGGTGCCGCGCGGGATCGGTTTCCCGCGGCTCGCGGTGGCCCGGCGGGCCTCGCATGACCCTGGCGCCCGATCTGTTGACGCTCGTGCGCAGCGCCGGCGAGCGGCGCGGTGCCTTGCCGCTGCTCGCGGTCGGCGAGCAGGTGCTCGGCGCCGCCGCGTTCGCGCGGGCCGTCGCGGCGACGGCGGGCGGGCTGCGGTCGCGCGGCTTCCGGCGCGGCGACCGGCTCGTGGTGCTGCTGCACCGCTCGGTCGACGAGGCGGTGGCGATCCTCGCGGCGGCGGCCGCGGGCGGCCTCGCCGTGCCGCTCAACGCCAAGCTGCGCGACGAGCAGATCCGGCACGTGCTGCGGGACTGCGAACCGTGGGCCGTGGTCGTCAGCGCGACCCGGCTGTTGCCGCTGCGCGACGCGCCGGCGGTGCTGCGCGGGCAGCGCGTGTTCGCCGCCGGCGGCGGTCTGCCCGCCGCGGCCGAGCCGTTCGCGGCGCTCGGCACGGGGCCCGAGGTCGACGCGGCGCCCGATCCGTCGTGGCCGGCCGCGCTGCTCTACACGAGCGGCAGCACGGGGCCGCAGAAGGCCGTGGTGCAGGACCACCAGAACCTGTGCCTCGGCGCTTCGATCGTCGCCGGCTACCTGGGGCTCGCGGCCGACGACCACCTGCTCGCGCTGCTGCCGTTCAGCTTCGACTACGGCCTGAACCAGCTGCTGTCGGCCCTGCACGCGGGCTGTCGCCTCACCGCGGCCGACCACCTCGGCACCGGCGAACTCGCGGAACTGTTCCTGCGCGTGTTGCCGACCGGGCTCGCGGGCGTGCCGTCGCTGTGGCACGAGGTCGCGCGCGGGTTGCTGACCGGCGCGCTCGACGCGCGGCACGGTGCCACGCTGCGCCGTGCGACGAACAGCGGCGGCGTGCTGCGGCCCGAGGATGCGGCGGTGCTGCGCCGGCACTGGCCGCGCGTGCGTCTGTTCGCGATGTACGGGCTGACCGAGGCGTTCCGCAGCGCCTACCTCGATCCGGACGAGTTCGACGCGCACCCGGATTCGTTCGGCCGCGCGCTGCCGGGGGTCGAACTGCTGCTGGTCGACCCGGCGAGCGGCGAAGTGCTGGACGGCGAGGCGACCGGCGAGCTCGTGCACGCGGGCGCGCTGGTGGCCAAGGGCTACTGGCGCCGGCCCGCGGACACGGCGCAGCGCTTCCGCCCCGACCCGCGCGGCGGCGGCGGCACGGTCGTGTATTCCGGCGACCTCGTGCGCCGCGACGCCGAGGGCCGGCACTACTTCGTCGGCCGGATCGACCGGCTGCTGAAGGTGCAGGGCCACCGCGTCTCGCCCGACGAGGTCGCCGGCGCGGTCGCGGGCCTGCCGGGCGCCGGCGAGGCGGTGGCGTTCGGCACCGACGGCGGCGCCGACGGCCACCGCATCGTGCTGGTCGTCGCGGGCGATCCCGCGGATCGGGACCTGGTGCAGCGCCTGGCGAGCCGCTGCCGGCAGCGGCTGCCGTCCTACATGCTGCCGGCGACGATCCTGGTGCGGCGCGAGCTGCCGCACAACCCGAACGGCAAGCTCGACGACGCGGCGCTGCGGGCGCTGCTGCCGCCATGCACCGGCACCACCTGAACCTGCTGCTCGAGCGCTACGCCGCGCGCTGGCCGGCGGAGCGCGAGCTCGCGCGGCGTTTCCTGGCGTTCGCCGCCGCGCACCCGGACTGTCTGTCGCGCCGCTGTGTGCCGGGGCACGTGACGGCTTCGGCGTGGATCCTGTCGCCCGACGGCGGCAGCGCGCTGCTGACGCACCACGAGAAGCTCGGCCGCTGGCTGCAGCTCGGCGGCCACGTCGACGGCGAGGCCCGCATCGAACTCGGGGCGCTGCGCGAGGCGCAGGAGGAGTCGGGCATGGCACGGCTCCGCTTCGTCGACTGGGCCGGCGGTGCGGTGGTGCCGCTCGACCTGGACGTGCACGGGATCCCGGCCTGCGGCACCGAGCCGGCGCACGACCACTGGGACGTGCGGTTCCTGCTGCAGGCGGCGGCCGGGCAGCGGCTCGTCGTCTCGGCCGAATCGCGCGACCTGCGCTGGTTCACCGCCGCGGAACTGGCGGTGGTGACGGGCGAGGAGAGCGTGCTGCGGCTGTCGCAGAAGGCGCGGGCCTGCACGGCCGGCCCGGGGCCGCTGCGGCATCTCGCGATCTGCTGAAGCAGCCGGGCGCGTTTTTGCGAGAATGCCCGCATGACGAACGCTCCGGTGCAGACCAGGGCACCGCTGCCGCGCGGGCGCCCCCGCTGGCGCCTGCTGCTGGCCGTGGGGTTGCTCGCGATCCTGCTGGGCCGCGGCCTCGGTCTCACGGGCAGCGGAGAGCCCGATTCCGGCGAACGAGATCCCGCTGGCGCGGTGCCGGGTGCGGTGCCCGCACGGGCGTCGGCGGCGGCAGCTGCCGCGGTTCCGGAACCGGTCGCGGCGCCGAACTCGTCGGAATCTGCCGCGGCTCGGCCGGGGCCGATCGAGCCGGCTTCCGCCGCGCCACTGGCCGAAGTCGCGCCGGCGCCGCCGGTCGCCCCCGCAGTGGACGCGGACCGGTTCGGCAGCCTGCTCGCGCTGCTCGAGGCGCACACGGAAGACCGGCGCTTGGGCCGCGCGCTGGCGTTGCTTCGCGAACTGCGCGCTCTGCCGCTCGACGGCGCCCAGACCGCCGCGCTGGCGCTGCCGGCCCGCACGCTCGAAGACGCGCTGGCCCGGGCCTGCAGCGACGTCGTGCAGATGCTGTCCACCGGGCGCGTGCTCGAGGCGGCCACCGCCGTGCGGGCCTGCTGCACCGACGACCAGGGTCTGGTCGCCGCCGCGCTGCAGCAGTCGCTCGCACTCTGCGGCCTGTCCGGCGACCTGCAGGCGCTGCCGGGCCAGGCTGGGGCGCCGTGGCCGCTGCCGCGACCACTGCCGCGGCAGCGCGCGGTGCGGGCGGTCGTCGACGGCGCGCCGCTCGCGGCGCACGTCGTCGACAGCCGCGCCGACCAGGTCACGTTGCGCGTGCTGCGGGGCGGGGTGGTGACCTTCCCGACCCTGCCGGTCGCCGCCGTCGAACCGCTCGATGCGTCGGCCGCGGAGGCCGTCGAGATGGCGTTCGCGGCCCTGCACGCGCGGGACGGCCGGCTGGCGCGGCTGTGGGCCTGCGCCGCGGCGTTGCGCGGCGCGCGGACCGCGGTGGCCGAGCGCTTCGCGGTGCTCGAACGGTTGCTGGCCGGGGCGAACTAGCGGGCCGGGGCGATTTCCGTCTGCGGCACCGGCCGGTCCGGTAACGTCCGCGCGCCATGACCTCCGGTCAGCTGCAGCGCCGCCTCGGTCTCGTCAGCGCCGTCTCGATCACGGTCGGCGCCGTGATCGGTTCCGGCATCTTCCTGAAGCCGTTGATCGTCGCGAAGAGCCTGCCCAGCGAGGGCTGGGTCTACCTGCTGTGGGTGGGGCTCGGCCTGGTCTGCCTGTTCGGTGCGTTCGCCTACGCGGAGCTCGGCGCCGCGTTCCCGGAGGCCGGCGGGCAGTACGCCTTCCTGCGCGAAGGTTGGGGGCGCGCCGTCGGGTTCCTCTACGGTTGGGCGCTGTTCTGGGTCATCAACCCCGGCACGGTCGCCGCGCTCGCGATCGCCTTCGCCGACAACCTGCTGCCGCTGTTCGGCGTCGACCTGGCCGCCGAGCGGGCCGAGCCGCGGCTGCGCGTACTGGTCGGCGCCGGCATGATCCTGCTGCTCGCCGCGGTGAACCACTTCGGCGTGTGGTTCGGCGCCTTGCTGCAGAACGTCTCGACGTTCGCGAAGCTCGCGGCGATCGGCGCGATCGTCGTGGGCGGCCTGTTCGTGACCGGCGGCCAGCCGGCCCCGGGCGCGGCTGCCGCGGCTCCGGACGCCGTGCAGACCCTGACGCTCGGCGGGCTCGCGGTGGCGTTCACGGGCATCTTCTGGGCCTACGAGGGCTGGTACCAGATGCCGTTCAACGCCGCGGAACTGCGGCGGCCCGAACGCGACCTCGCGCGGGGCCTGATCCTCGGCATGCTGATCCTGATCGTGGCCTACACGGCGATCAACGCGGTCTACCTGCGCGTCGTGCCGTTCCCCGAGATGCGGGGGCTCACCGATCGGGCCGACGTGCCCGGACTGACGATCGCCCGGATCTTCACGCCCGCCGCGACGCACTACCTGACGCTGCTGATCGCGATCTCGGTGATGGGGGCCGCGAATCCGAACCTGCTGTCGTCGCCGCGCGCCTTCTACGCGATGGCGCAGGACCGGCTCGTGCCGCGCGCGCTGATCGCGGTGCACCCGCGATGGGGCACGCCGACGGCGTCGATCTGGGTGCAGGCGATCTGGGCGACCCTGATCGTCGTCGTGCCGGCCGTGACTCCCGCGACCTGGGGCCTGCGGGACTTCGACGACGTGACGGTGTTCGTCGTGTTCGCGAGCTTCCTGTTCTACGGGCTGGCCGTCGCGGCGGTCTACCGCCTGCGGCTGCAGAGGCCCGATCTGGTGCGGCCCTACCGGTGCACGGGCTACCCGGTGACCCCGGCGTTGTTCGTCGCCGTCGCCGTGGCGTTCGTGGTGGCCCTGCTGTGGGATCCGGCCGAGCGCCAGAACGCGCTGATCGGGCTCGTCATCCTCGCGAGCGGCGTGCCGTACTACCGGTGGTGGACGCGCCGGCGCGCGGCGGCGGGCGGCTGACGCCCTGTCGCACGGTGCGGGGAGCCGCTAGAGTCCGCGCCCGATGGACGCCCTGCAGTTCAGCCTGTTCTTCGTCGCGTTGGTCGTGGGCTACGTGCTCGTGCACCTGCGGCTCGTGCGTTGCGAGGAGCACCTGCAGAAGCTCGCGGGCATCCGCGCGCTCGACGATCGGCTGCGCACGCTCGACGAGCGGCTGCAGCAGCTCGCCGAGGCGTTCGCGAAGGTGCGGCTGGAGCGCGTCGAGGCCCGGCTCGACCGGCTGCACGAGGACCTCGAGGACCTGCGCGAAGCGACGCAGGAAGTGCGGCACGCGGTGGTGCAGATCCCGCCGCCGCCGCCGGCACCGGCCCTCGAACCGCCGCCGCCCCCGGTGGCCGCGGAGCCGCCGGGCGCGCGGATCCAGGCGCTGGTCGAGAAGCGGCTGCTGGAACTCGGCTACGGCAACCTGCAGATCCTCGGCGACCTGGGCAGCGTGGCCGGGGAACTCGACGTCGAAGTCCAGGTGGAGGCAGAACGCGGCAACATGCCGGTGAAGGGCCGCGTCGTGGTGCGCAACGGCGCCGTGCGCGACGTGGCGATGCAGTCGGTCGCGCAGACGTTTCCGTGACCTGCCGACGCCCTGTCCCTCGCTCGGGGGGCCGGCGGCGCGCCGCTCAATCGCCGGGCTGCGCGGTGCGGTGCAGCCACGCGGCGAACTCCGGCGGTGCCGGCGACACGAACCGCACGCGGTGGTTCGTGTCGGGTGCATCGAAGGCGAGTTCGGCGGCGTGCAGCAACTGGCGTCCCGGCTCGCCGGGTGGCGCCTCGCGCGCGTCGCCGCCGGCCTTCACGCGCGCGACGAAGGCGAGGTAGTCCGCGTCGGGACGGCCGTAGAGCTTGTCGCCGAGCAGCGGGAAACCGGCGTGCTCCAGGTGAACGCGGATCTGGTGGGTGCGCCCATGGTGCGGCACGCACCGCAGCAAGGTGGCACCGGCCCCGCGTTCGGCGACCACGAAGTCGGTGCACGCGGGTTGTGCCTCGATCGCCTGGGCCGCGGCCGAACGGCGCAACGCGAGATCGCTGCCGCGCGCGCGGCCGATCGGTGCGTCGACCCGGAAGTCGCCCGGCACCTCGCCGCGCACCACGGCGAGATAGGCCTTGGCCACCGTGCCGGCGGCAAACTGCCGATCGAGGCTCGCGCGGGCCGTGGGGCTGCACGCCACGACGCAGAGGCCGCTGGTCTCGCGGTCGAGGCGGTGCACCAGCCGGGCCAGCGGCAACGGGCCGCTGCGCAGCAGGTGCACGAGGGTGTTGCGAACGAACGGTCCGTCGGCGTGCACCGGCAGGTGCGCCGGCTTCTCGACCACCGCCCAGTCCGCGGCGCGGTGCACGACCCGCACGTCGCGCGACACCGCCGGTTCGACGTGCAGCTTGCGGTAGGCGAGCACGGTTCCGCGCCGCAGCCGTTGGTCGGGGGATGCCGCGATGCCGTCGATCGTCAGCCGTCCGGCGGCGAGTTCGCGCAGCCACCCGGCCCGGTCGTGGTAGGGGAAGCGCCGCAGCAGGTGGTCGAGCAGGGCCATGCCGTCGGCCTGGGGACCGATGCGCGAACGCAGCAGGATCTCCTGCGGGGTCGGTCCGTCCGGGCGGCGTTGCGGATCCATGCCCGGATCAAACCACCCGGCGCCGGTGGTTCCACCTGCGGCGGAGCGCCCCGGCGGCCGTGTCAGTTGCCCGCGGCGTTCTTGCGGCGACGCCGCAGTGCGGCGCCCGCGATGCCGGCGAGGCCGGCGCCGACGAGCAGCAGAGTGCTCGGCTCGGGCACCGGTGCGCCGCCCTGGGAACCGCCCTCGCCGCTGTTCCCGTTGCCGGGCTCAGCCGTGCCGCCCGGGCCGCCCCCGCCACCAGCCTGGCCGCCACCGCTCGCGCCGCCCCCGGAGTTGGTGCCCGTGCCGCCGCCGCCGCGGCCGGTCTCGCCGGACGTAGCGCTGCTGCCGCTGCCCGGTCCATTGCCGCTGCCCGGATCGATGACGCGGGTGTCGGGTTGGTTGACGGGCGGTTGCGGGCCGTCGGCGGCGTTGGCGCCGGACGACGAGTGGTCGGCGCAGGCGCCGAGACCGCAGCAGAGCAGCAGGAGGCAATTCAGGGTGAAGCGCATGGTGGTGACAGGCGGCTCGAGGGAGCCGGGGCGCAAGAGCAATCGGCATGCCGTGCCTGCCGGCTGGAACGACACCGCGACGGCGGAACGGTCCAGCCGGCGATGCGCCGGACCGGGCCCGTGATATCGGCGAATCCCCTGCGGCGTTGCCGGCCGGTTCTCCGCGCGGGTGGGCCGTGGTGCACGAGTGGCACTCCGGAGGTGGCGCCGACCAGTCCTCGCAAGACGACTTGGTATCGGTGCATCCGCGTGATCAGGCAGTCGAGTCCGAGGTCCGTGTCGATCGCATGGGTGTCGGCGATGGCGACGTCGGCGAGTCGGCGACCGTGGCAGGAATCGGACGGGGTCGCGTCGGCCCAACGACGGATTTTCGCGTCAGCGGATCGATGCGTAGAAGTGGATGCGGCGATCCGGCAGCGCGATGACCAGGCGGTCACCGGCGCAGAAGACGCCGGGGACGCGCCGGGATCCTTCGAAGCCGCGCACCACCTGGCGCGAGGCGAGGTCGAACGCGTGGACCACGCCGTCGCGCGACGGCAGCAGCAGGCAGCCACTGGCGATCACCGGTTGGCCGCTCCAGTCCTGCTCGAGGCCTTGCAGGCCGCCGCGTTGCGCACCATCGACGAGGCCGTGGCACAGGGCGGCACTCGGGGAGGCGATCCAGACCGAGTCGCCGTCGACGGCCGGTGCGCCGAGGATCCCGCCTTCCACGGTTCGCTGCCAGCGGGCTTCGCCGCTGCGCAGATCGAAGACCGCGAGGTGCCCGCGTTCCCCGGCCACGGCGAGATCGTTCCCGGCCAGCGTCGCCGAGGGCCCGGACAGTTCGTCGCGCTGCAGTTGCCAGACCGGCGCGAGATCCGGCAGCGAGTGGGCGGCGATGCGACCCTCCTCGCCGAAGACCACCAGCAGGTTGCCGCACAGGAGCACGCGGCCGCCCGGCTTGAAACCGAGCTTCGCCCGCGCGGCGACCGCGCGCCGCTCGAGGTCGACGGCGACGAGTCGCCCGTCGGGGGTGGCGAGCGCGAGGGTCTCGCCCGCCAGCGCGCTGCCGGTCTCGGTGGGCAGGCCGGGCAGGCTCCAGATCAGGCTGCCGGTCGCGAGGTCGAGGGCGCGCAGATCCCCGTCGAGGGACGGCACGAGCAGTTCGTTGCCGCGGCGCCGCGGTTCGCCGAGCAGGCCGGACAGGTCCCCGGAGCGGAACGTCCAACGCACGGCGCCGTCGACCGGATCGAGGGCGACCACCGTGCCGCCGCGGTCGGCGAACACGAGCGCCGCGCCGCAGTCGGCCGGCGGCAACTCGACCAGGTGGTCGTGCCGCCGCACGGCTGCCGGTTCGCGCACCAGCAACCAACGCAGCGCGAGCGGTTCGTCGCCGGCCACCATCGCGTTCGCCGGCTGGTGGCCCGGCAGATCGACCTCGATGCGGTTCTGGTCGGTGGGGCGCAGCGCGAGGAAACACGGCGTGCGCCCGACCTCGGCGCCGTTGCAGCGCACGCGAGCCCCGGCCGGCACGGTCTCGATGCGGAAGGGCAGGCGCACCGACTCGCCCAGCGGCAGCTCGGGGAAGGCCGCGCGCAGCGAACGCCAGGCCCGCTGGGCCGTGGCTCCGTCGCCCGCGGCCGTCGCGGCGGCGATCGCACCGAGCCCGTTCGCGATCGCCTCGTTGCGCGCGGCGCGCTCGCGGAAGTGGGCCTGCAGTTCGGCATCGCCGGCCTGTTCGGCGACCAGGTTGCGGTAGAGGGCGAGCGCGCCGGCGTAGTCGCGCTGGGATTCGAGCCGCCTGGCCTCCTTGAACAGGGGATCGAGCCGCCGCTGTGCGGTGCTCCGCTCGAGCGCCTCGGCGTAGGCCGCGGTGAGTCGCTCCGCGCGGTCGAACAGCGGAGCCGTGGCCGACAGCAGGACCGCGGCGCGTTCGCGCGCTGCCGCGTGCAGGAAACCGGGCAACTCGTTCTCCTGGTGGAACTGGCGCAGGCTCGTGTGCACGCGGAGCAGCCCGGGCGGGCACAGTTCCGCCAGGTCGGCGCCGGAACTCAGCAGTTGGCGCCGTTCCGTCAGGACCGTCGGCGGCGGCGGCAACCGGTCCGGCATCGTCTTCGCGGCCCGGTCGATTTCGTCGAGCACGGCCAGGAAGCGCGTGTTGACGATCTCCTCGACCTGGGCGGTGAAGTCGGGACGCCGGTGCATGTCGACGTAGATCGCGAACGCTTCGCGCAGGTCACCGTTGCCGAAGGCCGCTGCCGCCGCCGCCAGCCGGGCGCTTTTCCGCTTCTGCTCGAGGCGCACGAGGCGCGTGTGTTCGGCGGCGTCCGCGAAGTCCACCTGCCGGCGCAGGTCGTCGACGGCCTCCCCCTCGCCGAGCACCTCGCTCCAACGCAACAGGGCCTCCCGGGCGGCGGCGCGCTGGCCGTCGCGCAGCAGGTCCCCGATCTCCTGCGCGGCGCCGCGGACCGCCGACTCCCGGGCGCGCTGCTGCCACCAGACGATCCCGGTCGCCGCGAGCAGCAGCACGGTGACGGCCGCGGCAGCGGCGCGGAAGACCCGCTGCGCGCGCGTGCGCCGCAGCTGCGCGAGCAGCTTCCGCACGTCCGTGCGCGTCCGGTCGAGCCGCAGGATGGACTCGTAGGTCTCGATCGTGCGGCGGCGGTCGCCCTGGGCCCGGTAGATCTCCGCGAGTTCGGTCAGCACACGGGCCGCGCCGGCGGGGTCGCGCTGCTTCTGCAGCACGCGCGCCTCGCGCAGCAGCAGCTGCGGGCGCATGCCGCCCGTCGCCCGCGCGTCGGCGAGCAGGTCCATCGCGTTGTCGAACCGCCCGGCCGCGCTCAGCGCGTCGACGAGGTCGACCGTGCACTGCTCCAGCTCCGGCGAATCCGGCGCCCCGTGGGCGACCAGCGTCGTGCGCAGGAAGCTGATCGTCTCGGCGTCGTTGGGGGCGAGCTCGCGAGCCCGCCGCGCCATGGCCAGGGCCTGTTCGCCGTCCTGGACCTGCTGCGCGATCTCGAGCAGCAGGTTGCCGGCCAGCCGGCGTTCGCCGGCGGCCACCAGCACGTCGACGCTCTTGCGCACGACGTCGAGGGTTCGTTGGCCGGGCCGATCGCGCAGGGTCTGCAGCAGGAACACCGCCTGCTTGCTGCGCCCCACCGCGGCCTCGTCGTCGGCGAGCTGCACGAGGTCCGGGTCGGCCACGTTGGCCAGCACCCCCTGGCAGACCAGATCCCGCAAGAGCCGCGCGGCCCCGAACACCCCCAGTGGACTGTGCTCGGCCAGCTGCCGGTAGGTCGTGCGGCCGTCGGCAGCCCGGACGATGGCCTGCGCGGCTTCGTCGAGCTGCGCGGTCGCGGCGCCGGGCACGCGATGGGGCACCTCGTCGAGACTCGCGAGCGAGTCGAGGATGCTCTGCCATTCGTCGGCGCGGCGCGCGATCTCCAGCAACAGGCTGCTGACCTCGAACTCCGGGCACTGCTCGAATCGCGCGCGCTGGTCAGGGTCGGTGGCCGGCCCCTTGAAGAACTCGAAGGTGCCGTGGCGCCACGTGAACAGCGTGAACAGATCCTCCGACGCCTGTTGGTCCAGGACCTCCTCGAGCTGCGGTTCGGTGAGGACGCCGTCGGCGACCAGCACCTTGCCGAGCGGCGTGTGGTCCTTGCGCTGCCGCACGAGGGCCGCGCGCAGCTGCTCGGGAGTCGCCAGGCCGGCCTGCACGAGCCGCTGGCCGAGGCGGCGCGCCTCGACGCGGGTCGGCGCCTGGATGCGGGCCTTGCCGTCCCGGAAGAGGACCAGGCGCTGTTCCAGGGGGTTGCGCACGCGGAGCACACCCTCCATCTTGGTCATCGCCAAGGTCTGGAAGATGTCCGACAGGTTGATCTGCTCGAGGTCACCGCGCATCGTGACGGACTGCTCGCGACCGTCCTCCGGGCCGTCGGGCGAGTCCGATCCCGCTGCGTCGAGCAGGAAGTCGACCTCGGCGCTGCTCAGTATCTTGTCATTCTCCGCCATGCGCGCAGGACCAGCACGAGACGGGCACGTCCGTCCGCAGCCGCGGCGCTGGACGGTCGGCGTACCCGTGCTCGTTTGTATCGGCGTTCTGGCTGGCCTCCCTCAACCGGCGGCCGGCCAGGAGCGCGCGTCGGGCGCCAAGGCGCCGGTCGGGGCGCTGTCGCTGCGCGACGACCGGATCCGGGACAGGTTCGAGCGGCTGCTGTCGACGCCGTCGACGCGCGATCTGGCCCAGGGTTGGCAGCTCGCTGCCGACTACGGGCGGCCGGCTGCGCCGCTGCTGTGGGAGATGCTGCGCCGCGCGCAGTCGAACGTCGGCCCGCGCCTCGTCTACCTCGCCGCCGCCGTGATCGCGGGCGGACCCGGCGAGGACGAACGTCTGTTCGCCTGGCTCGATCCGCAGACGACGATGCTCGAGGAACGCGTGATGGTGGGCTTCCTGCTGGCGATGGGGCCCGACCGGGCGCGCACGCCGGCGGACTTCTGGCCGCGGTTGCTCGGGCCGAACAAGGCGACGCAGCCGATCCTCGGCGTGGCGGCGAGGCTCGCCGCGGCGCGCTTTCCCGGCACCGAGGCCGGCGCGCCGGCACTGGGCGAGGAGGATCCCGGCCTGCTCGCAGCCGCGGCGTTCGCGGGGTTGCCGGTGCCTCCGGGCCGCGCCGCTCGCACGTGGAACCTGCAGCGGCCCGAACCCCACGCCGAGTTCTTCTGGCGCGGCTGCCTGCTCGCGGGGCTGCGCGCGCCGGGTCAGGGGCTCCTGCTGGACCGGGCGCGCGAGGTGCAGAACCTCGCCAGCGACCCCTACGCGGCGGTGCGCGGCGCGGCGGCGCTGTTCCGCGCCAAGGCCCGCGACGTGCGCGCCGAGGGCACGCGGCCGGACTGGCGGCTGCTGCAGCTGCTGGTCGTCGACACGACCTCGGCCGCGGCGGTGCAGCCCTGGCTGCAGCCGGAGCCGCAGCCGTTCGACGACGAGCCGCAGCGGCTCGCGGTGGCCTACGTGCTGTCGCGCCCGCCCGGGACCGTCGTGGCCGACCGCGCCAGATGGGGGAGCGACCAGCGGATCCGGCGCCACGTCGCGGTGGCGCTCGCGTGGCGGCTGCTCGGGGAGGAGAACCCGACCCCGGTCGCCGACGCGCTGCCGGACGTGCCGGAGTGGTACCTGGTGCAGTGGGCATCGGGCCGCGCGGTGGCACGCGAAGGCAGCTGCGAGGACCCGGCGCTCGAGGCCGCGATCGCACTGGCCGCCGCCGGGCGTCTGCCGCGGCCCGTCGCGCGAGGTGCCTGCGAGGAGGCACTCTGGCGCTGGGGCAGCCACCCGGGGCTCGGCGCTTTCGATGCCGAGCGGTTGTTCGTGCGCGACCTGATGCTGCTCGGCAGCCGCCAGGGCGGCAAGTACCTGCCGCACGTGCGACCGCACCAGCACTACCAGCCTGCCGGCATCGACAAGGACCACGAGTTCTTCGACATCGCGATCCCGCTGTGGGACTTCCTCAGCCGGCCACGGCTGCCGCTGCCGTCCGAACATCGGCTGCGCTGACGAACGGGCCGGGGCTCATGCGCACGGTGCCCGCGGTCTCGGTGCCGAGGTGCCGGTGGATCCACGGCGCACAGTGGAAGCCCGTGCGCACGTGCACGCCCGCCGCGTCGAGCATCGCGCCGATCTCGGCGGGGTCGAGGCCCTCGTGCACGAAGCTCAGCACGGGGGTGCGCGGTCCGGGCGGCTCCAGCAGCCGCACGCCGGGCCTCCGCCGCAGCAGCTCGATCAGTTCCGCGCGGCGCTCGAGCGCCGTAGCGCACAGGTGCCCGCGGCCCTCTGCGTCGAGCCATTGGAGCGCGGCCCCGAGCCCGAGGATCGCCGGCGTATCGGGCGTGCCCGCCTCGAACGCCGCCGGCCACGTGGGGGGGTGCTCGTCGAGCGCCGCCGCGCTGCCGGTGCCGCCCTGCTTCTGCGGCGGCAGGTCGAGGCCCTCGCGCGCGGCGAGGAAACCGAGCCCCGGCGGGCCGTGCAGGCCCTTGTGCGCGCTGGCGGCGACGAGGTCCGCGCCCACGGCGATGTCGAACAGACCGGCGGTCTGGCTCGCGTCGAGCAGCGTCAGCGCGCCGTGGCGGCGGGCGAGGTCGCACAGCGCCGCGGCGTCGAACAGGGCACCGGTCACGTTGCTCGCGTGCGTGAACACGAACAGCCGGGGCCGCAGCGCCGCGAGCGCGGCGGCCGCCGCGCCGGCGTCCAGGCCGCCGCCGGCGGGCGGCAGCACCTCCACGCGCAGTCCACGTTCGCGCTGCAGCGCGCGCAGCGGGCGCACGGCGGAACCGTGCTCGAAGGCCGTGGTCAACACCTTGTCGCCACCGCGCAGCACGGCGCGCAGGGCCAGGTTCAGCGACTCGGTGGCGCCCGACGTGAAGGCGACCCTCTGGGCCGGCAGGCCCACGAGCTCACCGAGCCGCGCGCGGGTCGCCGCGACCTTCTGGCGCACCTCCCGGCACAGCGACGAATCGCCGCGGTCGCCGCTGACGCCGAGCCGTTCGTACCAGTCCCGGATCGCCGCGAGCACGGTCGGCGGCTTCGGATGGCTGGTCGCGGCCTGGTCGAGGTGGATCATCGCGGCAGGGGATCAACTGCGCCCGATCCAGCGATCGTAGAGGGCGCGCGCGCGCAACGGGTCGCGCACGCCGAACAGCAGCGCGCGGCCGCCGGGGAAGACGCTGAAGCGGACCCCGTCGGCCTCGAACCGCAGCAGGTGCCCGGTCTGCTGCATGCCGGTCACCGCGCCGCCGAGGCGCTCGGCCAGCCGCGCGAGGTCCAGCGGGTGCGCGAGCGCGAGGTCGACCTGCACCGCGTCGCGCCCGCACAGCGTGACCGCGTCGGTGGGCGGGGCCGACAGGGCCGGGAACCGTTCGCGCCGGCACACCGGACAGTCTGGGGCCGGACCGCTGGCGAGCTGCAGCACCGCGTAGTGCCCGGTCCACACGTCGCAGGTGAACACGCCGCGCGTCGGCGGTGCCGGCGAGCCGCTGAGCAGCCGCAGCGCCTCGGCGACCTGGAACGCGGTGACCGCGGCGATCGCCGGCGCGAGGATGCCCGCGGTCTCGCAGTTGCCGACCTCGGCGCCCGGCGGCGGCTCGGGCCACAGGCAGCGCAGGCAGGGACCGCCGGGCAGCACGACCATCGCCGCGCCCTCGCTGCCGACGGCGCCCGCGTAGATCCACGGCACGCGCTGTTCGGCGCACCAGTCGTTCAGCAGGTAGCGCGTGGCGAAGTTGTCGGTGCCGTCGAGCACGAGGTCGGGCCGCCGGGGCAGGCCGCGCAGGAACGGACCGGAGCACTCCGCCACGTGCGCGGCGACGGCGATCTCCGAGTTGCACGCGTGCAGCCGGGCTGCGGCGGCGATCGCCTTGGGGACGCCGGCCGCGGCGTCCGCTTCGGTGTAGAGCACCTGCCGTTGCAGGTTGCCGGGTTCGACCACGTCGCGGTCGACCAGGTCGAGGCTGCCGACACCGGCCCGGGCCAGTGCGTCCGCCGCGTGCGTGCCGAGCGCGCCGAGGCCGACGATCAGCGCGCGGGAGCCGAGCAGGCGACGTTGGCCGGCCTCGCCGATGCCGGCGGCGCGCATCTGCCGGCCGTAGCGTTCCAGGCGCGGATCGGTGGACATCGGCGGGGCCGGAACGTCGCTCGGCCGGCGCTCAGGGCTTCTGGAAGTAGTCGCTGTTGATCTTGATGAAGTCCTTCCACTCGGGGGGCAGATCCTCTTCCGCGAAGATCGCAGTCACCGGGCACGCGTCGACGCACAGCGTGCAGTCGATGCAGTCGTTCGGGTTGATGTAGAGCTGCGGGTCGGCCTCCGTGCCGTGGATGCAGTCCACGGGGCAGACGTCGACGCAGGCCTTGTCCTTCACGTTGATGCAGGGCTGGGCGATGACGTGAGTCATGGGCGATGGGGTCCTGGCGCTTCTGGGTCTGGGCGAGAGCCTAACCGACGGAGGGGCGGTTGCCAGAGCGCGCGGGGCCCCGCGCGGCGGGACCATCGGGAGCGGCAGCTCGCGTCCCGGGCGGGCGTGGCGGCGGATGCGGCGGCGATGGCGGCGCTCGAGCGCCGGCTGTGCGGCGTCGACCGCGAGCGCGACTTCCGCTGCTTCCTGGCCGATCGGGGCGGGCTGTGGCAGGTGCTGGTGGTCGACGGGGCGGATGGCGGCCTGGACGGGTTCCTGGTCTCGGTGCGCGGTGCGGCGGCGCCCGCGACGGGGGTGGTGACGCCGACGTTCCTGCCGGAGACGGGGTGAGGCGCGCGCAGCCGCGTCCGGCGCCTACCGCTTCTTCATCGTGACGCTGACGCCACCCTGCTCGGCGTAGAGGATGATCGTCTCGAGTTCGGGG
>VGXW01000077.1 GCA_016873195.1 Planctomycetota bacterium | reverse complement strand
GAAGGTGTTCGCGAGGCTTCAGAACGGCCAGGTGCGCTTCCACAAGGACGGCTACACCGACCTGCGCGGCCGCTTCGACTACGCCTCGGTCAGCGACGACCCCAACGCCGGGGCCACCCGCTACGCCGTGCTCGTGCTCGACGAGCAGCGCGGCGCCGTGATCCGCGAAGTCGCGCCGCCGGCGAAGTGAAAGCACCCCCGGCGGCGGACTGCGCCGCAAGGCAGCGCGGTGGCCGGCAGCAGCACGTCACCCATAGGATCCCCGACCATCGCGCCGCGCCGCCAACCGTGATCCACACCCATCTCCCGCGCTGCCTGTCCCTGCTGCTGCTGTGTCCGTTCGCCGCTGCCCAGCAGTCCATCGACCTCGCCGGCGATTGGCGCCTCCGGCTCGATCGCGCCGACGAGGGCGTCGCGCAGGGTTGGTTCCGGTCCCCGCTGCCCGGCGACGACCACGTCGCGCTGCCGGGCGACCTCGCCGAACGCGGCTTCGGCGATCCGGTCACGGCGACCACGCAGTGGACGGGCAGCATCCGCGATCCGCACTGGCAGCAGGATCCGAGCTACGCGCCGTTCGCCGTGCGGGACGGCCATTTCCGTTTCCCGTTCTGGCTGCAGCCCGAACGGCGCTACGCCGGCGCCGCGTGGTACCAGCGCGAGATCGACGTCCCCGCCGGATGGCTCGATCGCCGCGCCGTGCTCGTGCTCGAACGGCCGCACGGCGAGACGCGCGTGTGGCTCGACGGGCGCTTCGTCGCCGCGAACGACAGCCTGTCGACGCCGCACGAGTACGACCTCGGCATCGTCGCGCCGGGCCGCCACCGGCTGACGATCCGCGCCGACAACCGCAGCGTCGACGTCGGCTCCAACTCGCACAGCGTCAGCGACCACACGCAGGGCAACTGGAACGGGATCGTCGGGGCGATCGACCTGCACAGCACGCCGCAGACCTGGATCGACGATCTGCAGGTCTTCCCGGACGCGGCGGCGCGCCGCGTGCACGTGCGCGCGGTGATCGGCAGCCTGCAGGCCGGTGCCGGACAGGGAACACTCGCGCTCGAGATCACGGCCGCCGGCGACGCGCGTCGCGTCGCGGCCCGCGTGTTCCCGGTCGCGTGGCGCGATCGCCGCGGCGAATGCGCGGTCGACCTCGAACTCGGCGCCGAGGCCGCGCTCTGGGACGAGTTCTCCCCGGCACTGCACCGCGCGCGGGCCGTGCTCGACGGCGACCACGCGCGCGAGGTGACCTTCGGCCTGCGCACGATCGCGACCGACGGCACCACCTTCCTCGTCAACGGCCGCCCGACGTTCTTCCGCGGCACGCTCGAGTGCGCGATCTTCCCGGCGACCGGGCACCCGCCCTGCGACGTCGAGTCCTGGCGCCGCATCGTCCGCCGCTGCCAGGAGCACGGCCTCAACCACGTGCGCTTCCACTCGTGGTGTCCGCCAGCGGCCGCTTTCGTCGCCGCCGACGAACTCGGCTTCTACTGCCAGGTCGAATGCGCGTCCTGGGCCAACGGCTCGACGTCGCTCGGCGACGGCCGGCCGGTCGATGGATTCGTCGACGCGGAGAGCGCGCGCATCCTGCGCGCCTACGGCAACCATCCGTCGTTCGTGCTGATGGCCTACGGCAACGAACCGGGCGGCAGGAACCACCGCGCGTGGCTGCAGGGCTGGGTCGAACGGCAGCGCGCGCGCGACGGCCGCCGGCTCTACACCTCCGGCGCGGGCTGGCCCGAACTGCCGGTCGATCAGTTCCACGTGATCCCGGAGCCGCGCATCCAGCAGTGGGGCCAGGGACTCGCGAGCCGGATCAACGCGAAGCCGCCGGCGACCACGGCCGACTACCGCGAGGTCGTCGCCGCGCGCAAGGTGCCCGTGATCTCCCACGAGATCGGCCAGTGGTGCGCCTATCCCGATCTCGACGCGGTGACGAAGTACACGGGCTACCTGAAAGCGCGTTCGTTCGAGTTGTTCCGCGACAGCCTGCGCGCACAGCACCTGGACGATCTGCGCCGCACGTTCCTGCTCGCGTCGGGCGCCCTGCAGACCCTGTGTTACAAGGAAGAGATCGAGGCCCAGCTGCGCACGCCGGGCCTCGGCGGCTTCCAACTGCTCGACCTGCACGACTTCCCGGGCCAGGGCACGGCGCTGGTCGGCGTGCTCGACCCGTTCTGGGACGGCAAGGGCTACGTGACGCCCGCGCAGTTCCGCCGCTTCTGCGGTCCGACCGTGCCGCTCGCGCGGCTCGCCCGGCGCGTGTTCACGAGCGGCGGCGAGCTGGAGGCCACGCTCGAGGTCGCGCACTTCGGCAAGGAAGGGCTCACCGGCGCCGTCGCGCACTGGCGGCTCGTCGACGAGGGAGGCGCCGTGCACCGCGAAGCACGGTTGCCGCCGGTCGACGTGCCGCTCGGCAGCGGCCGGGCCCTCGGCGCCCTGCGCTGCTCGCTCGCCGGCCTGCCCGTCCCGGCGCGCTACCGGCTCACCGTCGATCTCGAGGGCACCGGCTGCGCGAACGACTGGGACCTCTGGGTCTACCCCGACGCCCCTCCGGCCGCCCCGCCGCCCGCGCTGCTCGTCACGCGCGATCTCGACGCGGCCACGGCCGCGCTGGCGAACGGGGCCCCCGTGCTGTGGCTCGTGCCGAGGCACCGCGTCGCCGGCGACCGCCTGGGCCGCATCGCGCTCGGTTTCTCGCCGATCTTCTGGAACACGGCGTGGACCGGGCGCCAGGCGCCGCACACGCTCGGCCTCTGGTGCGACCCCGCGCACCCGCTGTTCGCGCGCTTTCCGACCGACGCGCACACGAACTGGCAGTGGTGGTACCCGCTGCAGCGCGCCGCGGCGCTGATCCTCGACGGCCTGCCGCCCGAACTGCGGCCGCTCGTCGGCGTCGTCGACGACCACGTGACGAACCGCCGGCTCGGCCTCGTCTTCGAGGCGCGCGTCGGTCCGGGCCGGTTGCTCGTCAGCAGCATCGACGTCGAACTCCGCGAGGACGAGGCGCTCGACCCGGTCACGAACCAACTGCGCGCGGCCCTGTTCGCCTACGCCGCGGGGGACGCGTTCCGGCCCGCCGTCGCGGTCGACCCTGCCGCCCTGCGCACGCTCGCGCGGCCGCCGGCCCTGCTCGAACGACTCGGCGCACGCATCCACGAGTGCGACAGCGCGCACGATGACCACCCGCCCGAACACGCCATCGACGGCGATCCCGCGACGATCTGGCACACGGACTGGGAACCTGCCGCCCCGCTGCCGCACCGGCTCGTCGTCGACCTCGGTCGCCCGCAAGCGCTCGCCGGCGTCCGCCTCGTGCCGCGCCAGGACCTCGCCAACGGCCGCATCGCGCGCGCCGAGATCCGCGTCTTCGACGACCCCGCTTCGCGCGGCGAGCCCGTGGCCGTCTTCGCCGGCGAGGATCGCAAGGACCCGCGCACCGTCGCGTTCGCGCACCCCGCGCGCGGCCGCTTCGTCGAACTGCTCGTCACCGCCGAGGTCGGCGGTCGGCCGTTCGCCTCGCTCGCCGAACTCGAACCCGTGCTGGCGCAGTGAGGCAGCGGGGCGGACCGGATGGCGACGGACCGGGTGGTCCGGCTTCGTCCGGCAGTGCGTGACCGCGGGCTCGCGAGGGCCCGCGGTCTGCACGATCCGGCGCCGGATGCCGGCGTCAGTTGACGTCGAGGTTCAGTTCCAGGCCGTTCGTGGTGAGCAGCCCGAGCGCGTTGGCCCCGGGGGACAGCACGGCGGCCTGCGTCTTGATCTGCACTCCCGCGAACGTCGGCACGTTCGGGAAGCTCATCGCCATCGACCGGGTGCTGCCCGTGCCGAAGAAGACGCTCGAGGCGTCGATCGACGTGTACTGGCGGCAGCCGGGCGCGCCGAGGCTCGCCAGGTCGATGCCCGGGTCGATCTTGGTGAGGCCGAACAGCATCGCGCCGACCGCGACGTTCGCCGGGATCTCGCTGGTGTTCAGGTTGATCGTGGAGCCGAGCACGGGCCGGCCCGAGGCAGCGAGGCGCAGGGCGTTGGCGTCGCGGCCGGTGCTGAACGGCACGGCCGCCGACAGGTCGTAGCTGCCGCCGTCGCGCGCACCGAGGCCGTAGCTGACCCCGGTCAGGATCTGGCGAGTCGCCGTCGTGGCAGCGTTCTGCCAGCGGATCTCGAACGCGCCGCCCGGCAGGAGTTCGATCTGGAACGTGTTCCGGTTGCCGGTGTTCGCCGACCCGTACTCGGGCACGTTGAGCCACGTGAACACCGGGTTGTTCGTGACCGGGTCGACGTCGAAGTGCACCGAACCGATGCGCTGCTGCGTCACCGGGTCGAGCGCCGCCGGATTGAGGTCGGTCCAGTACGGCGCGATGCGCGGGCCGAGCGTCAGCAATTCGGCGACGGTCGGCGACAGGTCGGAGACGGTCTCGGTGGCGCGCAGCCACAGATAGCCGTTGGAAGCCATCTTCACGGCCGAGGTCGACAGCGTGCCGAACTGGAACGCGAACGGCAGGGCCAACGAAGCGGACAGCGTGTCGTCGCCGAGCAGCAGGTCCGGGCTCGCCGGCGTGAAGAACACGTTCGAGCCCGGTACGACGGTGAAGCCGCCGTTGCCGTTCTGCAGGATCAGCAGGCTGTTGGTCGGCGCGCCGGCGAGATCGAAGTTGCCGGTGAACGTTTCGTAGACGGTGCTGGCCCCGTCGTAGCAGCCGGTGCCGTAGGTGCGCGCCGACGCGTAGCCGCTGCCGAACGAGTAGGTGAACTCGACCGCGTGCGACGACTCACCGCTCCAGAGCGAACCCGTGGGGCTGCCGGCGTAGCTGAGGCCGTAGACGCGCTTGGCGAGCGCCTGCCCCGTAGTGCTCGACGCGTCGATCGTCGGCGTGTTCGCCGCGTTGCTCGGTCCCGAGCAGACGAAGTCGATCGTCAGGTCGCCCGCGTTCGGGTCGTAGAGGAACGGCTGGGTGAAGTTCACGTCGACCACGAAGGGGCCGGGCGAGCCGGCCGAGGCCGAGCCTGCGGGGATGGCCAGCGAGCTGTTGTAGACGCGCAGCCGGTCGGGGCCGTGGTTGTTGTCGTAGGTCGTGCTGATGGCGTTGAAGTCGACCGGCGCGGTCGACAGATCGACGGTGAGGCTGTTGATCGTGTCGCCGATCCAGGTCGCGGTCGCGCCGTCGGCGCGGATACGCATGCGCGTGATCACGATCGGCGCGCTCACGTTCTGACCCGTGAAGTGCACCGCGTCGTAGACGTAGAGGATGCGCATGTTGCCGGCGTAGTCGAAGGGCCAGCCGGACGCCGACGGCAGGTCGCCGGTGTTTGCGGCGGCGGGGATCATCAGGGTCTGGGCGGAGAGGCCGGCGGCACAGAGGGCGGCCAGCGCCAGGGAAAGGGAACGGGCGATCATCAGGGGTGCTCTGGTCTGGGGAACGAATGGGGACGGAGGACTCTACGTTGCCGCAGGACGTCCTGCCTGCAAGTCCCCGAGCGACGGTATCTGGAGGGTTTTCCGGCACTCGGCCGTGCCCGTGTCATCGCCGGTACGGCGGGCTGCGCGTGCGAGCAGCACGCGGCACCGGACTCGGAGGTCAGGCCGCGAACACGTCCTCGAGCGTCTCGGCGACCAGCAGCGCGCGCGCCCAGCGATCGAGGTCGGCGAGCTTCGCCCGGCGGAGGCGGCTCTTGGTGCGCCGGCCCAGCTTGCCGAAGCGACCCTCGAGGATCGTCAACAAGACGCCGATGCACCCAGCGAGGTGGCCTTCCTGCAGACCCTTCTGCAGGCCCTTCTGCATTCCCTTCTGCAGACCCTTCTGCAGGCCTTCGCGTCGTCCCTGGCGCAGCAGCCGTTCCGCGGTGGTGATCATGTCCGTTGCTCCTCGCGAGCCGACCACGCGATCCAGCACGCGCTCGAGCGCGCTGGCGGGCAGGTCGGTCGTGAACAGGATGTAGGAAGATAACGTCTCGAGGTCCTCGCGTCCGGCCGGCGTGCGCGCGAGCGCGCGCAGCGGCCCGGCCCAGCGGTGCAGTGCCGCGACCACCGCGCGGCGCGGGCGGAACGCGAGGTACTGCAGGAACAGCACGACGAGGCGGGCGAACGATGGCAGGCGGGCCCGCAGCATCGCAGGTTCCGGCCAGCGCGACAGGTCGACGAGCAGGAACGGCCAGCGCCGGCGCAGGCGGCGCAGCGCCTGGGGTGGCGATTCGAGCAGGTCGCCCGCGTCGGTCGCGGCGCGGTTGCGCTTCCCGTGGCTCCACACGATCGGCACCACGAGCGGCAGGCGGCCGCAAGGTCCGCGCCGGTGCAGGTGGTCGAGCAACTGCACCTCGTAGCGCAGCACCTGCAGCGCCACGCGGGGTGCACCGCCGGACTTGTGCTCGTGCACGAACCAGACGAATCCCCGCCGGGCGCGCCGCGCCCGCTGCACTCCGTCGGGCAGGTGCGCGCGCAGGCGCCGGTCGACGGTCCGCGCCGGCCAGGGACGCAGCGTGCGCCACCGTACCGAGGTGGCGAAGCCCCGCGGCAGGAAGCAGCGCAGGAGCGCCCCCACCGCGGCCGGCCGCGCGAAGAGCCGCCGGAACAGATGGTCATGGGGTGTCTGCACGTTCGATGCCCTGTGCACCGAACCGGCGAACGGTTACACGGAAACCGGAAATCTCCGGCACGGCCGCGACCTGCCAGCGGCCCTGCCCGCACCGTTCAGCGCGTCAGCGCCGGCCGCGCGAGGTGCCAGCGCGTCGCCTGCTGCCACGCCTCCGCCACCGCGAGCAGTTCGGCCTCGCCGTCGAGCTTGCCGGCCAGCGCCAGCATCGTCGGCCGCCCGCCGTCGGCCTCGGTGCCGCCGACCGGCAGCACGTAGGTCGGGTGCCCACCGAGGTTCGTCGCGACCAGCGCGTCGCCGCCGTGGGTCGGCGCGACGAGCACGTCGAGTTCCGCGAGCGTCGCGGCGAGGTCGCGGCAGAGCCGGCTGCGCGCGCGCGAGGCCTGCAGGTACTCGACGGCCGGGATCGTGCGCGCGGCGCGGAACTGGTTCGGCCAGTCGCCCTCGGCCTGACCCGGCAGTTGCCCCAGCAGACCCTGCCGCAAGCACTCGTCGAAGGCCGCCGCCGCCTCGGCGTCCAGCATCGTCAGCAGCGACCGGTAGGGCGCCGCCGGCAGCGCGCGTTCCCCCACCTCGACGCCCTGGGCCGCGAGCCACTCGAGGAAACGGCGGTCCTCGGCGCGGCGCGGGAAACCGTCCATCGCCACCTTCGCGATCCGCAGTCCCGCGAGCCCGCGGCCGCGCCGCCACGGGAACGCCGTGTCGCGCGCGCTCGGGTCCAGGCCGTCCGCGCCGCGCATCGCGTCGAACACGAGTGCTGCGTCGACCGCCGTGCGCGCGATCGGCCCGACCTTGTCCATCGTCCACGACAGCGGCATGGCGCCGTGCCGGCTCACGCTGCCGAACGTCGGCCGCAGGCCGGCGATGCCGCACTGGCGGCACGGCGACACGATCGAGCCGAGGGTCTCGGTGCCGATCGCGAACGGCACGAGGCCCGCGGCGACCGCCGCGGCCGGACCCGCCGACGAGCCGCTGCTGCCGCGCGCGGGATCGTAGGGGTTGCGCGTGCGGCCACCGTGCCACAGGTCCCCCATCGCCAGCGCGCCGAGCGAGAGCTTGGCGACGAGCACGGCGCCCGCGTCGCAGAGCCGCTGCAGCACCGTCGCGGTGACTGCCCATTGGTGGTCCTGCCACGGCAAGGCGCCGAACGTCGTCGGCGCGCCCGGCCAGCCGAACAGATCCTTCGCCCCGTAGGGGATGCCGTGCAGCGGTCCGCGGTCCTTGCCCGAGGCGAGCTCGGCGTCGAGTTCGGCCGCGCGCGCGAGTGCCTGGTCGCGCAGCAGCGTGACGACGCAGAACAGCTGCGGATCGAACCGCTGCAGGCGCTGCAGTGCCTGCTCCGTGAGCCGCACCGAGGTCACCTTCCCGTGCCGCAGCAGGCTCGCGAGTTCGTCGATGCTGGCGAATCCGAGGTCGGTGTCGTTCGCGGGCATCGGCACGTCGTTCCGGATCGTGAACGGCACGCGGCCCGTCGGCGCCGGGCGCGGGGAACCGACCGGGTAGGGGTCGAACGTCGCACACGGCGGCAGTTCGAACGGGATCGGGAGCCTGCGCACGGCCTCGTAGCTGCTGCGCTGTTGCGCGAGCTGCTTCGTCGCCAGCTGCCGTTCGTCGGCAGTGAACTCGAGCCCGGCGAGGCGCGCGGCCGCGGCCATGTCGTCGGCATCGTCGGGAACGCCAAGCGGCAGGTTGCCGGTCAGCGCGGGAGCGGCGCCGAGGCCGAGCAGGAAGTCGCGGCGGGAGCGGTTGGTGGACGGCATGGTCGGGCGGAAGGGCGGCCTCGAGGCGGCCGCACCGGCGCGCGGGTGCGCAGCCCGCGCATTGTGCCGCTCCCGACCTACTTCGCCAGGTAGGTGCGGTGCAGCAGCCGGCCTTCGACCGTGCTGTCGACGACGTGGTTCAGGGCCGTCTCGCCGACCGCCATCTGCACGCCGCCGGCGGTCGCGCGGCGCCGCGGTTCGCCCTGCACCACGCCGAGGAATCCGCGCACCTGCTCCAGGGTCGGTTCGCCCCTGGCCGCGCCTGCGCCGTCCTCGCCGCCCGCCTGCGGCTTGCCGTCCGCCACCGCCGCGGTCGCGGCCGCGCGCAGCAGCTTGGGCCACAGCGCGACGAACAGGGCGTGGCTGCCGTAGACGTCGGCGTGGTCGAGCCGGCCGCCGATCACCACGACGCAGCCGATCGTGTCCGGCTTGCCGTCGACGACCCCCTGCAGCGCCGCCACCTTGCTCGCGATCGCTTCCTTGACGGCCTTGCTCTCGAGCGTGAGTTCGAGGCTCGACGGCGAACCCGCATCCTGCACGGGTACACCGAGATTCGCGGCCAACGACGCCTGCGTGTCCGCCACCTTGCTCCACACGCGCTGCTGGTCGGCGTCGACGAGCACCGCGCGCTTCATCTCCTTGGTCGCGACGCTGTTGCTCGAGGACAGGAAGAAGCCGCTGCTGCGTGCGGCCGAGCTTCCGGCCGGCGCCGCCCCCTGCGAATCGACCTGGGCGACCTGCCCGATCTGCTGGAAGGTCTCGAACTGCTGGGCCATCCGGCCGCCCGCGGTCACCCCACCCCGCGCGCTCCAGCGCCCGTGTTCGACGCAGAACGACCAAAGCGGCACGCGGCCTGACCTGGGCGCCAGCACGAGGTCGACGCCGATCGTGCGGTCCTGTTTGCCGCCCTGCACGATGTCACCCGACTGCACGAAGACGTTGGCGTCCTTGCCGACGTTCTCGATCGCGAGTTCGTTGACGTCGCCGGTCTCGTGCACGACCGCAACGCCCTGGGCGAGCGCTTCCGCGAGCGGCAGCAGCGGCCGGCCGGGACGATGCTGGTCGGGACCGTGCACGAGCCAGATCTGCAGTTCGCCGTGCGCATGGGGGCCGCTCAGGCCGCCGACCTCGGGAGCTGGCCCCGCGGATTCGGCCACGGCGGCGCCGCGCGCAGGCACCTCGCCGGGATGGCTGCAGCCGAACTGGCTCAGCAGCAGGAACGGAACGGCCAGGACGCAAGCGCGGTGAAGTCGGATCACGTGGGAACTCCTCGGGGACCGGACTGAAGACGCCTTCAGACGCCCGCGGATCGGTTTCTTCTTCCGGGGAGCCGCGAAAGCCAGCCGGGTGCCAGTCCGCCAACGTCGCGCGCAGCGGGAATGTTCACCGCGTCGGGCAGGCCGACCCGGCCCTCCAGCCCGCGCAACGGCCAGCGGCCGGACACGCAGCTCCGTACGCCGGGTTGCCATTCCGTCTCGTGCCCCGCCAGCGCACGCGCGCGCCCGTGCGATGGAACGGCAACCAGCGGGCGGAACGCGGTCCGCGCGACTTCTTTTGCGTGAGCCGGACCGGTTGCCGGGCGCGTAGGGGCAGACTAGTCGGCTCGAATCGATACAGCGGATCCTGCCGCACCCTCAAGGTCACCCCGGGCCGAGCCGAAGTGCCCGCCTGCCTGCGGAATCGCAGGCCCATACTGACACCGAGAGAGACCATGGCCGGCGCAAGCACGTTCCCGAACTCCAGACCTCGTTGGCTCCATGCGGTCGCGCTGGTCGGCCTGGCGGCCTGCGGAGGCGGGGGCGATTCCGTCGCCGGCAGCGGCGGCAACCCCGGCGGCGGCGGCAACCCCGGCGGCGGCAACCCCGGCGGCGGCGGTGGGCCGGGGGGTTCTGGCGCGCCGGGGAATCCGCTCGACGTGCGCCTCGAGTTCTCGGTCGAGAACGGGTCGAACGTGGAGCGGACGGAGACCATCCGCGCCTCGGTTCCCTTTCCCATGGGCGGCTACCGGAGCCTCGCCAACCTGATCGTCAGCGGCCATCAGACGGCGTGGATGCCGATGCAGTACTGGCGCGACGGTACGCTGAAGATGGCGCAGGCCCAGTTCACGGACACGCTGACGCCCGGCCAGAAGAAGAACTACGCCGTGGCGCGCGACGAGCCGGCGCTGCAAGGGCCGTTCACCCGGAACACCTGGGTCGAACAGGCCGGCGCGAACCTGCAGATCGGCGCCGAGGTGCGCGACACCTTCGGGGTCGACTACCGTGCGATCGCCGGCGGATCCGGCGAGCTCCTGCACGAGACCCCGCTCGTACAGACGCGTCGCTGGCGGACCTACCATACGGTCCTCGGCAGCGGCGGCATCGGCCGCGACTACCTGACGTCCACCTTCTACGCGACCGAGTTCCGCGACATGCCCTTCGTGGTCGTGGACTGGATCCTCGGCAACGACTACCTCGGCGCGGACGTGATACCGCCCGGGAACACGGACCCGAACCTCCGTCCGCTGGGCCCCGTGGACGTCATGCGCGCGTGTTTCCTCTGCAAGGGCGTGCAGGGCGCGCAGGCCTATCTTCCCGAGAAGGAGGGGATCGGCGCGGCGACCTCGCACGGCGCCGGCTTCACGGCATTCGAGGTGATGCGCAACACGTTCATCGGCGACGCGCAGACCCGCCGCCCCCGGTTCCTGATCCGGCTCGAGCCGTCGAACGCCGACCCGGTCGCCGTCGCGCGCTGGCGGACCGTCGCCACTGCCATGCTCGAGCAACCGCTCCATCCGCTGGCGACCTTCGCCACGTGGCGGGACACCGACGGGGCAGGACTGCTCGGCGGCCCGGTCGCCGGGCCGTCCGATGCCGGCCAGCGCGCCGAACACGACTACCAGGCCTGGACGAACGGCACGTTCTTCGGCACGTGGGGCACGCACGGCGAGGTGCAGGCGACGATGACCACGGGAACGCCGCGGAACTACCCGCTCAGCTGTGACATGGCGCACGCCATCCAGTCCCAGCACCACCGGTTGCTGCAGAAGGTCGAGCAACTGGCCTGGATCCAGGCCGCGCGCCCCTATCACCTCTACGGCCTCCAGGTCGGGGCCGAACAACAGCTGTTGATCTGGGACGGGCTGCCGCACTGGGTGTCCCACGAGAGTCTCGGCCGTGCGGCGCTGCAACAGAACGACCCCTATGCCGGCTACCGGACCCTCTCGGTAGGCCAATCGAAGGCCCACGGCTGGGATGGCTTCGACCACGAGCACTTCACGGCGGACCTGCTGTTCGACTACTGGTGCATCAGTGGCGACCACTGGGCCAGGGAAGAACTGCGCCAGCTCGGGCAGAGCCTGAAGGGCCTGATGCGTCTGCGGGTGTATGCCACGTCGAACGTGCAGCCGGTGCGCGCCGAGGGCTGGTGCATGCAGGGCTTCGTGCAGTGCTATCAGGCGACCCAGGACGAGGCGCTGCGGCAGTACGCGGTGCGCCGCGTCAACGAGGTGGTCGACGCCACGCGCCCCAGGACGCACGCGAGCAAGGCGATGAAGTTCCAGAGCAACGACGTGCGCACCGGGTTCCCGTTGGACCACAAGTTCTTCATGCCCTGGCAGCACGGTTCGGTGCTCTATGGCTATCTGGCCGCATACAGGTACTTCGGCGACCCGATCCTGCTGACGATCGCCGAGGACGTGATCGACATGCTGGACTACTCGTGGGTCACCAACGTGAACCACCCGACGCTCGGCCTGGTGGCGAACGGCGTGCGCTACTACGTCCCCGTCGAATACAACAACAACCCGATTCCGGCCAACTACTGGGACACGACGCCCGGCATCGGCCCCAGCCTCCCCAGCACGCCGCTCGGCAGCGTCAACACGATGCTGATCGGCGGGCTGTTCCAGCTCGCGGCGGCGACCAGCGACCCGACCGTCCGCACGAAGGCCGAGCACTACGGTGGCCTCATCCTCGGTGCGCCGTCGGAGAACGGGCGCTGGAACCAGTGGGAGTACTGCACGCCGAGTTCCTACTACGAGAGGTAGGCCCCGCAGGCCGGTTCCCGGCCGGCGCGCCGGCCCCGGGGGCTAGCGCGCCATCGCCGCCCGATACAGCGCCGCGAAGCGCTCGAGGCAGCGCGTCGACTCGTAGTCCCGTTCCGCCCGGCGGCGGTTCTCCTGCCCGAGCCGCTGCCTCTGTTCCGCGTCCCCGAGCAGCGTCCGCAGCGCCGCGGCCAGCGACTCGGGGTCCTCCTTGGGCACGACGTACCGGCGCTGGCAATCGGGGAGCATCGCCCGCACGTCGCCGACGTCGGTCGCCGCCACGGCGCATCCCGACGCCATCGCCTCCAGCAGCGCGATCGGCATCTGCTCGGTGCGCGAGGACAGCACGAAGACATCGAGCCTGCGGTACTCCGGTGCCGTGTCCACGACCGCGCCCACGAACTCCACCTTCGGCGCGATGCCGAGTGCCTCGGCGTGGGCCTGCAGTCCGGCGCGCAGGGCGCCGTCGCCGACGATGCGCAGCCTGGCCCGGGCGCCCGCCGGGGACCTCGTCACGGCCGCGAACGCGTCGAGCAGCGTGCGATGGTCCTTCTCGAGGCGCAGGCCGCCGACCGTGCCGACCATCAACTCGTCCCGCGGCGCGCCGGGCACCGGCCGGAAGCGCTCGAGGTCGGTGCCGTTGACCAGGAAGTGCAGGCGCCCGCCGAGATGCCACTCCCGTCGCGCGATCCCGGCGAGCACGCTCGAGGGCACCACCACGGGAATCGACGGCAGCAGCAGGCGGCGGAGCCAGTTGCGGCGCCGGAAACGGCGCGTCGCCTCCTCCGGCCCGAACCCGTCCTCGTGATGCACGAGCGGCAGACGGAGCAGGCGCGCGGCGACCACGCTCTCGATCGCGCCCCAGTTGTAGGTCAACACGAGGTCGGGGCGCTGTCCGCGCAGCCACCGGCGCTGCGCCCGCACGGTCGCGGGGAATCCGCGCGTCGGCGGTCGCTCGACCAGTTCCACGGCGACGCCGTCCGGCAGCTGGGCGCTCGCCTCGGTGCGGCGGTCCATCGCCATGACCAGGTGCCGGTAGCCCGGGCCGAGCTGCTTCATCAGCTGGACCGCGCGGACCTGGGGACCGCCGGCGCCGAACGTGGAGAAGACGTGGATCAGCTTCGGCGGACCGCCGCTCATCGCCCACCGTCGAACAGGCGCTCGCGGAAGCGCTCGCGGTCCCGCTCGGGAGCGAAGCCGAGGTCCCGCTTCGCATCGCTGCAGTCGAGCGGCGCGCGGCAGCTCCGCGAGGCGAGGTCGCGGAAGGACGGCCATTCGCGCGGCCGGCGCGCGAGCATCTTGACGGCGTACTTGGCGACCTCCTGCAGCCACATCCACCGGAGCCACGTCGGGTGGAAGTGGTAGTCGCGACCGCTGTGCTCCTTCAGCTCCGCGACGTACTCCCGCGCCGAGAACCGCACGTCGCCGGCGAGGTTGTAGCTCCTGTCGCCGGCGGCGGGGGCGTGCAGGGCCGCGACGAGCCCGGCGGCGCAGTCGTCGGCGAGCACGAACGGCAGCGGCGTGCGGCCGCTCCCCCAACCGACGCAGTGGTTGTCCTTGACCCAGAGGCCGGCGCCCGAGTGCTCCAGGATCCCGTCGGGTCCGACGACGATCGCGGGGCGCAGGATCGTGATCTCGGTCCCCTTGCCGCGGCGCGCGGTCAGCGCGTGCTCCGCGGCGATCTTGCCGCGGGCGTAACCGCCGCGGGCCGCGGGCTGCTCGTCGGGCGGAACCGCGCCGGTGATCGGGCTCCCGTGGCCGAGCCACAACGCCGCCGTGCTGCTCGTGTAGACGAACCGTCGCACGCCCGCGGCGATCGCCGCGTCGGCCGCCAGCGCCACGGCGTCCGCCATCGCGCGTTCGGTCTGCAGCGGATCCGTTCCGGCCACGGTCGCCAGGTGCAGCACCGCGTCGGCGCCGGCGAAGGCGCGCGCCAGCACCTGGCCGTCCGCGGCGTCGCCGACGAAGACGCGCACGGAACCGTCGCGCAGTTCGCCGGCCAGCAGGTCCGGCTTGCGCGTGACCAGCGTGATCGGGCGTCCGGCCGCGCGCAGCTGCCGCACGCAGCGCCTGCCGAGGAAGCCGGCCCCGCCGAGCACGACGACCTCGCCGGCGCGGGCGGGTCCGGGAGCGGGCAGCGGCGCTGGCCGCGGCGGGGCGGCGCGCGTGACGCCCGCGGCGAGGGCGGTCTGCCGGCACATGTCGAGCACCGCGCGCGCCCCTTCCGGCGTCAGCGGCAGCGGCAATCCGGCCTTGCCGCGCACCGCCGCGTGGAACGCTCCGAGCGATCCCCGCATGCCGCGCAGGAACAGATCGTCGGGGAACCGCAGGCCGAACAGACCGAGCCCGTAGCCGAACACGGCGCCGAACGACCGGCCGAGTTGGTGGCGCGCCGCGCGCGCGAGGTTCAGGCCGTGGTCGAGGAACTCGAGCCACCTGGTCTTGCGCTGCACCACGCAGGTGCCGCGCTGCAGGTCGAGCAGGGCCGTGCCGTCGCTGCCGATGGCGTGCAGCGTCATCTCCGTCATGGTCTTGCCGAACGCCATGCGCACGTGGGCCGTGCCGCGTTCGCACTCGAGCGCGATGGCCCATTCGTCGGCGAAGGCCACGCCGTTGGGCATCAGCTTCGTCGGCCCGGTGCTCGCGTGCGCCCTGCGGCAGCCGCCGAGCAGGCTGAACACCATCGAGAACAGGTGCACGCCCTGTTCCCACAGGATGTTCGCGCTGCTCTGGAACATGAAGTGCCCGACGTCGCCGGTCGCGAGCTGCCGCAGCGGGACGTTGTGCTGGATCGCGACGTGCTCGAGCCTGCCCAGCTTCCCTGCCGCGATCTCGCGCCGCAGCCGCGCGAGGGTCGGATGGCAGGTCTGGTTGTGGTTGACGGCCAGCACGGTGCCGGCCTGCCGCGCCGCCGACACCAGCGGTCCGATCTCGCCGGCATCGAGCACGAACGGCTTCTCGACGAGCACGTGGACTCCCGCGGCGAGGCAGCGGGCCGCGACCTCGCCGTGAGCGGGTGCCGGCACCACGACGTGGACCGCGTCCACGCCGCCGGCGGCCAGCAGTTCGTCGACCGAGGCGAACACGGTCCGGATCCCGTGCTTCTTCGCGAAGCGCTGCGCCCGCTCGACGACCGGGTCGACGAGGGCGGTCACCTCGACGCCGCGCAGGTGCTTCAGCACCATCAGGTGCACGTCCGTGATGAAGCCACAGCCGATCAGCGCGGTGGCCGTGCGGCGGCCAGCGACCACGGCCGCCTGCGTGCTCGCGTCCGGCGCTGTCGACGTCCTGGGTTCGGCCATCACGCTCATCGGTCCATCCTGGGGCAAGTTCCGGGTCGGTGCAACGCCGGTGTTATCGGCAGCACGCGCGCGTGAACCGCAGCGCCGCCGCAGGTCTTCGCGGCGCGATCGCCTCGCGAACGGGCCGGCATCGGGTAGCCTGCACCACGACCAGCACCGAAAGTGCCGCCAGCCGGCCCCCTGGTCGGTCGGGCGAACGCTGATCCCCCGTGCCGGGCAGGCCGGAACCGTCGCCTCCAGCTCGAGAGCCGCGAGGCGCCGGGTTCCCGTCCCGCCCTGCAGCGAAACCACCGAGCCAGGGAGTTCGACGATGGGTGCCGTGTGCGGATCGATGCTCGATGCCCCGAGCGACCAGATCGGCCACCTGCTCGACGTGATGCTGCAGGCGATGGGGCACCGGGCGCGTGACTTCCGCGGCGTCGACGTGTCCGGCTCGGTCGGCATGGGCGCCCTGGTCGACGCGATGGTCGGGAGGCCCGACCAACCGGTCGCGAACGCGCGGCGCGACGTCGTGGCCGTCTGCGACGGCGAGATCTACAACCACGCGGAAATCCGGGCCCGGCTCACC
>VGXW01000076.1 GCA_016873195.1 Planctomycetota bacterium | reverse complement strand
GGGGATCTCGACGCCGTCGAAGCCGCAGTCACGCAGGATCTGGAACTTCTCCGTCAGCGAGCCCTTGCCGGCCACCATGCCGATCTTGACGGCCTTCTTGGGGTTCCAGGTGCGTGCGGGCGAAGTGGGTCGGGCCGTGGGTGCGGGGATGGGCGCGGTGGTGGTGGCGGCGGCGGCGACGGCGGAGCCGGCCAGAGTGGTCGCGCTGGCGGCGAGGAACGAACGGCGCGAGAGGTCCATGGGCCGGAGGATACCCGGCCGGTCGCGGGGCTCTACTTCGGCGGTTGGATCGGCACCGCCGCTCGTCTTCGCCGCCGACTCGCGCCTCTACTACGCCGCCTGGCAGGCAGTGCTCGTGCAACTGCATCGGGCCGGGCAGCATCCTCGGGACCTGCACGGCGACGTCTGGTGCGCCGGGGAGCGCCTGCGGCCGGGACTGGGCAAGTCGCTGTGGGAGCTCTACAAGTGGCGCCGGCGCGCAGACTATGCAACCGGACCGATCACCCTGGGGCAGGCCCGCGCCTTGATCGGCCAATACACCACGCTCTGCGCCTCCATCGGCGTCCACCCGGAGGAGTGACCCATGACCACGAACCAGATCCAGGACCTGCTGCGGTTGCTCGCCGAGGGGGACTTCGGCTTTCCGGTCGCCATCCACCCTGGCATGGACCCCGAACTCGGAGCAGTGATCGAAGCGGATGCCTGCGACGTGCCGGAGCCAGCCGCCGTGGACGTGTCGGCGCGGCTGGCCACCATCCTGTGGCCGTCGGGTTTCGCGCCCACGATGGTGCTGCCGGGTGTGGTCTCTGACTTCGAGTCGCCGGCGTTCTGCGGCAGCCTGCCGGCGGAGACCGTGTGGTACATCCCGCCGCGACGGTGCGCGCACGTGCCGTCGCGGTGACCGGCGGCAATGCGGGGCCGGGCAGGGTGGCCGAGGTTCGGGTTCGGCGCGGTGTGGCCGGCGGCTACGCTTGCGGCACGAACTCCGACCCGACGAACCAACCCATGCCCAAGTCCTCGCGCCGTTCGTTCCTGAAGTCCGCCACATCCTCCGCCGCCGCGCTCGCCGCCGGCACTTCGCTCGGCGCGCTGCGCGCCGCGTCGCCCGTGCACCACGGCGGCACCGGCAAGCTCAAGATCGGCGTCGTCGGCTTCGGTGGGCGCGGGTCCGGCTTTTGCACCGAGGCGCTGCTGGCCCACCCCGAGAACGTACTGCACGCGGTGGGCGACATGTTCCAGGACCGCCTCGACAAGGGCCTGCAGGTCGTGACCGCGGTGATGGCCGAGAAGCAGCGGCAGGCGCAGATCGACTTGCCCGAGGAGCGCCGCTTCGTCGGCCCCGACGCGATCGACAAGGTGCTCGCCTCGGGCATCGACGTCGTGCTGCTCGCCTCGCCGCCGGGCTTCCGGCCGCGCGAGGTCGAGAAGGCCGTGCAGAAGGGCGTGCACGTGTTCTGCGAGAAACCGGTCGCCACCGACGCGCCGGGCGTGCGGCGCGTGCACGCGGCCTGCGAACTCGCGCGACAGAAGGGCCTGACCGTGGTCAGCGGCCTCTGCTACCGCTACCACGAGGGCCGGCGCGCGATCGTGCAGCAGCTGCAGCAGGGCGCCGTCGGCGAGATCCTGGTGATCCAGGGCAACTACCTGACCGGCGAGCTGTGGAGCCATCCGCGGCAGCCCGGCTGGACCGAGATGGAGTGGCAGATCCGCAACTGGCTCTACTACCCCTGGCTGTCGGGCGACCTGATCACCGAGCAGCACGTGCACACGATCGACGTGATGGCGTGGATCAAGGGCGACGTCTATCCAACGGCCTGCGCGTCGCTAGGCGGCCGTCAGGTGCGCACCGACCCGATCTACGGCACCGTGTTCGACCACTTCGCGACGATCTACGAGTGGCAGGACGGCACGCGCGGCTACAGCTTCTGCCGGCAGCAGAACCAGTGCTGGCCGAACACCAACGAGTACGTGTTCGGCACCGAGGGCAAGGCCACCGTGTTCCAGCACCGGATCGCCGGCAAGCGCGCGTGGAAGTACGAAGGTGCCGTCGGCAACATGTACCAGAACGAGCACAACGAACTGTTCGCGGCGCTGCGCGCGGGCAAGCGCATCGACAACGGCGACTACATGTGCAAGAGCACCTTGATGGCGCTGATGGGCCGCATGGCCGCCTACACCGGCAAGCGGATCACGTGGGAGGAGGCCTGGAACAGCCAGGAGGCGCTGATGCCCGAGCAGGTGACCCTCGACATGGTGCCGCCTGCGTCCGCGGTCGCGAAGCCCGGCATCACCACGTTCTCGTGAGCGCGGCGGCGCGGTGCCACGGGCGCTTCGGCGCGCGGGCACGGCGCGGCGCAAGCAGGTTGCGGCGGACGGGGTAGAGTATGGTCGCGTGACCACCTCCGCCGAACCCACTGTGCAGGTCCGGGACCTACCGGAAGTCCCCGCCGACCTCGCCGCCGAGCGCCGCGTGCGCGCCGACCGGCGGCGGCAGCCGACGACGATGTGGAGCCGCTACGCGCTGTTCGGCGGCAGGCGGCGCACGGCGCGCCGCGCCGAGGAACGCGAAGGCTCGTTCGTCGACGTGCACGGCCCGCGCATCCTGCTGCTGGTGCTCGCGATCGTCGCGCTGAACCTGCTCGACGCGTGGTTCACCCTGCTGTTCCTCGCGCACGGCGGCACCGAGCTGAACCCCTTCGTGCAGGCCCTGTTCGACCTCGGCGGCCATCCTTGGCTGTTCCTCGGCTTCAAGACGCTGGGCATCGGCCTGTGCTGCGGGTTCCTCGTGCTGACGAAGAACTTCCGCCCCGCGCGGATCGGGCTGTGGGCCGTGCTCGGCGGCTACGCGCTGCTGCTCGGCTGGCACCTCTACCTGCTGCGCTGGCTCGACATCGTGGGCTGATCGCGCGCATGATGCCGCGCGCATGGACGGCCCGCGGCGGCAGGCAGGGTGCAGATGCGCGTGATGCGCGTGCTCACGCGGCCCAACCTCGGCGGCCCGACGCGGCAGGCCGTGGCGCTGTGGCACGCGCACGAGGCGCTCGGCGTCGCGACGCTGCTCGTGACCGGGCAGGTCGACCGCAGCGAGGCGGAACTGTCGCCGGCCGCGGCCGGCGTGCCGGCGGTCGGACTCGACGAGGCGCTGGCGGCGGGAGTGCAGGCGCGCGGGTTCGTGCCGCTGCCGGCGCTGCGGCGCGGCTTCTCGCCGTTCGGCGACCGCGCGGCGTCGCGCGACCTCGCGCGGCTCTTGCGCACGTTCCGGCCCGACGTGGTGCACACGCACACGAGCAAGGCCGGCTGGCTCGGCCGGCGCGCGGCGTTCCGCGCGGGCGCTCCGCTGGTCGCGCACACGTTCCACGGCCACGTGCTGCAGGACTACTTCGGGCGGCTGTCCTCGTGGGCGCTGGCGCGGATCGAAGCGGCCCTCGCGGCGCGCACGGACCTGCTGTTCGCGGTGAGCCCGAGCTGCGCCGCGGAACTCGCGGCGGCGGGCGTCGCGCCGGCGGAGCGGTTCACCGTGGTGCCGCCCGCCGTGGCGGTCGAGCGGGGCCTGGGTCGAGCGGCGGCGCGCGAGGCGCTGGGTTTCCTGCCCCAGGAACGGCGCTGCGTCTGCATCGGCCGGCTCGTGCCGATCAAACGCGTGCAGGACTTCGTCGCGATGGTCGCGGCCGGGCCCGAGTGGCGCGGCGACGTCTACGGCGACGGTCCGGAGCGGGGCCGCCTCGAGGCGCTCGCTGCGGCGGCCTCCGGGCGCGTGCGGCTCTGCGGTGCGCGGGCCGACGTCGGCCGCTGGCTCGCCGCCTACGACGTGCTGGTGCTGCCCAGCGTGCGCGAAGGTTGCCCGCTGGTCGCCGTCGAGGCGTTCGCGGCCGACCTGCCGGTCGTCGGCTACGACGTGCCCGGCGTGCGCGACGTGCTGGTCGCTGGCGGCGGTGAACTGGTGCCGCCCGGGGCCGGGCCGGCCGGGCTGCTCGCGGCCGCGCGGCGGCTGCTGGCCGAGCCGGAGCTGGCCGCGGCGCACGCGGATGCCGGGCGCGCCGCGCTCGGTCGTTTCGCGCCGGCCGCGGTCGCGCGCCAGCTGCTCGACGCCTACCGGGACGCCCGAGGCTGACCGCGCCGGCTCCCGGCCTGCCCTGACCGCTTGTGCCGCGTGCGGCCGGGCCGTCCGATGCGGCGATGGACGGCGACTTCCTCGGCGCGTTCGCGGTGATCCGGCGCGGTTCGGCGATCCTGTTCGTCGGCAACGACCGCACGATCGGCGGCGCGACGGTTCGCACGTGGGACCTGCCCGGCGGCCGCGTCGAAGCCGGCGAACTGCTCGCCGAGGCGCTGGTGCGCGAGGTGCGCGAGGAGACCGGGCTCGCCGTGGTCGGGACGCCCGGGTTCCTGTTCGTGCAGGAGGGCGAACGGCGCTCTGCCGGCGTGCGGCGCTGGGCGTGGCGGTCGTTCTTCTTCGCCGTCGAGGTCGCGCCCGGCGAGCCGGTCGCGGGCCACGAGGTGCAGGCGGTGCGCTGGCTCGAACCGGCCCAGGCGGACGCGGAGCTGCGTGCGCCCTACCACGACAGCTTCCGGCACTGGCTCGTGCACGGCGGCCGGCTGTTCGCCAGCGTGTGGCACGACTGAGGCGCAGTTGCCGCGGATTCCGCGGAATCCGTGTAACCGGCGCGGGGGTCCGCGACACAGAGCGGCATGGCGACGACGTTCGTGTGCGGCGTGCAGGCCCTGCTCGTGTTGACCACCGCGGGGGCACCGGTGCGCCTGGGCGTGCCGCTGCCGGCCGCGGCGGTGGCGCAGGGCCTGCGGCTCGAGGGCCCCGGGGCCTTGCAGTGGCGGCGGCTGCCGGTCGGCGGGCTGGCGCCGGATCCGGTCTGGGTCGAGATCGGAATCGCCGGCGCGGGCCAGCGCGCGCGCATCGCCGCGGGCGGCGCGCCCGCCTGCCCGGACGGGCGGGGGCCGGCCTTCGTGCGCGAGCAGGCCGAACGCGCGCTGCCCGAGGGCCGGCTGACCTCGGTGCGGTGGCGCTGGTGCGACGGCAGCGAGGACGAGATTGCGCGCACCGTGTTCCATGCCGCCTGCATCGTCGGCGGCGAGCCCTACGCCGCCGGCGAAGCGCGCACGGTCGTGCTCGGCGGAGCCCCGGCGCTGCGCGCTGCCCCGGCCGTGCACCTGCCGCGGCGGCTCCTGGTGTCCGCCGGCCTGCTGCCGCCCGGCGGCCGGCTCGGCGAACCGGTGCGGCGGCAGCTCGCACTGGCGCGCCCGCGGCTGTGCGAACTGCCCGGCGCGCTCGGGGCCGGCGACTACGCGCGCGGCGACGGCACCGTGACCAACCTCGAGTACGACACGGCGCTGGCGCTGCTGCGGCTCGCCCTCGCGGACGGCTCGGCGGACGCGCTCGCGCAGGCGCAGCGGTCCGCCGTGCACCTCGCCGACCACGACCTCGACCTGCGCACGGGCCTGCCGTTCCCGCACGGTCCCGGCCACCGCACCGGCGTGCCGGACCCCGGCCACGCGTGGCTGCAGGGGCTGCTCTACGTGGGTCTCCTGACCGCCGACGACGGGCTGATCGGCGTGGCCGCGGCGATCGCGCGCGGCCTCGCCGCGCACCCGCCCTCGGGCGAGGGCAGGCAGGAACTCGCGCGCGACTACGCCTGGCCGCTGCTCGAACTCGAGTCGTTCCTCGCCGTGTCGCCCGACGCTGCGGTCGCAGCGGCCGCCGACCGTCTCGCCGCGTCGATCGACCGGCGCTTTCACGCGGGCCTGCGCACCTACCGCTTCGGCGAAGGCGAACTCGGCGGTGGCGACTACCTCGAACGGGCCTGGATCACCGGCGGCATCGTCGTGCCGGCCCTGCAGGCCCATCTGGACCGGCGGCCCGACCCGACGATCGCCGCGCACGTGCAGGCGGTCCGGCAGGGCCTGCTCGACCGGATCGGCACGCAGCGGTCCGGGCTGCCCGTGCACTGGCGCCTGGGCCGGGGCCGCGACGCCGAACACCGCGCCGTGGGGATGCCCGAGGCCCTGCTGCTGCTCGAGGCGTTCCCGCCCGCCGACCTGCGGCGGCTGCTGCGCCGCGGCACCGTGCGCGAGGCGGTCGCGGAGGTGCCGCGCCTCGACGACCTCGACCTCGCGACCTCGTTCACGATGGTCGCGCGGTGCACCTGGGTGTGGCGCTGACGGGTCAGCGACCGTTCGCGGGCCGCACGTCGAGCGTGCCGACCAGCTCGTCGTCGTCGCGCAGCACGTTGACGCGCAGACTGCGCCCCGCGTGCTGCTGCAGCACGAACGCGAGGTCCCGCAGCGACAGCACCGGCTGCTCGCGCTCGCGGTAGCCGGCCACCAGCGACACCGAGACCAGCGCATCGCCGGCGCGCAGGCCGAGCGCCTCGGCCGGCGAACCGGGCAGCACGGCGGCCACGCGCAGCGTCGACGGCAGCATCACGACGCGGCCGAGCCCGCTGCGGCGGTAGACCGCGAGCGTGGCCTTGCGCAGCAGTTCCGCGTCCGCCCGCGCGTCGACTTCCTCGAACTCGGCGCCGACGAAGCGCAGGATGGCGCCCACGGTCGCCGAGGTCGGCGCGGCCACGAGCCGCACCTCGGCGTCGCCGCGCCGCACCAGGATCGGGAACGGCTGCGCCACGCGCGCGTCGATCAGGTGGCGCTGGTAGTCGAGGCCCGAGCGCACGGGCTGGTCGCCGAGCTTGACGATCACGTCGCCGGCGGCGATGCCCGCCTTCTCGGCCGGGCCGCCGCGCAGCACGTCCGACACCACGACTCTGCCTTCCCGATCGGCGACCTCGATGCCGAGCCAGGCCGAGTCCGCGGCGGTCGCGAAACTCGAACTCTGCACGAGCTCCTTCTCGAACACCTCGCGCACGACGTCCATCGGGATCGCGAAGCCGATGTTCTCGGCGTTCGCCGCCACCGCGTTGTTGATGCCGACCAGCTTGCCGGTGATGTCGAGCAGCGCCCCGCCGCTGTTGCCCTGGTTGATCGCGGCGTCGGTCTGCAGCAGGTTGTCGAAGGCGAGTTCGCTGCCGTCGGGCCCGCTGACGCGGATCTCGCGGCCGATCGCCGACAGCACGCCGCTGGTGACCGTGTTCGCGTGCCCCTGCGGGTTGCCGATCGCGAGCAACGTCTCGCCGATCATCAGGTCGCTGGACCGGCCGATCTCGACCGGCTTGACCTTCTCGCCGTTCTCGAGCCGCAGCTGCAGCAGCGCGAGGTCGTGGCGCCGCGACGTACTGAGCACCTGGGCCTTGCGGACGCGGCCGTCGCGCAGGCGCGCCTCGACCCCGAGCGTGACGCCGCGCTCGCCGCTGTCGAGCGCCCTCGCGACGACGTGCCAGTTCGTGATCGCGAGGCCCGAGTCGTCGAGGATCACGCCGGAACCCTGCCCCGCGGTGATCGGCGCGCGGCGGCCCGGCGCCTGCAGGTAGATGCTGACGACGCTGTCGGCGGCGCGCTGCACGGCGCGCACGACCGGGGTCATGCGCAGGTCGCGGTCGCTGGCATCGGTCTCGACGACCGGCAGCACGCTGCCGCGCGCGCGCAGGCCTTCGGGGCCCTGGGCGGCGGCGACGGCGGCGAGCAGCAGGGCGGCGAGCAGGGGCAGGCGCGAGCAGGGTGGGGGGGTCATGGTCGGGCGCACGGACGAACGAGGGGCGGGATCGCTCCGGCTGGTGGTCGATTCCCGAGCCCGTCCAGCGCACGATAGCACGGATGCTCTACCGCTTCGTCGCCGACGTGCCGTTGCGCTGGGTCGACGTCGACTCCGAGGGCGTCGTCAACAACGCCGTCTACCTGAGCCTGATCGAGCAGGCCCGCTTCCTCTACTTCGACCACCTGGGGCTGCTGCCCGACCGCAAGGTGCCGTTCCTGGTCGCCAAGGCGGCGCTGGAGTTCCTGCGCCCGGGGCGGCTCGGCGCGAAGATCGAGGTCTCGGCGCGCGTGGGTTCGCTCGGCACCAGCAGCTTCACGATGGACTACGAGGTCGCGGCCGACCAGCAGGTCCTGGTGCGCGCGAACGCCACGCTGGTGTTCGTCGACGCGGCCATGCGCCCGCGGCCGATCCCCGACGACGTGCGCGCGGCGATCGCCGGGTTCGAGGGGCTGTAGCGGCCGCCGCCCTTGGCATGGCCGCTTCGCCCCGGCGCGGGCCGCCGGATCCCCTGCGGCGTGGTCCGGGCGCGGCGCGGCCCGTTGACGCACCGCCCCGCCGCGGGGAACGTGACCGCATGCCGAGACCGCTCCCCGCCGCCGCCGCGCTGTCGACCCTGTTGCTCGCCGCCGCGGCGCAGACGCCGCAGGTGACCTTCGCGGGCGAGACGATGCGGCTGCGCTCCGCGAGCGTGACGCCGGCCGGCGGCACGTCGTTCCAGGTCACGCTGACCATGGAGAACGACAACGGCAACCCGTCGCTGCCCACGAGCTACCGGCGCTGGTGGCACTGCCAGATCGGGAACCTCGCGGCCGCGGGCAACACGCTGGTGGTCACCGTCAACAACGCCGGCTACTCGGACGTGATCCTGCCGGTGTGGGCCTGGTCGACCGACGGCGGCGCGACGTTCGGGGCCTACGCGCGCTGCCCGACGAGCGCCGTGCCGACGCAGCCGACCGGCACTTCGCACCGCTTCACGCTGGTGACCCCGCCCGGCGTGACCACGATCCGCCTGGCGAAGTACTTCCCGTACACCGTGACGCGCAAGGACGCGTTCGTCGCCAGCCTGGCCCCGCACCCGCGCGTGCGCGCCGTCACGGTGCTCGGCACCTCGGTGCAGGGCCGGCCGATCCACTGCGTCGAGTTCACCGACGTCGCCGTGCCCGACGCGCAGAAGCAGCGCATCTGGATCCACGCGGGCATCCACCCGGCGGAGACGACGAGCTTCTTCGCCGTGGAAGGCCTGGCCGCCTGGCTCGGCTCGGGCGATCCCTGGGCCGAACTGCTGCTCGACCGCGCGATCGTCGACGTGGTGCCGATGGCGAACCCGGACGGCACGGCGCTCGGCAACTACCGCGTCAACGCGGGCTCGGTCAACCTCGAGGAGAGCTGGGCCGCGCCCTACGCGAGCACCGTGCCGGAGATCGTCGCGCTGCGCACGGCGATCGAGGGGCACATGGGCACGCCGCAGGCGCCCGGCAGCAACCCGATCACCGTGCTGCTGAACCTGCACAGCTCGCACAACATCTCCTTCCCGTTCCATTTCCAGCACACGGCGAACCCGAACTGGAACCCGGTGACGAACAACTCGGGCGTGCTGCCGGTGGTCCACGCGCTCGAGGGCCAGTGGATCGCGGCCTTCCGCGCGGCGAGCCCGTTCGTGGCCCTCGGCACGACCCAGAGCAGCAGCGCGGGCGCGCCGACCCGGCCGTTCGTCGAGTCGATGATGCACGACCGCTGGTCCGCGGTCGCGGCCTGGACCGGCGCGCCGGCCTTCCAGCGGCCGGTGATGGCGATCACCTTCGAGGGCACCTACGGCCAGGGACCGGCCGCGGGGTCGTGGAACGCGGAGGCCGACTGGCGGCTGTGCGGCGCGCAGCTCGGCCGCGCGCTCGCCGACTACCTGGGGCTCGTGCCGACCGCGTCGGCGATCGCCTACGGCAGCCCGTGCCAGACGCTGGCGCTGCAGGGCACGCTGGCGCCGTCCGGCGGCGGCTGGCTCGCGACGCTCGGCTTCGCCGGCGCGGCGCCGAACGCGCTCGGCTTCGCGATGTTCGGCTTCCAGCAGACCGCGCTGCCGCTGCCGGCACCGTGGCAGAACTGCCTCCTGCGCCAGTCGCTCGACGCGAACGTGTTCGTGGCCGTCGACGGGCTCGGCTTCGGCCAGTACACGCTCTACCTGCCGCCGTGGCCCGGACTGCAGGTCGCGACGCAGGTGCTCGCGTGCGACCTCGCCGCGCCGGGCACGCCGATCGACACCAGCAACGGCGTGCTGGTGCGCAACGACTACTGAATCCCCGCGCGCTGCGACGCGGCGAGACTCCAGGGCGGACCGGCGAACGGGTGCTGGCGCGCGACGGGGTCCCACGGCGCGCCGCCGGCAGTATGGTGTCGCCGATGATCGGCCACCTTCCCCACGCCGGCGCGTTCGCCGCGGTGCTGTTGTCCCTGCTGCCCGCGCGCGCCCAGGAGCCGCACGACGACGAGTACGCGGCCATGCTCGTCGAGGCCCGGCAGAAGCTCCAGAAGGGCGAATTGTCGGCCGCCGAAGCGCTGGCGCAGGACGTTCTCGACGCCGCGCAGGAGGAACCGGAGGGCGCGCGGCCCGGCGCGGCGACGCTCGCGGGCGCGCGGGTGCTGCAGTGCGACGTCGCGCAGCGCACGGGCCGCTACGAGGAGGCGCGCGACGAGCTGCTGGCGCTCGGGGACGCGCTCCGCGCGCCGCGCGAAGCGGCGCTGCTGCTCGCGCGCGTGCACGGCCGGCTCGGCCAGTACGAAGCCGGCATCGCGCTGCTCGAGGCACTCGTGCGGCGCGATGCGGCCGACGTGCAGGCGCGGCACGAACTCGGCGAACTGTGCTGGCGCGCCGGGCGGCGCAAGGACGCGCGCGCGCTGTGGCAGCAGAACGCCGAGGCGCCGCGGCCGGCCGACGGACTGCAGCTGGCGTTCCTCGGCCGTTCGCTGTGGCGGCTCGGCGGGCGCGCGAACCTCGAGGCCGCGAGCCAGGCGCTGGTCGACAGCCTCGCGCTGGCCAAGGACCGCCCGGAGGCGCGCACGACGCTCGGCATCCTGAAGTTCGAGGCCTACGGCGAGGCGATGGGGTTCCCGAGCGGCGAGAAGGACCTGGCGAAGGTGCTGGAGGCCCACGGCGACGACGAGGCGGCACTGCTGGCGATGTACCGGATCCGCAGCGCCAACCCGGCGCTCGATCCCGCCAAGACCGAACGGTTCCTCGACCGCGCGCTTCTGCGCAACCCGCGCAGCGTCGGGGCGCTGGTCCTGCGCGCGGCCGCCGTGCTCGACGACCGGCGGTACCGCGCCGCGGCCGAGCGCCTCGACGAGGCGCTGGCGATCGACCCGAACGACCGCGAGGCCCTGTGCCACCGCGCGGCGGCGGCCTGGCTGCAGCACGACCAGGAAGCCTACGCTTCGTTCCGCGCGCGGGCGCTCGCCGGCGACCCGGGCCAGCCCGACTGCGACCGCGTGCTGGCCGACCACCTGGTCGCGCTCTACCGGTTCGCCGACGCGCTGCCGTTCTACGCCGCGGCGCTGCAGGCGGCCCCGGACGACGTGCCGTCGCAGCACGGCATGGCCAAGGCCTTGATCTACACGGGCGAGGGCCGGCGTGCCCGGGAACTGCTCGAGCGCAGCAAGGCGCTCGAACCGGGGCTGGTGAACCCCTGGCGCAACAACGCGCTCGCGGCGCAGCAACTGCTCGAGAGCGAGTACACGGTGGTGGAGAACGACCGGTTCGCCGTGCACCTGCACCGCGACGACGCCGAGGTGCTGCGCGCGTACCTGCTGCCGGTCGCGCTGCGCGCCGCCGAGGAACTCGGCGCCAAGTACGGGCACCGGCCCGATCGGCCGGTCGTGGTCGAGGTGCTGCACACGTGGGACGACTTCTCGGTGCGCACGATCGGCTTCCGCGGCTTCCGGGCGCTCGGCGCCTGCTTCGGCACGTTCCTGACGCTGGTGTCGCCGGTCGACGCGGACCTGCGGCAGCAGGACTTCATGTGGGAGGCGACGCTGTGGCACGAGTACGCGCACGTGCTGACGCTCGGGCTCAGCCGGCACCGCGTGCCGCGCTGGCTCACGGAGGGCTTCTCCGTCTACGAGGAGAAGCAGCGCGATCCGGCCTGGGAACGCGGCATGGACCGCGAGCTGTTCGACGCGTTCCGCAACCGCGACATCCCGCCGATCCAGCTGCTGAACCGGCTGTTCCGCGGGCCGCGCATCCTGTTCGGCTACTACCAGGGCGGGCTGATCGTCGAGCTGATCGCCAGGGAACACGGGTTCGGCAAGGCGATCGAACTGCTGCAGGCGTTCGGCGAGGACCTCGACACCGAGGAGGCGTTCCAGCGGGCGCTGGGCGTGTCGTCGGCCCGCGTCGACGCGCAGCTGCTGCAGTACATCGAACAACAGAAGCTGCGCGGCATGCGCCTCGTGCCGCGCTTCGACGACACGGCGCTGCAGGGCCTGCTGGCGCGGGCCCGGCGCGAGCAGGGCAACCTGCAGGTACGTGTCGATCTCGCATGGGCCAACCTGCAGCGCGACAATCCGGTCGACGCGGGCCGCTGGCTCGGCGAGTTGCTGCGGCTGGATCCCGGGCACGCGCAGGCGAAGCTCGTGCGCGCGGAACTGCTGCACCGGCGCCGGGAGACCGGTCCGGCGATCGATCTCTGGCGCGCGGGCTTCGCCGGCGGCGCCGACGACTTCGACTCGCGCATCCGCTGCGGCGATGCGCTGCGCGCGGCCGGCGACGACGAGGGCGCCGCGGAGATGTACCGGCGCGCCAAGGACTGCTGGCCCGGCTGCACCGAGCAGGCGACGGCGCCCGAACTGCGGCTCGCGCGGCTCTACCGCGACCGCGGCGACCGCGCGCGCGCGCAGGCGGAGATGAAGACCTACTGCGCGCGCACGGCGCGCGCGTTCACGCCGCGCTTCACGCTGGCCGGGTTCGCGCGCGAGGCCGGCGACCGCGCCGAGGAGCTGCGCTACCTGATCGAGTGCAATCGCATCGATCCGTTCCAGCGCGACCTGCACGTGCTGCTCGGCGAGGCCTACGAGGCGCTCGGGCAGCCGCTGCAGGCCGCGCTCGAGTTCGAGGTCGCGGCCGCCGTGCCGCCGAACCTCGACCGCCGCACGCTGCAGCGCGAGGTCGAAGCGCGCCTGCCGACGGACCCCGCGGAACTCGGCGAACGCGCGGGACTCTGGCTGCGCGCGGCGCGGCTGCGGCACGGTGCGGGCGACCCCGCGCGCGCGCTCGAACTGCTCGAACGGCTCCTGCGCGAGACGCCCGCGACGGAGGCGGCGGCCGACGCGCGCGAGCTGCAACAGCAGTGGCAGCGGCGGCGGTGACCGGATAGGGTGCCGCGCCGCGGTCGAGTTGGCCGCGGGTACCGATCCCACCATGTTGCCCGTGCTCGAGGACGGCTGGACGCGCGTGCGGGCTGCCTTGCGGCAGCGCGCGGGCGAGGCGGCCTTCGAGGCGTGGCTGCAGGGGCTGCGGCCGGTGCTGATGGAGCGCGGCACGGTCTACCTCGAGGCGCCGACGCGGCTCGTCGCGGACCGCGTGCGCGCGCTGTACCGGCCGCTGCTGCAGGAACTGCTGTCGGCGGAGATCGGCACGCCGCTCTTGGTCGAGCTGCAGTGCCGCGAGCCGGACCGGTTCGACCGCCTCGAGGTGTCGCCGCAGCAGCCGGTCGTCGACGACAAGAACCGCACGGCCCAGCTGGTGCTGCGGAGCCTCGCGACCGGGCGCTCGCTGCCGTCGAACCTGTTCTTCTTCCACGGTGCGCCGGGCGTCGGCAAGACCTTCCTGCTGCGCTGGTGGCGCGAGATGCACCCGCAGAAGCCGCTGTGGTTCGACGCACCGGGCCTGCTGAAGGCGTTCCAGTGCGCGCACCAGGAGGACCGCGTCGACCAGCTGCGCGGCGAACTGCTCGAGGACCGCCCGCTGGTGATCGACGAGGTGCACCGGATCGCCGGCAAGCCGAAGCTGCAGCTGTTCCTGGCTGCCGTGCTGCGGGGCCGCGAACAGCACCGTTCGCCGACCCTGTTGGCGTCGCGCTGGCACCCGCAGGAGGTGCGCGAACTCGACCCGTCGCTCGGCACGCAGTTCCTGGCCGGCTTCGTGACGCGGATCGAGCGGCCGGGGCCGCTCGGCCGGCTGCGCTACCTGCGTGCGCTCGAGGGCGTGCGGTCGCGCAACGGCCGCGCGGCCTTCGTCGAGGCGCTGGCGGCCCGGTGCGACGGCAACTTCGCCGAACTGCGCGCCGCCTGGGCGCAGGCGCGCGGCGCCGCGCTGCCGCCGAGGTACCTGGAGCTGATCGACCCGGCGCGCGTGTTCGCGAACCTGCGCGACCGCGTCGCCGACCGGTTCGCCGTCGCGGCCGCGGCGCTGCCGGGCAAGGGCCAGGGCCGCGCGCTGAGCCGCGCGCGCAAGGTGCTCGCGATGTTGTGCCTGCAGCAGGGCCTCACCGGCAGCGAGGTCGGTCGGTTCCTGGGCGGCCGCACGCGCGCGGCCGTCAGCTACCTGGTGCGCTCGCTCGAGGGCGAACTCGCGCGCTCGGCAGAGCTGCGCCAGCTCGTCGAGGGCCTGCTGTGAGCCGCTACCTGGTGCTCGAGGGCCCGGACGGCTGCGGCAAGTCGACCCAGGCGCGCGCGCTGTGCGAGTGGCTGGGCGGGCTGGGCCACCGCGTGCTGCACGTGCGCGAACCGGGCTCGACGCCGGTCGGCGAGGCGCTGCGGCAGCTGTTGCTGTCGCCGCGCACCGGCGAACTGCAGCCGGTCGCCGAGGCGCTGCTGTTCTCGGCGGCGCGCGCGCAGCTGGTCGCCGACGTGATCGCGCCGGCCGTGCGCGCGGGCACCACGGTGGTCGCGGAACGCTGCTGGTTGTCGACGGTGGTCTACCAGGGCATCGCGCCGGGGCGCGGCGGCGGCGACGCGCTCGACGTCGAATGGCTGCTCGACCTCACGCGGCGCGTGCACGGCCCGGTGCTGCCGGACGCGATCTTCGTGCTCGACGTGCCGCCGGCGCTGGCCGCGGCGCGGCGGCAGGCGCGCGCGGGCGACCGGTTCGAGGCGCGCGGCGACGGCTACCACGACCGCGTGCGCGCGGGGTTCCTGCGCGCGGCGGCCGGCGAGGTGCGCGCGGCCGTCGTCGACTCGGCCTGGCCGTTCCCGAGCGTGCAGGCGTCGCTGCGCGCGCTGGTCGGCAGGCTCCTGCCATGACGGCGCGCTGGGTGCGCGAGACGGGCCGGCACGGGCGGGCGGCGGCGCCGGAGCCGCCGCCGCGGCTCGAGGTGCCGCTGGGCCAGGGCGACGTGTTCGCCGGTTGGCTCGCGCGCGCGCGCACCCTGGACCTGCCGCACGCGCTGGTCGTCGAAGGCGGCCCGGGCACCGGCAAGACGACGGCATCGCGCTACCTGACCGCGGCGCTGCTGTGCCCGTCGGAACTCGACCAGCACGGGCCGTGCGGCGCGTGCCGCACCTGCGCGCGGATCGCCGCCGACCTGCACCCCGACGTGCACGTGCTCGAGCGCGCGCAGGACGAGCAGGACCGCAAGGCGAACCAGGACGTCGGCAAGAGCTTCTACGTGATCTCGGTCGACCAGGTGCGGGCCGCGCAGGCGGCACTGGCGCGGCACGCGGTCGAAGGCCGCGCGCGCGTGCTGCGCATCGACGACGCGGACTGCATGGCCGAGCCCGCGCAGAACGCGCTGCTGAAGACGCTCGAGGAGCCCGGCGCCGACACGTTCCTCTTGCTCGAGGCCGCGACGCCGGAGCGGTTGCTGCCGACCGTGCGCTCGCGCGTGCAGCGCCTGCGCGTGCTGCCGCTCGACGAGCAGGCCGTCGGCCGCGAAATCCTGCGCCGGCTGCCGGAGCGCGCCGAGCTGGCCGGGCGCGCGACCGCGCTCGCGCGCGGCAGCCTCGGCCGCGGGCTCTCCGCCTGCACCGAACGTACGGTACAGCTCCACGATCTCGTGCTCGCGATGCTGGCGGGCAACAAGGGCTTGCGGCCGGTCGCGACCGCGAGTGCTTTGCTCGAGGGCGTCGAGGAGCGCCGGCAGGAGATCGATCGCGCGCGCGAGTTCCTGTGGCTCTTGCGCGCGGAGTTGCGCGCGCGGCGCGACGCCCTTGCGGCGGCCGGCGGCGCTTCCTACCCTTCTGGCATCGCGGAACCATGGGCTTCGTGGCTCGAACTCACGCTGGCGGCCGAACGGGATCTCGACCTGTCGATCCCGCCGGTGCAGGTGCTCGCCGCCTGCCTGCTGCAGTTCGATGCGCGCTAGCCCGGCGGTCGCCGCGGGGGGGCGTGTTCGCGAGCGGTCACTCGTGCGCACTCAAGGGCGGTTCCAGAACAGCCGATACCAACGCTGCATCAGCGTGTCGTCGGAGGAACCGTTTCGATGGCTGCACCTGAACAGGACCTGCTCGAAGAGAAGATCCAGAACGTTCGCCGCAAGGACAGCCGGTTCTCGCGCAACGCCTACTACTTCGTGCTCGACGCGCTCGACTACACGATGTCGCAGCTCGGGCGCGAGCAGCTCAGCGGCGAGGAACGGCACGTCGGCGGCCCCGAACTGCTGGGCGGCATCCGCGAATACGCCGCGGACCAGTTCGGCCCGATGGCCGCGCTCGTGTTCGAGCGCTGGGGCATCCGGGGCCCCGCGGACTTCGGCGAGGGG
>VGXW01000075.1 GCA_016873195.1 Planctomycetota bacterium | reverse complement strand
CGAGCAACACCCGGTAGCCCTCGCGCGCGAGGAGCAGCGCGACGTTCACGGCGAGCGTCGTCTTGCCGACGCCGCCCTTGGCGCCGGCGACCGCGAGCCACGGCGTCCGGCGCGGCGCCACCGGCGCGGCCGGCGCGGCCGGTGGGCGCGGCAGCAAGAGCCCGCGGGCCTGCCGATCCACGGTGGCACTCATGCCGCCGCCCCCGCAGCCAGCCGCGCGAACACCGCGCGCGCGATCTCCATGCCCTGCGCGACCACGATGTCCGCCGGCACCTCCTGCCCGATGCACAGGTGCGAGAACGGCAGCCCGCGCTCGACCACCGCGGCGAGCGCTTCGCCCGGCGCCACCGTCTCGTCCCACTTCGTCAGGCACACGGCCTCCAGGCCGAGCCCTTCGTAGGCGTCCAGCACGAGCCGGGCGTCGCGCGCGTGCGTGCCCGCCGCGAGGCACAGCAGCACGGCCGCACCGGCCGCGCGCAGGTTGCCCTCGAGCGCCGGCAGCGCGTCGCGGTCGCGCGGACTGCGGCCCGTCGTGTCGACGAAGATCCGGTCGCACGCGCGGTGCTCGGCGAGCAGGCGCTTCAGGTCGGTCGTCGTGAACGCCACGGCGAACGGCGCGCCGAGCAGGTCGGCGAAGGCGCGCAGCTGCTCGACCGCCGCGACGCGGTAGGTGTCCAGCGTCAGGATCGCGATCGACTCGCCGCGGCCCTGCGCGCGCGCGGCGAGTTTCGCCAGCGTCGTCGTCTTGCCGACGCCGGTCGGGCCGACCAGGGCCTGCACGCGGAACCGTGGATCGGTGCTCTCGAATCCGGGCGCCTCGTGCACCAGGGCCGCGAGCACGCGCGCGGCGAGGTTCGGCAGCGCCGGGTCGCCGGGCCGCGACAGGTCGACCTTCGTGCCGAGCAGCGCGCGTTCGACGGCGTGCAGGACCGTGGCCGAGACGCCGAAGTCGGCGGCCGCGGCGGCGAGCGGCTGGAAGCCGCGCGTCCAGCGCAGCAGCGGCGGCGCGGTGGCCGGCTGCTGCGGCAGCCGGGTCTCGGGGCGCGCCGCGACGACCAGGAAGCCGGTGCGCGTCGGCCTGGTCTCGACGACGAGCGCGTCGGCGCCGCACTCGGTGCGCACGGCCTCGAGGGCCTCGGCGAGGGTCTTCTTCTCGATTCGTTTCAGCAGCATGGCTTCGTCCTGGTCAGCTGGCGACGGCGATGCGTTGGGTGGTCTCGACCTTCTTCGCCGGCGTCGTCTCCTGGTAGGAGAGGACCGCCGCGTTGGGGATCACGCCCGCGATCGCTTCGGCGAGGAACGGGCGCAGGTTCGCGCGCGTGACCAGCACCGGGTCGCGGCCGCTCTTCGCCATCTGCGCGAGCGCCTCGGCCGTGCGGTCGACGAACCGGCCGAGGAAGCCCGCGGGCAGGTTGGCGACGCCGTCGTTGCCGGCCAGCGCCTCGGCGAGGTTGCGCTCGAGGTCGGGGTCGAGGAACGCGGCGTGCAGCGTGCCGGCCGGGTCGAGGTGCGGCTCGACGATCGTGCGCGCGAGGCGGGCGCGCACGTGCTCGGTCAGCTGGCGGCCGTCCTTGGTCTCGAGGCACGCGTCGGCGAGCGCCTCGAGGATCGTCTGCAGGTTGCGGATCGGCACGCCCTCCTTGAGCAGCCCGGCGAGGATGCGCTGCACCTGGCCCAGCGAGAGGTGCTGCGGGATCAGTTCCTCGACGACCGCGGGCGCGACCTTCTTGAGGTTGTCGACCAGTTGCTTCACGTCGTCGCGCGAGAGCAGCTCCCCGGCGACCTTCTTGAGCACCTCGGTGACGTGGGTCACGAGCACCGAGGCGGCGTCGATGACCGTGTAGCCGAGCACCTCGGCGCGGTCCTTCTCGCTCTCGGCGATCCAGCGGGCCGGCAGGCCGAAGGCGGGCTCGACGGTCTCGACGCCGGGGACCGGCTGCGCCCGGCCCGACGGGTCCATCGCGAGGTACTGGCCCGCGCGCAGGCTGCCGCGCGCGATCTCCTGGCCGCCGAGCAGGACGCGGTAGGCGTTGGGGTCGAGCTGCACGTTGTCGCGCACGCGGATCGGCGGCAGCAGGAGGCCGAGGCCCTGCGCGAACTGGCGCCGCAGCGAGCGGACGTGGTCCAGCAGGCCGCCGTGGCGGCCCGGTTCGACGAGGCCGATCAGGCGGTAGCCGATCTCGATGCCGAGGCGGTCGACGCCGAGCAGTTCCTCGGCGGGCTGGCCCGCGTCGGCCCCCTCGGGTTGCGCCGCGGCCGCCTGCTGCCGCTCGGCCTCGGCCCGGTCGCGCAGGCGCTCGACGTTCGCCGCGTAGACGAACAGCACGGTCGCGATCGCGAGGAACAGCAGCGTCGGCATGCCCGGCAGCAGCGCGAGGCCGGTCAGGATCAGCGACACGAAGCGCAGCGCGCGGCCGCTCGCGAGCACCTGGTCGCCCATCTCCTGGCCGAGCCCGGTCTCCGAGGCGCCCTTGGTCACCAGGATGCCGGCCGCGGTCGACACGAGCAGGCCCGGGATCTGCGCGACGAGGCCGTCGCCGATCGTCAGGATCGTGTACTCGACGAACGCGTCCTGCAGGCCCATGCCGCGGTAGACCATCGCCATCACGAGGCCGCCCGCGATGTTGATGCCGGTGATGACCAGGGCCGCGATCGCGTCGCCGCGCACGAACTTGCCGGCGCCGTCCATCGCGCCGTAGAACTCCATCTCCGCCTGCAGCGCGCGGCGCCGCTGCTTCGCCTCGTCCTGCGTGATCAGGCCGGCGCCGAGGTCGGCGTCGATCGACATCTGCTTGCCGGGCATCGCGTCGAGCGCGAACCGCGCGGTCACCTCGCTGATGCGGTTCTGGCCCTTGGTGATCACCAGGAACTGGATGATCACGAGCACCAGGAACACGATGATGCCGACCAGCGGCTCGCCGCCGACGACGAAGTCGCCGAACGTGCGGATCACCTGGCCCGCGTCGCCGGTCAGCAGGATCAGGCGCGTCGAGCTGACGTTGAGGGCCAGGCGGAACAGCGCCGTGAACAGCAGCACGCTCGGGAAGGTGCTGAAGTCGACCGGGCGGCCGGCGTTGAGCACCGCGAGCAGGATCAGCAGGCTCACCGTGATGTTGACGCACAGCAGCGCGTCGAGCAGCAGCGGCGGCATCGGGATCAGCATCACGGCGAGCACGCCGACGAAGAACAGCGCGAGCAGGCTGTTCTGGCGGGTCGCGGTGCGAAGGTCAGCCATGGTCCGTTGCTCCGATCACGCGGTGCGTCCCTTCAGCCGGTAGACGTGGCTCAGCACCGCGGCCACGGCGCGGTAGAACTTCTCGGGGATGACCTGCCCGACCTTGACGGCGCGGTAGAGCGCGCGCGCCAGCGGCGGGTCCTCCATCAGCGGCACGCCGTGCTGCCGCGCGATCGCGCGGATCTGCAGCGCGATCTCGTCGAGACCCTTGGCGACGACGGTCGGCGCGGCGTCGCGCTTGCGGTCGTAGCGCAGCGCCACCGAGTAGTGGGTCGGGTTCACGACCACGACGTCGGCCTTGGGCACCATCGTGGTCATGCGCTGCCGCAGCAGTTCGTTGCGCGCGCGGCGCTGCCGCTGCTTCATCAGCGGGTCGCCCTCGGTGCGCTTGCGTTCGTCCTCGACCTCCTGGCGGGTCATCATGTTGCGCTTCTCGAAGTGCCAGCGCTGCCAGAACAGGTCGAAGAGCGCCAGCGCGACCACGACGGCGCCGACCCACAGCAGCAGCGCGAGCGCCAGCCCGCCGATCTCGGCCGCGGCGGCGGCGAACGGCTGCTCGTGCAGGTGCAGCAGGGCCGGCCAGCGGTCGCCGAGCACGAGCCACAGCACGGTGGCGAGCACGAGGAGCTTCAGCGCGGCGAAGCCGGTGCGCACGAGCGCCTGCACGTTCAGGAAGCGCTTCCAGTTGGTGAACGGGTTGAACTTCTCGAACTTGAAGCCGACCACCTCGCGCGACCAGTGCACGCCGATCTGGCCGTAACCGAGCAGCAGCGTGGCCGCGACGAGGCCGAGCACGAGCACCAGGAACGGGGCCAGCACGGTCAGCACCGCGCGCAGGATCTCCTGGCACGCGTGCGGCACGTCGTCGACGGCCCGGCCGTGCAGGTCGAGGTCGAGCCCGCGCCGCAGCAAGGCGCCGAGCGCTTCGAGCAGCCACTCGCCGCTGGCCGCGAAGCCGATCGCCGCGACCAGCAGCACGCCGCCCTGCACGAGCTCGCGCGACATCGGCGTGTCGCCGCGGTTGCGCACGTCCTGCAGCCGCGTCGGCGTCGGCTTCTCGGTCTTGCCGTCGTCGTCGAACAGGGCCATGGCTCACACCGGGAACATGGCGCGCGCGCCGTCGAGGATCGCCGCGAAGGTCGACACCAGGAACGGCGCGCCTTCGGCGAGGAACCAGGCCAGGGCGCCGAGCGCGAGCAGCACGCGCAGCGCGAAGCCGAACTCCATCAGGTTGATCGCCGGCACCGCGCGGCCGAGCAGCACCATGGCGACCGACAGCAGCAGCATCAGGCCGAGGACCGGGAACGCGTACTGCACGGCGAGCATCACGCTGCCGCCGACCAGCGCCTGCAGGCCGGCCCAGATCGGCTCGATGTCGAACGGTTCGCCGACGCGGCACGACCGGAACGTCTGCTCGAGCACGCGCAGCGCCTCGTGGTGCACGTCGAACTGCAGCAGCAGCAGGAAGCCGAACGTCTGCAGCAGCTGCGACACCACGGTCGAGTCGACGCCCGACTCGGGGTCCATCGTGCGCGCGAGCGAGAAGCCCATCTCGGCGCTGACGACCTCGCCGGCCGACAGGAGCAGCGCGGTCATCGTCGCGAGCGCGAACCCCAGCGCGATGCCGACGACGCCCTCGCGCAGCGCCATGACGCCGAGCGCCAACATGCTGTCGGGCACCGGAACGCGCTGGTCGCCGACCCACCAGAACACCGCGCCGAGCGACAGCGTCAGCACGATCCGCGGCAGCAGCGCGTCGACCTGCCGCCCGAACAGCGGGACCACCGCGAAGAACGCGCCGACCCGCACGCAGTGCAGCAGGAACGACGCCGCGTAGTCCTGGGCCAGCAGCAGGTCCATGCCTCGCTCCGTCAACCGGCCTGGCCGTAGGCGGCCAGGTTCTCGAACAGGGCAGCGGTGAACTCGCGCAGCGTGCCGAGGATCCACGGCAGCAGCAGCACGATCGTCGCCAGCACGGCGAGCATCTTCGGCACGATCGTCAGGGTCTGTTCCTGCAGCGACGTGACCGTCTGGAAGAAGCTGACGACGAGGCCGACGGCCATGCCGACCCCCAGGGCCGGTGCCACCACCATCAGCGCGGTCAGCAGGGTCGTCTTGGCGAGGTCGAGCAGTGCTTCGTGGCCCACGGCGCCTCCGGGTTCAGGTGGCGAAACTCTGGGCGAGCGAGACCACGACGAGGTCCCAACCGCCGACGAGGATGAACAAGAGCAGCTTCAGCGGCGTCGACACGACGACCGGCGGCAGGCTGAACATGCCCATCGACACGAGGATCGAACTGATCACGAGGTCGATCACGACGAAGGGCAGGAACAGCACGAAGCCCATCTGGAACGCGGTCTTGATCTCCGAGAGCACGAACGCCGGCACGGTGACGTGGAACGGCGTCTCGAGCGCGGTCGCCGGCCGCGGCGTGCGGCTCAGCTCGAGGATCAGCGCGACGTCCTCCTCGCGCGTCTGCGCGAGCATGAACTCGTTCATGCGCGCCGTGGCGATGCCGGCGGCCTCGCTCCAGCCGATGCGGTCCTCGACGTAGGGCACGTAGGCGCGGTCGTAGACGTCGACGACCACCGGGCGCATCACGAAGATCGACAGGAACAGCGCGAAGCCGGTCGTGATGGTCGCCGGCGGCAGATCCTGCATCGACATCGCGCGCTTCAGGAACGACAGCACGACGACGATGCGCGTGAAACAGGTCATCGTCATGACGATCGCAGGCGCCATCGCCAGCAGCGTCATCAGCAGCATGATCTCGAGCGCGGAACTGAGGTTCTGCCGCCCGTCGCCGCCGCGCACGGCGAGCGTGATGCCGGGGCCCAGCGGGTCCGCCGGCGTTGCGGCCGGCGCCGCGGCCGGCGCGGGCGGCCCGATGAACGGTGCCGGATCCTGCGCCTTTCCCGGCAGCGCGGCGGCGCAGACGGCGAACAGCAGCGCGAGCAGGAGCTTCATGCGCGCCCGGCCTTCTGCAGCAGCGTGCGGAAGTCCCCGAGGCCCGGCGTCGCGCGCTGGCCCGGGGCGACCGGCGGCGCCGGCAGCCGGCGCGGGCCCGGCCGTTCGGGGCGCGGGATCACGAGGTCGCGCGGCGTGGCGCCGTCCTCGTCGGCGGCCGGCGCGGCGGGCGCCGCGCTGCCGCGCGCCAGCACCTCGGCCTCGTCGCCGGCGCGCTCGGGCGGCCGGCCGCTGTCGAGCAGCACGAGGCCGCGTTCGTGCTCGCCGACCAGCAGGATCCGGTCGTCGAACTCGATCGCGTGCACGGCCTGGCGCGACGACAGCCGCAGCGTCTGGCGCAGCGTCGCGAGCGGCGCACCGCGGACCGGCGTGGCGCCGCCGCGCAGCCGCCGCAGCAGCAGGACGCCGCCGGTGCCGAGCAGCAGCACGGCGGCGAGCGCACTGCCGGCCTGCCACAGGTCGGGACCGCGCACCGGCTGCAGGGCCGGCCGCACCGGCTTCTCCTTGCCCAGGTCGGTGGCCGGTGCGGGAGCCGGGTCGGCCGCCGATGCAGGGGCCGCGGCGGAGTCGACCGCGCCGGCCGCCGCCGGACCGCGCATCGACAGCGGCCCGAGCACCAGCAGCAATCCGACCGCAGGGGGGACCAGCAGCCACTTCGGCATCGACTTCATGGGGATCCTCGCGGTCCGTGGAGCACCGCAGATGCCAGGCCACGGATCGCAAGTGGTGGTGGTCGGGGGCCGTCGCCACCCCAACGAAGTGTCGGACGCCGCGGCACGAGCGTGGCCGCCGCGTACGACAGTCGCGAGAGGCCGCTGCCGTGTTACGGTGCCGGGGCCATGGCCCACACGCCGTTCGACGACCTCGTGCACCGCGTCAACAACCTGCTCGGCACGATCGCCGTGCAGGCCGAACTCGCGCAGGCGGAGGGCAGCCTCGCGGCGCACCACGAGGCGCTGCAGCGCATCGTCGAGTCGGCGGCGCGCACGCAGGCCGAACTGCGGCGGATCGTCGCCGCGCCGCGCGAGCCGGGCATCGGCGAACCGTGAGCGACGGTCACGGCGCGGTCTTCACGACGTCGCGGCCGGCGGCCCCACCCCGGTCGGCACGGGTTCGTCGTCGAGCATCGAGGCGAGCTTCTGCGACAGTTGTTGCTCGTCGCACGGGAAACCGACGATCGCGTCGGCGCGCGACAGGAAGGCCTGCGCGACGCGCGCGCGCGACGGGTGCAGCAGGATCAGCACGACCTTGGTCGGCGTGCCGAATTCCTTGATGCGGCGGCACCAGTCGAACCGCCGCTCCTCGCCCGGCGGCACGTCGAGCATCACGATCTCGTTGCGGTGCGCGGCGGGGTTCGGGATCTCGGCCTTGCCGTGGCGGCGCAGTTCGAGGCCCACGCGCCGGCAGCTGCGGCGCAGCATCCGGAAGACCTCGGGCTGCACGACGAACGCCGCCAGCGTGCCGCGGATCGGCGCCGCGGGCACGTCCTGCATGCCGTCGTCCTCGACGCGCGCGCCCGCCGTGCCCGCCGCCCGCAGCACCTGTTCCTCGGGGACCGTCCCGAGCGGCCCCTTGTTCCACGCCTCGGCCGTCGCGAGGTCGAGCACGAGGTGGCCCGTGGATTCCGGGTAGTCGCCGACCTTCAGCATGAACTGCAGCGCGACCAGCGGGCCGCTGCCGAGCAGGTGCTTCTCGTCGTCGCCGGGCCTGACCACACCGTGGTCCTGCAGGCGCACGTCGGCATCGGGCACGTTGTCGCGCAGCACGTTGCCGAAGCCGGAGAACAGCACGTTGCCGAGTTCGGCGAACGCCTCGGCGGCTTCGCCTTCGACCGTGCCGGCCGCGCGGCGCTGCTGGACGACCTCGTCGGGGGTCATCATCAGCAGGCCCGCCATCGCGACGGCGTCCGCGGAGTCGAACAGGACCAGCAGCAGCTTGCCCGCGTAGCCCTTGTCCAGGGCGCCGCGCGCCACGGCGCACGGCCTGGCGAGCGCGCCGGCCAGCGCTTCGGCGTCGAGCACCGTGCCGTCGCCGGGGCGGACCTGGATCCCCCTGCCGACCAGCGAGCCGAGCGTCTCCCCGACCGCGCCGCACAGCAGCGCGAAGAGCCGGTTGAGCTCCTTGCCGCCGCCCGGTCTCAGTGGGGATCCAGCCATCGCCTCACTCCGCGCCGTCCGCCTCGAAGTGCACGCCGATGTCGAGCGCGTCGCCGCCGATCGTCACGCGCACGCACGTGCGCTGCGCGCCCGCGTGCTCGGTGTCCACGTGCACCGTGCCGCGGTGGATCACGTTCGGCACCGACAGGTCCATGCGGTTGCCCTGCGCGACCCAGGCGTTCTTGAAGTTGCCGCTGAGCATGTTGACGAGCTCGCCGAACCCGTCGGCGGCGGCCGCGAAGTCGCCGAGTTGCCCGGGCTCGGTCATCAGCATCCTGGCCACCATCGCGCGCGCCAGCCGCTCCGGCGCGCGGACCACGAAGTTGCCCGTCCGCGTGCCGGTGAACCCGAGCAGGCCGACGACCTCCGCCGTGAACGTCGACGTCGTCTCCGGTACCTGCTCGATCCGGTCGGGGCTGACGCAGACCATCGTCTCGAGGATCTCCTGCGCCGCTTGCTGCAGGCTCTCGACGAGGTGCGGTTCCATGGTCGCTGTCGCCATCGCGTGCTCCTGGCGGCTGCCGCTCGCGCCGGGACCGACCGTCACTTCAGGAACGGTCCGATCACTTCCTGGATCTTCTCGGGCGTGAACGGCTTCTTCAGGTAGCCCTTCGCGCCGCGGGACATCGCCTGCGCGACGACCTCCTCGCTGCCTTCCCCCGTGATCATCACGATCGGCGGCGGAGCGCCGAGCTTGTCCGCGACGGCCTTCACGAAGTCGAGGCCGTTCATGTTGGGCATGTTCACGTCGGACAGGATCAGGTCGAACTTCTCGGCCGCCACCGCCTTCATGCCCTCGAGGCCGTCGCCGGCCTCCTTGAAGTCGGCGTTCTGGATGCCGGCCTGACGGATGCCGCGCATGATGATCTTCCGCATCGTCGCGGAGTCGTCGACGATCAGTACGTTCTTGGCCATGGATCGGGGTTCCTGGAGCGCTGGGCGATGCTGGGGGTGGTTATCGGCTGGCGAGTCCCTCGAGGTTCAGCAGTTCCACGCTGCGCTGCAGTTCGCTGTGCACGTGCGCAGCGGCGGCGGCAAGGTCGGCTTCCTCGAGGTGCAGGCGCCCGAGCACCGCCGGTTCGACGCGCAGCGGGATCGACGGGAACGGGTTGCCGATGCCCTGCTGCAGCACCAGCACGTCGGCGGCCTGCAGGATCGCCGGCAGCGGCGACTCGTCCTGCACCGCGGCCGGGTCGTGGTGCGAGCGCACGGCGCGGCGCAGATCGCGCGGCAGGCCCCAGCTGTCGACGACGACGGCGGCGGCCGCGGCGTGGTCGATGCCGAACAGCCGCTGCTCCATCTGCAGGTGGTCCGTGGCCGGTGGCCCTTCGGCGAAGCCGACCTCGGGGTAGGCCTGGCTCAGCACGACCTTGCCGAGATTGTGCAGCACGCCGGCGGTGAACGCGGCGTCGGCCTGGTCGTGGCCGCAGCGCTGCGCGCACCACTGCGCGGCCAGGGCGACGGCGAACGTGTGCCGCCAGAGCTCGCCCGGCGAGGCGTACGGCGAGTTCTGCGCCTTGCGGTAGTGCGGTGCCGTGCAGCAGGCGAGCGCGATCCTCACCAGGTTGCGTATGCCGATGTAGGCGACCGCGGCGCCGACCGAACTCACGGCGCTGCGCAGGGCGTAGGCTGCCGAGTTGCACAGCTGCAGGATGCGGCCCGTCAGCGCCGGGTCGGTGCGCACGAGCGCGACCAGGTCGTCGACCGAGTAGTCCGGGTCGCGCACGAGCTGCAGCACGCGCTGCGCGACGAGCGGCAGCGGCGGCATCGCCCGCAGAGCCTCGACCAACCCGGTGTGATCCATCGAGCGACGGCTATCGGCCGGCCGAAGGCCCGGACTGCAGTTTCCGGAGTCCGGCCGCGCGCGGCCGTCCAGAAGCCCCACACGGGGTTGCGCTCAGGCGTTCGGCTGCGCCCGGTCCAGCTGGGCCTTCAGGCGCGCCATCACGTTGCTGTGGATCTGGCAGACGCGCGACTCGGTCAGCTCCATGATCTCCCCGATCTCGCGCATCGTCAGGCCCTCGTAGTAGTACATCAGCACGATCAGCCGTTCCTTCTTGGTCAGGCTGCCCGTGATCATCTCGAGCGCGTCGCGCTGCTGGATCGTGTCGACCGGGTTCACCGAGCGGCGGTCGGCGAGGATCTCGACCTTCTCCATCTCCCGGTCGTCGTCGCCGTCGTCCCACTTCTCCGACAGCGAGAAGATCGTCTTGGCGTTCGCCTCGGCCTCGTGCGCCTGCAGTTCCTCGAGCGTGATGCCCAGCGCCCGGGCCACCTCGAGCTGGTTCGGGCAGCGGCCGAGTTCGCCCTCGAGCTGGCGGACCGCGCGTTCGAGGCGGTGCGCCTTGAGCCGCACGAGGCGCGGCACCCAGTCCTGCGAGCGCAGCTCGTCGAGGATCGAGCCGCGGATGCGCGTCGTGCAGTAGGTCTTGACCTTGATGCCGCGCGAGAGATCGAAGCCGTTGATCGCGTCCATCAGGCCGAACGTGCCGGCCGAGCTCAGGTCGTCGAGTTCGATCGACTTGGGCAGCGTCTGCAGCACGCGCTCCGCGATCGCGCGCACGAGCGGCATGTGATGCTCGATCAGCGTGTTGCGCAGGTTCTCGTCCCGCGTGCGCTTGTAGGTCCTCCAGATCACCTCGAGTTCGGCTTCGGTCATCGACGGCGCGAGCGCCGGCGGCGCAGGCGGGCCCTTGGGCTCGAGGGCCTTGAGCCGGTTCTGGGGAGCAGGGGACGCGGACGCGCGAACGGCAGGGCGCAGGGCAACGGCGGACTTGGCCATGGGATCGGACTCCAGCGGGACGGCTGCGGACGGAAGGGAAGGCTGCGGCGCCGCCTCGGGGGCGGCGGCCGGAGTCGGCTCTCGATGCGTCGAAAGGCGGTCGCCAGAATCCTGCCTTCCCTTCCCAGCAGCGCCGGTGCCGGCGCTCGTCTCGCTGGGGTTCGTCGTGGGGCCCGACCGCTCTGCTGCCCGCGCCCGCCGGGCGCGGGGCTGCTGGGAAACCGGAGCAGCGGTCTTCTGCCCTCGCTTCATTTCGGGAACCAGGCTGCCATGACCGGCGGGAACCGGTCGAAGGCCCTATGGCTTTGCGTCACCGACTTTCGTCGGGTTTGCCGTTTCGAGAAGCATCTCCTGGTGGGAGCCGAGACACCAAAGAGCGTGACTGCCAGATGGTGGGCCATGATCGGCCGGAGCCGGCGGGAGATTGAGCGGCCGCCCCCAGGAATCTTGAGCGATTCCCACAACTTGGCCCAGATCAAGGGCTTGAGTGTGGAGAAAAATCAACGAGTCAGCGGACTTGCAGCAGCGACTCGACGCGCCGGCCCTGCAGGCGGGCCCTTCCGGGCAGGAAGCAGAGTTCGACGACGAAGGCGCACGCCGCCACGATCCCGCCGCAGTTCTCCACCAACTTGCAGGCAGCGCCCATCGTGCCGCCGGTCGCGAGCAGGTCGTCGACGAGCAGCACGCGTTCGCCGGCCCGCACGCCGTCCTGGTGGATCTCCACGGCGTCGGTGCCGTACTCGAGCGAGTACTCGACACGGTGGGTCTTCCACGGCAGCTTGCCCGGTTTGCGCACCGGCACGAACCCGACGCCGAGCCGCAGCGCGAGCGGCACCCCGAACAGGAAGCCGCGCGACTCGATCGCCGCGACCTTGTCGACCCTGCCGACGTCGAGCCTGCCGAGGCGCTCGATCGCCTCCCGCATCGCCTCGGTCGAGCCCAGCATCGGGGTGATGTCCTTGAACAGGATGCCCGGCTTCGGGAAGTCGGGAACGTCGCGCAGGTAGCGGGCCAGGTCCATGCACGGGATCGTGCCGCCCGCCCGTCCCCGGCGCGAGCCCCCGCCCGCGTTCAGCGCAGGGCCGCGACGCTGCGCACGAACTCGGCGATCGCGCCCACGGCGCGTGCGTGGGCCGCATCGTGCTCCGTCAGCGACGGGATCTCGCGGTGGAACTGCCACAGCCCTGCTTCGCCGTCGAGCACGACGTCGATCGTGAACTCGTCGGGCTCGATCACCTTGCCGGGCACGGGTGCCTGCTGCACCGGCGCGGGCAGCAGGAACACCGCCGCGTCCTGCAGCGCGACGAGGCGGCGCCGGGCCAACCGGAGGCCGGGTTGCCGCTCCCAGGTGCCCCTGCTCTCGTCCGGGGCACCGCCAGCCTTGCCCGTGGCGAAGCTCCAACCCGCTCCGCCGCGCGAGGCCTCGACCCTCGCGGTGACGATGGTGCCGGCCCCGCCCGGCGCCTTCTGCCGCACCGCGATCGTCACGCGTTTCGCCGCCGCCGGGTCGGCCAGGTAGGCGGCGCCGACGCGGTCGATGGCGACCAGGCGCAACCACAGGGGCAGGCGGGTCTCGCGGTAGGCCCTGGTCCACGAGTCGTGGCCCGTGCGCGGGAACACGGTCAGCATCGGGCGCCCGCCCGCGGCGGTGACGGCCGCGCAGAGGTCCTTCGACTGCTGCACCGGCACCGTGCGGTCGTCCTCGCCGTGGAAGCACCAGATCGGCACGTCCTTCAGCACCGGGGCGATCTCCTGCGCGTCGCCGTAGCCGCAGATCGGTGCGAGCGCGGCCCACAGCGTCGAGTGCCGCGCGCCGAGCGCCCAGGTGCCGTGGCCACCTTGCGACAGGCCGGTCAGGAACAGCTGCCGGTCGTCGACCGTGCGCCGGCTGCGGACCCTCCAGACCATCTCCATGACGACCGCCTCGTGGTCCTCCCACGCCGAGGCGCGATCGGGCTTCTGCGGGAACAGCACCAGGAACGGCCACGCCCCGACGTCGTTCGTGATCGCGGGCCCGAGGCCGACCGAGATCTGCTTCTGGCCGTCCGTGCCGCACTCGCCGGCGCCGTGCAGGAACACGACGAGCGGCCAGGGCCGCGCCGAGCTGTAACCCGGCGGCACGTAGAGCACGTAGCGGTGCTCCTTGCCGCCGACCTGGATCGTCTCGCTGAGGAAGCCGGTCGCGGTGTCGGCCGCCTTCCTGCCGTCCTGGGCGAACAGCAGCGGCGAACCGACCAGCGATGCGAGCAGGAGCCGCCGACCCATGCGCGGAGGATAATCGACGGGTTTCGTGCGCGCACGGCGCGCGCGCCGGCCGGGTGGTAGGATGCCGCGCCCTTCCGGCGGACGATGCCCGCGCCGCCTTCACGCTGCCCGTGTCCGAGGCACCACGATTCCCGAGCCCCCGAGCCCGCCCGCGCTCCACCCCGCGGCCGGCCCGGCTCCAACGAGTCCGCGGGCGCTGCACGGCGGCCGTCGATCCGCGGTTCCTGCGCCGCGAACGGCGGAAGCGCTGGCTCCGGCTCTCGCTCGGCGGCCTCGCCGGGGGCCTCGCGATCCTGATCGCCGAGCAGCAGTTCCCGCCCGGCCCGCAAACGTTCCTGCGCTGCTGGGGCCTGCACACCTTCGCCGTGCTCGGCGCCACGGTGCTGACGGGCTCGCTGCTCGGCTGCGGCACCTGGAGCCGGGAACTGCCCGGGCGGCTGCGCCTCGCCTGGGCGGCGCCGAGCGGCCTGCTCGGGTTCCACGAGATCATGCAGTGGCTCTACCCGCACGGCGTGCGCGACAACTTCGACACCGTGCGCGACCTGGCCCTGAACGCGCTCGGCACGTTCCTCGGCTGGTCGATCCTGCACTGGCTGGGACCGGCGGCGCCGCCGGCGGCCGGACGCGTGCGCGAGGCCGTCGCCGTGGCCGCGGATTCGGCCGGGCTGCCGGCTCGGAACGACACCGAGGGTGCCCCTGCGGAGTAGCCGCGGCGGCGGTTGCGGTCATCGCCCTGGACGTGTCGTGTCGCGGCCGGCGAACGGCGGCGCGAGGGCGAGGCACTCGCAGAGCGTCGCGCCTGGCCCGTAGACGTCGGCCGCCGGACCGATCGGCGCGACGCCGTGCAGTTGCTCGGGCGAGGAGTAGACCGGCGTGCCGGCGAACCCGCTGCGGTGCGAACGATCGAGTGCGGTGTCGCGCACGAGGCCGAAGCAGGCGAGCACGGGTTGGCCGTTCCGGCGCAGCAGCACGTTCGCGGGCTTCACGTCGCGGTGCACGAAGCCTGCCGCGTGCACGGCGGCGAGCGCGCGATCCTGCTCGCGACCTGCGCGAAGAACGTGGTGAGGTTCTGCGCCCCGAGCGCCGTGACCGGCAGCTGCAGCAACTCGGCGACGTGTGGCAGCGCCGGCGCCGTGCCGCGCGCAGCTCGCGCGGGTGGCTCGGCAGATCCTGCAGGCTCGGGCCGTCGACGCGTTCCATCTCGAACGCGAGCAGGTCGCCGTCGTCGACGACGCGGTGGATGCCGACGAAGTGCTCGTGCTTCACGGTGCCCGGGAGCGCGCCGGCGCGGCCGGGAGCGCGCCGGCGCGGCTCGTCAGCCCGGTGACCGGATCCGCGCGATGGGCACGGCGTGGACGCGATCGTCGATCCGCCAGCCGCGCTGCCCCTTGTGCAACACGACGCCGGGGACCTCGTGAGGGCCGAGCCGCCGCGCGAGCGCGCGGGTCCCGCGCAGGTCCTCGGCCCACACGTCGGGGGCGGCGTTCCCCTCGAAGGCGATCAGGGGCCCGTCGGCGCGCTCGATCGCGCGGTCCGCCTCGTCACCGTCGTGGGTGCGTCAGTGGCCCAGACGCCCAGGTCCCCGATTCGGAGGGGCGTTTGCTGCCTGATCCGAGGCTCCCCGAAGCCCGCATCCGAGGATCGAGGATCGGTGGGGCCGTGGTGCGCCGCTGCGTCGTCAGCGCGGCGGCTGGCGCTCGCGCAGCCGCACCGAGTCGAGGCCCAGATAGCAGCCGGTGCTCGCGGCATTGCGGCCGGTGCACTGAAAGCGCAGCACGTGCTCGCCCTCGCCCCAGTCCTGCGTGCCGAGGCCGACCTCCTCGACGCGCGTGTCGGCGGCGTAGAGGTCGATGCCGTTCACCACTCCCTTGTCGTCGAGCATCACGCGGTAGATGCCGAAGTCGTAGCTGCGCGTCAGCGGCAGCACGAGCGCGCGGCGCCCGGCGGCGTCCTTCGGCGCGGTGAAGCGCACCTCGAGCGCAGCGCCGACCTGCTGGCCGCGGAACAGGATCTGCCCCTCGCCGGTCCAGCCCCAGCCCTTCTGCAGTTCCGTCTTCCCGCCCTCGGCCACGGCGGTCGCGAGCAGTTCCTTGCCCTCGACGATCGCGTCGAGATTCGGCGGCACGCGGTCCTTCGCGGTCGGCAGCGTCGCGAAACGCTTGGGCTGGCCTTGCTGGTACCAGAACGCGACCGACGCGAAGTCGTCGAAGCGCTCGGTGTGGCCGTGCACCTTGCCGTCGGGCTTCTCGTCGCCGGGCACCCAGCCCTTGTGCTCGAAGCAGACGCGCAGCGACTTCGCGAAGCGCACGGGGTCGTGCACGTGCCAGCGGTAGGCGGTCGTGCGCTGGCCGAGGTGGCCCCAGCCGCCTTCGAGCACGGTGGTGCCCGAGAAGGGCATCGAGTTCTTCTGCAGGCCCCAGGCCGACAGGAAGTAGTCCTCCGTGCCGGTGCCCTGGATCGAGGCGACCTCCTCGCCGTCGATGGTGAAGCGGTCGTCGCCCTCGCCGAACCATTCCGGCGAGCGCGTGCGCACCGACAGCACGGTGCCGACGTAGTGGCCGGCTCCCTCGGCCTCGAGCACGAGGTAGTCCTGGCCCTTCGTCGCGGGGAACTCCTGCCGGTACTGCGCGCAGAAGAACGGCGTGCCGGGCGCGAACTCGCGGCTCTCCCAGTCGACGTGGAAGTAGGTGGAGTTCAGCGGCTTCTCGCTCTCGTTCGTCAGCGTGATGCGCGCCGACCTGGCGAACGGCATCGGCCAGAAGCAGTTGTAGGAGTCGCCGTCCTCGACGACGACGGTCGCCGAGCGCACCTCTTGGCGGCGGCCGAAGCCGCACGCGAAGAAGTCGCCGACGGGCGCCTCGACGGCGGGGTCGGCGGCGCCGTCCCAGTGGATGCGCAGCACGATTTCGTCGGGCGCTGCGCCGCCGTCCTTGGCGAGCCACGACGGGCGCGCTTCGGGGAAGGTGAGCCAGATGTGGCGGATCACGCCGGGGCCGGTGAGTTCGCAGAGCGTGTGCGTCTTGCCGGGCGGCACGCGCAGGTTGTCGGCGTTGCTGTTCGGGTCCTTGTTGCAGCTGCTCGCGCGGCGCGAGCGCACGGTGGGTTCGACGCGCAGCAGGTGGTCGAGGGGCTCTT
>VGXW01000074.1 GCA_016873195.1 Planctomycetota bacterium | reverse complement strand
CCCGCGCCAGCCGCGAGCAGCGCGACGAACAGGATCGACAGCCGCCGATCGGGCTGTAGACGTTGATCCAGGCGTAGACGAACGCCGTGGCCGCGGCGGCGGCGACGCCGACGATCGGCAGGAGCCAGGCGCGGCCGGAGGACCCCGAGAGCACGAAGGGTTCGGACTGCATGCGCGGCGCATCTCCTCGCGAAGGTGGGCGGGAGTGTAGGCGCTCGGCGCGCGCGCCGCACCAGGCAGATTCGCCAGGTTCACCGGTCCGCGCGCAGCGTCAGCAGGCCCCAGCCCGGGATCGTCACCGGCCCGCGCACTTCTTCGCCGCGCGCCTCCGCGGTGTCGCTGCGCCACGTGCTGCGCGGCTGCGGCTCGTCCCACGCGACGGCGACCGGCTGCGCCTGCTCGCTGAGGTTCTGCAGCCGCACGATCCAGCCGAGCTTGTCGTCGGTCGGTTTCAGCGCGTAGACGACGACGCGGTCGTTGTCGAGCGACAGGCGCGCGCGCCCGGTCGGCGCCTTGCCGGCCGCGGGCAGCACGAGCAGCGGCTGGCACAGCCCCGTCGCGAGGCGCGTCGCGGCCACCGGATCGAAGCCGCCGTGCGGGCGCAGCGCGAAGCGGAACGCCACCGGCCCTTCCTGCCACGCGCGGTAGTTCGTGCCCCAGTGGTTGTTCATGCACCACGCGTAGAGCGCCTGCGTCGGCCCGACTTCCTTGCGCCAGACCGCCGGATCGGCCTGCGAGTTCAGCAGGTTGGCCGTGAGCCCACCGGCCTGCACGAGCGGCGTGTCGAGCGTGATCCAGGTGACGCCGCGCGTGGCGTTGGCGACGTCGGCCCAGTTGCCGACCGAGAACCAGTTCTTGCACGAGCCCGGGATCTGGTCGACGTCGGGGCGGATCACGCCGGCGAGCGGCAGTTCGAGGCGCAGCTGGCCCTCGGGCACGGCGAACGGGAAGGCGAAGTTCAGGCTCTCCTTGCTCGGGCCGCCGTAGTAGTCGCCCTTCGGCCCCGCGGGCGCGCGGCGCTTGTCGACCAGCGCCCGCAGGAACACGTGGTCGGCGCCGGCCTGCAGCTCGACTTCGCGCACGAGGCTCACGGTGCCGGGCGCCTCGCTCGTCACCACGAACGACGCGACGAGCGGGCCGCGCTCGCGCAGTTCGAAACGCGCCTTGCCGCTGGTCTCGGCGCGCGCCGGATCGCTGCCGGTGAAGAACAGGTAGCGCAGGGCGGCATTGCCGCCGGTCGTGTCGACGAAGTTGCCCGGGCCGGCCGCGGACCGCAGTTCGACGAGGTCGCCGGAGCCCGGGTCGAGGGTCACGCCGATCCGGCCGTTGTCGAGCCGCTGGCCCTCGGCGCGCGCGGCGGCGGCTGGGGTCGCGGCGGCGCCCGCGACAACGCGGTAGCGGCGCGTCGCGAACGGCGGCAGCTCGGCGAGCACGGCGAGTTCGCCGGTCGACAGGCGCTGCGAAGGCACGGGCTCGCCCCTGTCGTCGCGCACGAGATCGCCGGCGCCTGACCGCGCCCCGGGCACGCGCACGACGGCGACGCGCGGCCACGATTGTGTGTTGACGACGTCGAACCCCGCGGGCTCCGGCGAGGCTTCGGCGGTCTGGCGCGCCGCCGCGGCCGCCGCGAACAGTACCCGCGCCAGCCGGTCGCCGGTCTCCGCGTAGCCGCGTTTGACATCCCACTGCGCCCGCACGAACTCCACGCCGGGCTGCGAGATGCTGTTGTGGGCGCCCCACGTGTGCTCGGTGTAGAGCAGCACGTTCCGCCACGCTGCCGCCGCGTCCGCCGCCGACCATGACGCCGGTGCGTGCAGCGCCCACAGCGCACCCACCTGCGTCAGCCGGTCCGCGCTCGCGCGGTTCATTGCCGTCTCGCGCGCCGAGGAGCCGGCCCCGTCCTCCCAGTAGGGCGTCCAGTCGCCGCGCCGCACGGGCAGGCGGTCGCCATGGCGTTGCTCGAGCGCGGCGAACGGCGCGTGCTGGTCGCTGATGACGAGGCGCGGCCAGCGGTAGCGCGCATTCCACTGCTGCACGAAGTCGCAGATGCTCGCTTCGGGCTCGGCATTGTCGCCGAGGCCCGACCAGCGGATGTAGGCAACGTCGTACGGATAGTGGATGCTCGCGAGGTGGTCGAGGTAGCTCGCGACGCGCTCGGGGCCGAGCCGCGCGCCCCAGGTGTGCGACAGCGCGTAGCCCATCCAGGTGTTCCAGGTCAGCACGCGCTCGCCGGCTGGGCCTTCCCACCAGAACGGCTGGTCCGCGGACGCGACCTGCGCGGTGCCGATGCGGTCGAAGTAGTTCGGGCTCGTGCTGAGGTAGCGGATGCCGGCCTGCGCGAGTGCCGGCACGAGGCCCCACGTGTGGCCCGGGATGTCGCTGATCATCGCGGTGTCGATGCGGACGCCGAAGCGTTCGGCGAACTGCGTCGCGAGGCGCGTGCTCTGCACGAGCTCCTCGGGCCGCGCGAGGCCGGCGAGGATGTTGAGGTAGAGGCCGTTCAGCGCGACCTGGCCCTTCTGCACGGCGGTGGCGAATGCCGCGCGCGCGGGTTCGTCGAGCCGCCGCAGGTAGAGGTCGGCGGCCCACAGCACCTCGACGTTCCAGACGAAGCGCGCGCCCTCGCTGTGGTCGGCGGTGGCCTGCGCGTGGGCGATGCCCTTCTTCAGGTTCTCGACCTGGCGCTGCTCGACCTCGGCCTGCAGGTGCGTGTAGCCGATGTCGGTGTGCGAGTGCGGCACGAGGTAGATCGTCAGCGCGGGGATCGCGCGCACGGGCACGGCGAGGGTCTGGCCGGCGCACTCGACGGCGAGGTCGCGCGCGGCGGCGACCGCGGGCACGAGCACTTCGACCTGGCGCTGGCCGTCCTTCAGCTCGAGCGGCGGCAGGTCCTGGCCGTCGACGCGCAGCGGCAACCGGCTCGGGCCGCCGGCGCGCGCGACGTCGAGCACGAGCGGCTGCCAGAGTTTGCCGTCGCGCTCGAGCACGCCGGGCGTGGCGGCGCCGCCGAGCACGAACGTCGCGTCGGCGACGGGCACCGCGCGCGCGCCCGGCACGCGCAGCGCCACGTGTTCGTAGAGGAACCAGCTGCCCTCGAGGTTCTGGATCGCGAGCACGTTGCGGCCGGCGCGCAGGGCCTGCGCGGGCACGGGCAGGCGCAGCAGGTGACGGCGGCCGAGCCGGGGTTCGCCGTGGATCGTGCGGTCGCCGGCGCCGGCCGGCAGCCGTTCCTTGCCGAGTGCGGTACCGTTGAGGCGGACCTCGACCGTGGGCGGGTGGTTCTGGTGCGCGTCGAGCAGACCGAGCTCGAACGTGCCGGCGGCGGCGGGTGGGAGCTCGGCGAGGTCGAAGACCAGGCGGAACGTGTGCGCGGCGCGGCCGGCCCAGCCGTCCTGCGGGCCTGGGTGCACGTAGGGCCAGTCGGCGGCGGTCGAGCGGCCGGCGAGGAACAGTGCGTCGTGGGCGAAGCGCGCGAAGCCGTCCGGCGCGAGTGCCAGGCCGGCGTTGCCGGCGTTCGGCGTGCCGATCTGCACGAGCGGCTCCTGGGCGAGCGCGGCGGCGGCAAGCAGCAGCGGCAGGAGGCGCAGGAACGGGGTGGGGAGGGAGTGCATGGGGTCCTCTTCGTTCGCTTCGATGGATCGTCTCACGTGCCGCGCACCGATGCCTGCACTGTCGCGCACTCGGTGCCCTGAGCAGGCCCGAACGGGCGCAGCGTGTAGCTGCCGACCGCCGCCGGCACGACGAAGGTCTCCGCGTAGTGCACGACGAACGGCGCGAACGCGCCGTCCGGGCTCTCCACGATCGCCGCGTCGCCCTGCACGAGGTTCAGCACGTGCACGGTGCCGGCCGTGTCGTGCGGCGCTGTGCCCGTGAACCAGTGCCGCCGCGTCTCGAGGAACTCGAGGGCGTGCAGTCCCGTGCGTTCCTCGCGCCATCCCGGGCCCGCGCCGACCGGCTCGACGCGGTTCACGAGTTCGCGCGCCACCCAGCTCGCGCGGCGGTCCCACTGGATGTTCGCGGCGCCGTGCCCGAGGTTGATCGGGCGCGGCAGGCCGTCGAGCCCCGGCCGGCCCCAGTCCCACAGCTTGAACGTGAACAGGTACGGCGTCGCGCTGATCTCGAGCACCATCGCGTTGCGCCCCGAGCAGTGCACCGTGCCCGCCGGGATCAGGAAGTGGTCGTGCCGCCGCGCCGGCCAGCGTGCCACGTGCCGTTCGGCCTGGAACGGCGGCCCGCCGCGCTGCGCCGCCTCGAGCTCGCCGAGCATCGCGCGCGGATCGACGTCGTCGCACAGCCCCAGGAACACCGTCGCGTCGGGCCCCGCGTCGAGCAGGTAGTAGCTCTCGTCCTGCGTGTAGGGCATGCCGAACTCGCGCCGCACGTAGTCGGCGAGCGGGTGCACCTGCAGGCTCAGGTGGCCGCCGCCCATCGTGTCGAGGAAGTCGAAGCGGATCGGGAACTCGGCGCCGAAACGCGCGAACACGCCATGGCCGAGCAGTTCGCGTGGGCGGCCAAACACGAGGTTCAGTGCTGGCATCTCGACGACCACGCCGCCGAACGAGAGGCGCAGGCTGTGCTCCTCGGGCACGCAGTCGAAGCACCAGCCGTAGTTCGGCGCCGGCGGCAGCCCGCAGACGTGCTGCATCCATTGGCCGCCCCACGGGGCCGGATCGAAGAACGGCACCAGCCGGAACGGCCGCGTCACGAGGTGGTCGAGCCCACGCCGCAGCGCTCGGCCGGTGACGAGGTTCGGCGTGGCGGGGGCGGTCGTGTCGAGCAGGTAGTCCCAGCGCGCCAGCGTCTCCTGTTTGAGCCGGTCGACGACGCGCCAGTCGACGAACCAGGAGCGTTTGTATTGCAGCGACGGCCTGCTGCCCGCGTTCGCCGTGCCGAGGTTCGACACCGTGCCCGCGCGCTGGCGCAGCTGCCCTTCCCAACGCGGCAGGTCGGCGAACACGAGCAGGTCGGGCGCGCAGCAGCAGCAAGCGCCCGTGCCGAACACGACCACGGTGCCGCGCGCGGCGGCGGCGCGGCGATGCAGTTCCGCACTGCGCTCGGGATCGAGGAACGTTTCGATCGCGACGTCGCCGCGGCAGCCGAACAGCGGATCGTCGCCGCCGAGCCAGGGCGCGCACGCGGCTTCGATCGCGGCCGGCGGGCGCAGGGCGTCCTGCGCGTCGAGCCAGAGGTCGGGCTGGAGCAGCGCGCGCAGCTGCTCGCGCACTTCGGGCAGCAGGCCCGTCGTGCATTCGACTGCGAGCACGGCGCGCCCTCGCGCGGCGGCGGCGGCAGCCAGTGCACGGCGCAGTTCCCCGGCGACCGCGGGCCAGCCGCTCCACGCTTCCCCCTCGGTGCCGGGCATCTGCACGGTGGGGGAGCGGTCGTAGTTGGGCTTCCTCATGGCAGGTCCAGCGCCGCACCGCGCAGCGCGGCGACGAACTCCGGCCCCGCAGGGAAGCCACCGAGGCGCGCTGCTTCGAGCGCAGCCCCGAGTGCCGGCGGCAGCTCGGGCTCGACGACGGCGACCATGGGCGCCTGCGCGGCGATGCGCGCGACGAGCAGCGGCGTGAACGGCGGCCCCGAGCGCGCGAGGCCGCCCGTGAGGATCAGTTCGCAGCGTTGCCCCGCGAACAGCCGTCCGGCCGTGACCGCGACGAGCCGCGCGAGTTCGTCGGCCGCGCGCGCGACGATCGACGCCGCGAGCGGGTCGGCGGCGGCCAGCGCGATCACCTCGGGCGCGAGCGCGGCGAGTTCGGCGCGGTCCTGCTGCGCCAGCGCGGTGGCCAGCGCGCGCGGCTCGGCCGGCGCCCAGCGTGCGAACACGAGGTCGGCGAGCGGGCTCTGCGGCAGGCGCCCGTCGTGCACCCGCACCGCGGCGCGCACGGCCTCGAGCGCGATCCAGTAGGCGCTGCCCGCGTCGTCGGCGAGGAACTCCCAGCCGCCGCACCACGCCTCGCGGCCGTCGGCCGCGACGCCGAAGCACGCCGAGCCCGTGCCCGCGATCAGCACCATCCCCGGCCGGCCCGCGAGCCCGCCGAGCAGGGCCCCGCGCGCGTCGTTGTCGACCCGCACGGTGGCCGTGCGCAGCCGTGCCACGCTGCGTGCGATCGCCTCGACCGCTTCGCCGTCGCGCCGCGTCGAGATGCCGCCGAGCGACAGGAACGCCGCCGCGACGTGGGTCTCGGCGGGGCAGGCGCGGGTGAGCAGTTCCTGCAGCCGCGCGCGGATCGTCTCCGGCGTCTGGTGCCGCGGATTGACCGAGTCGCCGACCGCGGCGCCCACGATGCGGCCCTCGCCGTCGACCAGCACGGCGCGAGTGCGGCTGCCGCCGCCGTCGATGCCGAGCGCGAGGTTCATGGCCGGCGCCACGACGCGGCGATCTCCTCGAGCCGCCGTCCCTTGGTCTCGGGCACGAGCGCCCACACGAACACGAGGCTCAGCGCCGAGCAGCCCGCGTAGAGGCCGAACGTGACGCCGGGCCCGAGGCGGTCCTTCAGCACCGGGAAGGTCTGCGCAACGAGCAGGCACGCGGCCCAGATCGTGCCGACGCCGACCGCGACGGCGCGGCCGCGGATCGGCCCGGGGAAGATCTCGCTGATCAGCACCCACGGCACCGGCCCCATCGCGACGGCGAACGCGGCGACGTAGACGAGCACGGCGGCCAAGGTGGTGATGCCGGCACCGGCCTGGCCCGCGCTCGCGCCGCCGAACGAGAGGCCGACGCCGGCGAGGGCCAGCGTCTGCACGGCAGCTCCCGCGAGCAGGAGCGGCCGGCGGCCGAGCCGGTCGATCAACGCGATCGCGACGATCGTGAAGGCGAGGTTGATGGCGCCGACCCAGACCGCGCGGGCGAAGGCGGCGTCGGTGCTCGCACCCGCGGCTTCGAACACGCGCGGCGCGTAGTACATGATCGCGTTGATGCCCGACGCCTGGCTCAGCACGGCGAGGCCAGCGGCGATCAGCAGCGGCCGCCGCTGTTCGGGCGCGAACAGGGCGCGCAGCGGGGCCTGGCCTTCGCTGGACGCGGCGAGGATCGCGGCGAGTTCCCGTTCCGCCGCCTCGGCGCCCGCGGCGCGCGCGAGCACCGCGCGCGCCTCGTCGCGCCGGCCGCGCAGCAGGAGCCAGCGCGGGCTCTCGGGCACCCAGCACAAGAGCAGCAGGAACACGGCCGCGGGCAGGGCCTCCGAGCCGAGCATCCAGCGCCAGCCGTGCGTGGCGTTCCACGCGGCGTCGCCCTGCGCCTGGATGCGTTCGTTGACGAAGAACACCAGGAAGATGCCGACGACGATGCCGAGCTGGAACAGGGTGCCGAGCACGCCGCGGCGCCGTTCGGGCGCGATCTCGGCGATGTAGGTCGGGCAGACCATCGACGAGATGCCGATCGCGAGCCCGCCGGCGAAGCGCGAGGCGAGGAAGTTCGCGAAGTCCGCGGCGAACGCCGACCACAGGCCCGAGCCCGCGTAGAGGGCCGCGCACAGGAGCAGCAGGCGCCGGCGGCCGAAACGGTCGGCGAGGAACCCCGCGGCGAGCGCCCCGGGCAGGCAGCCCCAGATCGCGCTCGCGCCGGCCCAGCCTTCGGCGACCTCGTCGAGCGCGAAGTGCTGGCGCAGGGCGCCGATCGCGCCGGAGATCACCGCGGTGTCGTAGCCGAACAGGAAGCCGCCGAGCGCCGCGACGCCGGTGACGAACGCGAGCCAGCGATGGGGAGAGGGCATGCAGGGCGCCGTGGCGCGCGCACATTGTGGGCAGGTGGCCGGCGGCGCGCAATGCGGACGGCGGCGGGCGGGCGGGGCGCTGCCGGCCCCGCTACTCGGGCAGGAGCTCGGGCAGGAACTCGGGCATGCCCCTCGCGAACGAGCAGGAGCAGGCCGGATCGCAGCGCTCGCGTCGGGTCCACGGGGCACGCCGCCGGCAAGCGGCGTGGTACCCCGTCCGGCTCACCTGGCGATCTGCAGCACGCCGCGGTAGCGCACCTTGCCGTCCTTCTGCCGCGTCATCAGCTCGTTGACCTGGTCGAGCCGGTAGAGCTCGAGCTTCGGCTTCACCTTGCCGGCGACCGCCAGTTCCAAAACGTCGACGAGGTCGGCACGGCGGTTCTGCATCGAACCCTTGACCACGATCTGCCGGCTCAGCGCCAGCAGCGGGTCGACGGCGATCGGCTCGCTGCCGGCGGCCATGGTCACGAACCGGCCCTCCGGGCGCAGGCCGGCCAGCACCTGGCTGTTCTGCGCCATCGAGTTCGACGTCGAGATCACGACATCGGCGCCGCCCATCGCGGCGAGTTCCTGGCCGGCGTGCTGCTTCACCGTCAGCACGTGGTCGGCCCCGAACGACCGGGCCTCCTGCTCCTTGCCGGGCGTGCCGGTGATGGCGATCAGCTCGTGGCCCATCGCCTTCACGACCTGCAGCGCGAGGTGGCCGAGGCCGCCGATGCCGATCACGGCGATCCGGTCGCCGGGCCGCGGCGCGGCGTTGCGGTAGCCGCTCATGACCGTGAAGCCGGCGCAGAACATCGGCGCCGCGGTGGCCCAGTCGAGTTGCTCGGGGATGCGCGTGCAGCCGGCCGCCTCGGCGATCATGAACTCGCAGTGGCCGCCGCCGTGGTTCATCCAGGTGACGGCCTCGTCGCAGTAGAGATCCTGGTGCCGCTGGCAGTGGCCGCAGGCGCCGCAGCCCTTCTGCACCCAGGACACGCCCACCCGGTCGCCGGCCTTCAGGCCGGTCACGCCCTCGCCGAGTTCGTCGATCGTGCCGACCGGCTCGTGGCCGAGCACGACCGGCACCTGCACCGGGAAGTGCCCGTGCCAGACGTGGATGTCGGTGCCGCAGACGCCGCTGGCGTGCATGCGGATGCGGACCTGGCCGCGGCCGGGCGTGGGGACGGGGACGTCGCGCAGGGTGAGGGGAGCGTCGAACTTCGTCAGCGTGGCGGCGCGCATGGCGGAGCGGTTGGGCTGGCCGGCGCGCGGAAACCAGGGCTGGTCACTGGCCGGCACGGCGGCCACGATACCGGGGCTGCCCAAGGAGCAGACCCATGAAGTACGGCGCGCGCAACCGCATCACTGGCAAGGTCAAGTCGGTCAAGAAGGGCGACGTCATGTCGCTGGTCAAGTTCGACGTGACGCCCCCGGCCGAGATGGCCTCGGTGCTGACCACGGAGTCGCTGGAGAGCCTGGACCTGAAGGTCGGCGACAAGGTCGAGCTGATCGTGAAGGCGATCCACGTGCTGCCGGTGAAGGAGTAGCGGCGCGGCCCACTGCCGCGGATTGCGCCGGGCACCAGCCCCGCTACTCGGGCAGGAGTTCGGGGATGCCCTTCGCGAACGACTCGGCGGTCACGAACACCGCCTCGCCGGCGCGCGGATGCGCCTCGTAGAAGGCGTCCAGGGCCTTCTGGTGCCGCTCGGTGGGACCGTCCCAGGTGACCTGCACCGGCACCGCCTCGCCACCGCGCTGCACGACGAAGTCGACCTCGCCGCGGTCGCGCCAGTAGCAGACCTCGCGGAACCGGCGCCGCAGCGCGACGAACGTCGCGCACTCGAGCTGTTTGCCGCGGTCCTCGCCGGTGCGCGTGACGACGACGCGCCGCAGGCCCGTGTCGACCGGGTAGTATTTCTTGTTGCGCGCGGAACGTTTGCGCTCCGAGTAGGCGAAGTAGGGGCAGCCGAACGTGAGGTAGGCGTTCTCGGCCGCCTCGAGGTAGATCGCGGCCGTGTCGGGAGCGATGCCGATGGCGGCCGCCGCGCGCCGCACGCTGAGTTCCGAACCCGCCGACTCGAACGCCATCTGCAGCAGCTGGCGCAGCGGTTGCGTGGAGCGCGCGGCGACCCGTTCGCGCACGTCGCGTTCGACGATGTCGTCGAAGTAGGACCGCAAGAGCCGGTCGCCGTCGCGCAGTGTCGCCGGCTCGGGGAAGCCGCCGGCGGCCAGGTAGTCGGGCAGCTTCGCGCGGGTTTTCAGCTGCCGGTACTCGTCGAAGGTGAACGGGAACAGCTCGACGCGGTGGTGGCGGCCCGTCAGCGTGGACCCTGGCTCGCCGGCGAGCAGGTGGCTGTTCGAGCCGGTCACGACGAACCGGCGGCCGCGCGGTCGCTCGAGTTGCGCGAAGAGCCACTTCTGCCAGCCGTCGACGGCCTGGATCTCGTCGAGGAACCAGGTGCAGCCGGCCCCGCGCTCGGCTTCGAATCGGGCGACGAGGGCCTGCAGCGTCTCGTGGCCGAGGTGTTTCGCGAGCCGCGGATCCTCGAAGTTCACGAACAGGCAGCGCTTGCGGTCGAGGCCGTAGCGGTCCAACAGCTGCGAGAGCAGCGTCGACTTGCCGGCGCGGCGCACGCCCTGCACGACGAGCGCGAGCCCCGGCCGCAGCTCGGCGGGCAGGTCGACCTGGCGCGCCACCGAGGGCGGCGGCGGGGCGTCCCAGTGGCTCCAGTCGCTGGCCACGGCCAGCAGATCGAGGCGGTCCATCGTGACGAGTCTGCTGGTCAAGTCGCAGACTGTCCAGTTTGCTCGACAGAATGCGAAGTGACGACCAGACTCGACAGGCCGCCCCCCGGACGGTGCGGCGGCCGGTGTGGCGCCGAGGCGGGCTCTGGCTGCCCGTGACGGACCAAGCCGCCCCGCGCCCGGCAATCTGTGCGTGGTGCGGCCTCCGCGCCCCGCCTACACTCGCGCCCCCTCGCCGTGCGGGCCCGCTGCCCGGCCGGCCCACCAGACCATGAAACCGATCCGCGTGCTCGTCGTCGGCTGCGGCAACATGGGCTCGTCCCATGCCCGCGCCTACCAGTCCCTCCCCGGCTTCCAGCTCGTCGGGCTGTGCAGCCGCCTCGACGACCGCCTGCGCCTCGCCGAGCAGCTCGGCGGCGGCATCCCGACCTTCCTCGAGTTCGACCAGGCGCTCGCGCAGACCAGACCCGACGCGGTGTCGGTCAACACCTACCCGGACACGCACGCCGCCCTGGTGCGGGCGAGCCTGCAGGCGGGCGCGCACGTGTTCGTCGAGAAGCCGCTCGCGACGACGGTCGCCGAGGCACAGCAGCTCGTCGACCTCGCGCAGCAGAAGAAGCGCAAGATGATGGTCGGCTACATCCTGCGCGTGCACCCCGCGTGGCAGCGCTTCATCGAGGTCGCGCGCACGCTCGGCAAGCCGCTGGTGATGCGCATGAACCTGAACCAGCAGAGCCGCGGCAAGGATTGGCAGACGCACAAGAACCTGATGGCGTCGATGTCGCCGATCGTCGACTGCGGCGTGCACTACGTCGACGTGATGTGCCAGATGACCGGCAGCCGGCCCGTGCGCGTGTCGGCGATCGGCGCGCGGCTGTCCGACGAGATCGCGCCGACGATGTACAACTACGGCCAGCTGCAGGTCGCGTTCGCCGACGGCTCGGTCGGCTGGTACGAGTGCGGCTGGGGACCGATGATGAGCGAGGTCGCCTACTTCGTGAAGGACGTCGTCGGCCCGAAGGGCTGCGTGTCGATCACCGAGAAGGGCGGCGAGCGCAAACTGGGCTCGGCGGACATCGGCTCGCACACGAAGACGAACAGCCTCAAGCTGCACCACGCGGCGCGCAATGCCGACGGCAGCTTCGCGAAGCCCGACGAGTGGATCGACACGCACGACGAACCCGACCACGACGGGCTGTGCCGGCGCGAGCAGGAGGCGTTCCTGAAGGCGATCCGCGACGACGTGGACCTGGGCCAGCACCTGCGCGACGCGGTCGACAGCCTGCGCATCGTGCTCGCGGCGGACGAGGCGGCGCGCACCGGGCAGACCGTGAAGCTGTAGCCGGCGGGGGTATCGTGGGCGCCTCGCCACCCGAGGCCCTTGCATGCACCTTGCCCGCACCGCCGCGCTCGCCGGCCTGTTCGTCCCGACCCTGCTGACCGCGCAGGCGCCGGCACCGCCGCGCGCGTCGTGTTTCCCGCTGACGGCCGTGCGGCTCTTGCCTGGCGAGCTCAAGACCGAGCAGGACGCGATGCTCGGCTACCTCTTGCGCGAGGAGCTCGACCGGCTGCTGCACAACTTCCGCGTCAATGCGGGCCTGCCGTCGGCGGCAAAACCGCTCGGCGGCTGGGAGGCGCCCGACTGCGAACTGCGCGGCCACTACACGGGCCACTTCCTGTCGGCGCTCGCCCTGATGCACGAAGCGACCGGCGAACCGGCGCTGCGCGACCGCGGGACGCAGCTCGTGCGCGAACTCGGCAAGTGCCAGCAGGCGCTCGGCGGCGGCTACCTGTCGGCGTTCCCGAGGTCGTTCCTCGAGCGGCTGTCGTGCGGCGAACGCGTCTGGGCGCCGTGGTACACGCTGCACAAGGTCGGCGCGGGCCTGCTCGACCAGCACCTGCGCTGCGGCAACGACGAGGCGCTGCGTTTGGCGGTGGCGTTCGCGGGTTTCGTCGGCGACTTCACGCGGCCGCTCGACGAGCCGGCGATGCAGCGCATGCTGCAGACGGAGTTCGGCGGCATGCCGGGGTTCCTGGCCGACCTGTATGCGGTGACGAAGGACGAAGCGCACCTCGCCCTGGCGCGGCGGTTCACGCACCACCGCGTGCTCGACCCGCTCGCGGCGGGCCGCGACGAACTGAAGGGGCTGCACGCGAACACGCAGATCCCGAAGGTGATCGCGGCGGCGCGGCTGTTCGAACTGACGGGCGACCCGGCGGCGGGCGCGGCGGCGCGGTTCTTCTGGCAGACGGTCACGCACCACCGTTGTTACGCGACGGGCGGCACGAGCAGCTTCGAGTACTGGCGCGATCTGCCGGACAAGCTGAGCTGGCAGTTGAGTTCGCAGGACCACGAGAACTGCTGCACGCACAATCTACTGAAGCTTACGAAGCTCTTGTGGCAGCAGGCGCCGGGCGGCGGGTTTGCCGACTATTGCGAGCGCGCGCTGTGGAACGGCATCCTCGGCACGCGGAGCCCGGACGATCCGGCGGCGATCATGTACTACGTGCCGATGCAGAGCGGGCTGTATCGCTACTACGGCGAGCGCGACAACTCCTACGTCTGCTGCAGCGGCACGGGCATCGAATCGTTCAGCCGGCTCGGCGAGTTCGTCTATGCGCACGGCGAGGGCGAGCTGTGGGTCAACCTGTTCACGCCGAGCGAGGTCGACTGGGCAGCGAAGGGAGTGAAGCTGCGGCAGGAGACGAAGTTCCCCGACGAGGCGGGCACGGTGCTGGTGGTCGCGGCGAAGGTGCCGGTGCCGTTCACGCTGCGCGTGCGCGAGCCGTTCTGGTGCCGCGGCGGGCTGCGGGTCGCAGTCAACGGGGAGGAAGTGAAGATCGCGGCGGGCGGCGACGGCTATGCGGCGATCGCGCGGGAGTGGCGGGACGGCGACCGCGTGGCGGTGACGCTGCCGATGGCCCTGCGCTGCGAACCGCTCGGCGATGACAAGAGAAAGGTCGCGGTCTGTTACGGGCCGGTCGTGCTGGCGGCGGACCTGGGGGCGAAGGGCATGACGAAGGAGATGCGGAAGGGCATGGGCGAGGAGGCCTGGCGGCGCTGCCACGAGGGCGCGGGGATGGACCTGCCGGCGATCGTGCTCGATGCGGCGAAGCCGGGGCTCAGGCGGGGAACGGAGCCGCTGACGTTCCTCGCCGCACCCCTGGGCCGGGGTCCCGATCCGGTGACGCTGCGGCCGTTCCACCGGTTGCGCGGCACGCGCTACGCGGTCTACGTGCACCCGGTGGAGCCGTACCCTGGCGTCATCGACTGTTTCGACGACGGCATCGACCAGGTCGCCGGCAACGAGACGACGCACAACTTCCAGGCCTGGCAGCACGAACGCGGCGAGAGCCACGGCCGAACCTGGGTGCGGAGCCCGCTGTGGTTCCGGTACGACCTGGACGTGGACGATGCAGGCGAGAACACGCTGCGGCTCACGTTCGCGCGCGACGAGGACGCGACCACGTTCGAGCTCTGCGTCGACGGCGTGGTCGTGGCGACGCCGGCGCTGGCGCCGCCGGCGGGCGACGCGCCGCTGTTCGACCAGGACTTCGTGTTGCCGCGCGCGGCGACCGACGGCCACCAGCGGGTCGCGATCATGATCCGCGTGCCGCCGCCGAAGGCCGTGGAACGCGGCGCCACGACCGTGCCGCCGAAACCGTCGCCGCGCCGCACGCCGCGCGTGTTCGCGTTCGCGACGAACCCGCTGCCGGCGCCACGCTGACCCGGGCGATTGACGGGACCAACCAGCGGCGCGAGCATCCGCCCTTGCAGGCCCGTCGCTCCCGCATCGGAGGCAACCATGCGACTGCCCTGGCTGTTCGTCACGGCGACGATCCCTCTCGCGCTGTTCGTCACGGCTTCGCCGGCCCGCGCGACCTCGCGCCACCAGGATCGCGAGGCGGCCATCGTCGCCAGGATCGACAAGACCATGGCCGAGGCCTACGCCAGCGACCGCCCCGGCGCGGCGCTGCTCGTCGCGCACAAGGACAGGGTCCTGCTCGCCAAGGGCTACGGCATGGCGAACCTCGAGCACGCGGTGCCGGTCGCGCCCGACACCGTGTTCCGCCTCGCTTCGCTGACGAAGATGTTCACCGCGGTGGCCGTGCACCTGCTGGTGGCGGAGGGCAAGCTGGGCCTCGACGAAGACTTCAGGAAGCACCTGCCCGACTTCCCCGCCCAATCGCACGTCGTCACCGTGGCGCACCTGCTCGCACACACCTCCGGCATTCCGGACTACCTCGACCGGCCCGACAGCATGAAGTGGGCGCGCGGCGAGTTCACCGTGCCGGAGCTGATTGCGTCGTTCCAGGACCGGAAGCCGGTCTTCGCGCCGGGACAGAAGCTCGCCTACTCGAACTCCAACTACGTCCTGCTCGGCGCCATCGTCGAGAAGGTCTCGGGCCAGAGCTACGGGGACTTCCTGCGCGCGCGCGTGTTCGAGCCGCTCGGCATGAAGCGCTCCTGGTACGACGGCAGCCGCGAGATCGTGCCGGGCCGCGCCGCCGCCTACGAACCGCACCGCAGCGGAGAACAGCTCGACTGGACGCGCTTCCAGAACGCCCGCTACTACTCGCCGTCGGCCGTCTATGCGTCGGGCGGCTGCCTCGCCACGGTCGAGGACCTGTTCGCGTTCCATCGCGGCCTGGCCGAGGGCCGGCTGCTGGATGCGCGCACCGTCGGCACCATGATGGCGCCGACCGTGCTCGCCGACGGCAAGACGGCGAACGGCAGTCAGGGCGGCTGGCAGCTCGACCGCGTCGGCGGCCGCCGCGCCGTGATGAAGGGCGGCGCGCTGCCCGGAACGTGCACGTGGTACCTGACGATGCCCGACGACGGGATCACGGTCATCCTGCTGAGCAACCGCTCGGCGGGCGAACCGCGCTGCGGGCAGCTGGCGATCGAACTGGCGGGCATCGTCGCCGGCGGCTGACGCGCAGTGCTGGGCTGGACCCTGTCACGCAGCCCGCCGCATCGACGCCGCGGCGGAAACGAGCGCGCAGGCTGCCCACTTGGGGGCATGGACAGAAGTGGGCCGCTGCACGAAAAGGCACGACCACCACCACGCTCCCCATGCGCCGCCAACTCGCCGCGTTCCTCTCCCTCTCGCTCGTCGCCATCGCCCAGGACTGGCCCAACTCCGGCGGCAACCCGCAGCGCAACGGCCTCTCCGCCGCCTACGGTCCGCTGACCATGCAGCAGCGCTGGTCGGGCGCGCCGAACTCGATCATCAGCTGGCAGCCGATCGTCGCCGCGGGCCGCGTGTTCGTCGTGCGCCAGACGGGCTTCCTGCCCGGCAGCGCGCCGAACGACGCGCCGATCTTCGGATTCGACCTCGCCACGGGCGCGCAGGCATGGCGCCGCGACCTGCCCTACAACACGGGCGACTGGACGACGTGGCTGCTCGGCTACAGCGACGGCAAGGTCTATGCGTCGCGCGCCGGCAACGGCGCCTCGGTCAGCGCCGTCGTCCATGCGCTCGATCCGGCGACCGGGGCCACGGTCTGGACCTCGCAGGCCAGCGTCGACGCGGGCGCCTACGACGGCGTGGTGTTCGCGGACAATGGCGACCTGATCGTGGCGTCGTTCCGCAACATCTGGCGCATCCGCGCGACCAACGGCACGACGGCCTGGGTGGCGAGCCGCGTGGCCTCGGTCAGCGGCAACTGCGGTGCTGTGCGCTACGGCAATGCGGTCTACATCGCCGACGCGGCGGGGGGCGGGAACGTGCTGAAGCGCTACGACCTCGCGACGGGCGCGTTCCAGTACCAGAGCCCGGTGATGCCCGGTTTCCTGAGCCAGCACACGCCGATGGTCGGCCCCGACGGCACGGTCTACTACAACCGCGCGCAGAACAACGCGTCGGTCGACTACTTCTATGCGTTCACCGACACCGGCAGCGCGTTCGTGCAGCGCTGGGCGGTGCCGTCGATGCCGGGTGCGGGGGCCGAATACGGCTGTGGGCCCGATGGCTCGGTCTACATGGTGCAGCCCGGCGAGATCCTGACGCGGCTCGATCCGGCGACGGGGGCGGTGCGCAACACGTATCCGGTGGCGCTCGGCTATGCGACGACGCGCTTCGCGATCGACGCGGACGGGCGCGTCTATGCGT
>VGXW01000073.1 GCA_016873195.1 Planctomycetota bacterium | reverse complement strand
TGGCGAGGTGCTTCAGCGCCACCGTGCCCGCGGCCAGCTCCTGGCCGCCGAGGATCGCGGCGAACGGCGCCCCCACCGTGCTCGCGTAGCCGAGCTGCTTGCCCAGCGCCGGCGCATCGGCGAACACCTCGACGCGCAGACCCTGCGCGCGCAGCGCCGTCGCCACCGCGACCGCCGCGGCCGGCGGCACGTCGGCGAACCGGCACAGCAGCACCTGCGGCCCGATGCCGAGCGCGGGGAACATGCCGCGCTCCTCCAGAACGAGCAGCATGCGCTCGAGTCCGAGCGAGAAGCCGACCGCGGGCACCTGCTGCTTGCTGAACATGCCGATCAGGCCGTCGTAGCGGCCGCCGCCGCCCATCGACCCCGGCAGGCCCTCGACGGCGATCTCGAAGATCGGTCCCGTGTAGTAGCCGAGCCCGCGCGCCAGCGTCGGATCGAACACGAGGTGCGCCGCCGCGGGGCCGCTGCCCGCCGCGGCGAACAGCTCGCGCAGTTCGCGCGCGGGCGCGCCGAACGGCCCGTCGGTCGCGGCGAAGTGCTCCAGGGCGTCCGGCGCGCGGGCTGCCTCGAGCGTGGCCAGCAGCGCCTGCGCCAGTCCTCCGTCCACGCCCTTCTGGCCGAGTTCGGCGACCACGCCGCCGGCGCCGAGCTTGTCGAGCTTGTCGAGCGCGACCAACGCGGTGCCCTCGAACTCGGCCGCGATGCCCGCCGCGGCGACCAGCGCGCGCAGCAGCGCGCGGTGGTTGCACAGCAGGCGGAAGTCGCGGAAACCCAGCTCGCGCAGCACGGCGGCCACCGCGCCGCAGACCTCGGCGTCGGCGACGAGGCTCCTGGTGCCCGTGATGTCGACGTCGCACTGCCAGAACTCGCGGAAGCGGCCCTTCGCGGGCCGGTCGGCGCGCCAGACCGGCTGGATCTGGTAGCGCTTGTAGTAGGCCGGCAGGTCGCGGTAGTTCGCGACGACGCGCGCGAGCGGCACCGTCAGGTCGTAGCGCAGCCCCTCGTCGGCGAGGTCGAGTTCGCCGGGCGAGCCGGACGCGAGCGCGCGCTGCAGCCGTTCGCGGCGGTGCAGCACGCGGTAGAGCAGCTGGTCGCCCTCGGGACCGTACTTGCCGAGCAGCGTCGACAGGTTCTCGATCGTCGGCGTCTCGAGCGGCACGAACCCGAACGACTCGTAGATCCGCTGCACGACCGACAGCACGTGGCGCCGGCGCACGACGTCGGCGGCGAGGAAGTCGCGCATGCCGCTCGGCGGCTTCGTGGAGATGGTCTGGCTCATCGCGACGGCATGGTGTAGCGGCCGGCCGGCGCGGCGCCAGGACCAACGCGGTCCCGCGCCGCACCGCGGGCCCGGGCAGCTCCGTGCCGCGCCCGCCCCCGCCGGGTAGCCTGCCGCCATGCTGGTGACGCTCCGCGCGCGCGCGTTCGCCCTCGCCCTCGGCTTCCTGCTGCTGCCGGCCCCGGGCAGCGCCCAGGAGATCCCCGACAAGCCCCCGCCGCAGGTCCCGGGCCAGCTCGATGCGACGACGACCGAGGCGCTCGAGCGCCTCGCCGTGCTGCTCGCGCAGAAGCGCGCCGAGCGCAAGGTCGCCGCGGCGGCCTCCGACGCGGTCCGCACCGCCGCGCTCGACGCGGAACTGCGCGACCTCGGCTGGCAGTTCGGCGGGCTGGCGTCGCGCCTCGACGTGCAGGAGTTCGAAGCGCCGCAGGTGCGCCAGTTCGACCTGCAGCAGGAGGTCGAGCAGCTGATCCGGCCGCTCGTGCAGACGCTGAAGGACGCGACCGCCAAGCCGCGCCAGATCGCCGACCTGCAGGGCCGCATCGAGACGCTGCAGCAGCGACAGCGCGTGGCGGAGTCGGCCCGCGCCAGCGCCGAGCGCACGCGGGACCTGCTGCCGCCCGGGTCGCCCGCACGCGGCGAGGTGCAGGCGGAGCTCGACGTGCGCTGGCGGCCGGCGATCGACGGCCTGCGCCGCGAGATCGTCGTGCTGCAGGCGCGGCTCCTGTCGCTGCAGCAGGGCCAGCAGTCGCTGCTCGAGAGCGTCACCGCGACGCTGCAGAACTTCGTGCAGTCGAGCGGGCTCAACCTGCTGCTCGCGGCGGCGGTGTTCTTCGGCGTGCTGTCGCTGCTGCGCTGGCTGCAGGCCCGGCTGCTGCGCCGGGGCGCCGGCCGCGGCTTCTCGCTGCGCCTGTTCGAGGTCGTGTGGTCGGCGGCGAGCCTCGTGCTCGCCGTCGCGGCGGCGCTCGTCGTGCCCTACGTGCGCAACGACTGGCTCTTGCTCGCGGTCGGCATCGTCTTCCTGATCGGGGTCGGCTGGGTGCTCGTGCGCATGCTGCCGCAGTTCTTCGAGCAGTTCCGGCTGGTGCTGAACATCGGCGCCGTGCGCGAGGGCGAACGCATCGACGTCGACGGGCTGCCCTACCGCGTCGAGCAGCTGCGCTTCTACACGCGGCTCGTGAACCCGGACCTCGACGGCGGCGTGCTGCGCATGCCGATCCGCGACCTGATCGGCCGCCGCTCGCGCAGGAGCGGCGAGGGCGAGCCGTGGTTCCCGTGCCGGCCCGGCGACGTCGTGCGCCTCGCCGACGGCACGTTCGGCACGGTGCGCCAGCAGACGCCGGGCGTGGTCGTGGTCGACTCGTTCGGCACGCCGCGCTCCTACCCGACCGCGGCGTTCCTGCAGCAGGTGCCCCGCAACCTCTCGCGCGGGTTCCGCGTCGAGGCGACCTTCGGCGTCGGCCACCGCCACCGCGAAGGGGTCGCGCCGGTCGAGGCCCGGCTGCGCGCGGCCCTCGCCGAGGGGCTCGGCGCGCTCGTGCCGGCCGCGCAGCTGCGCCGGGTCGACGTGCAGTTCCAGGCCGCCTCGGCGTCGTCGCTCGACTACCTCGTGTTCGCCGACTTCGACGGCGCGGCCGCGGGCCAGGAGCCCGAGCTGCGGCGCGCGCTGCAGCGGCTGTGCGTGGACGCGTGCGTGCGGCACGGGCTCGAGATCCCGTTGCCGCAGTTCGTCGTGCGCCGCGCGGGTTCCTGAACCGGCGGCGCGGGCCGCGGGACGGGACCGCCGTTGCCATCGATCCCATCCCGCAGCGGCACGACCGGCGCCTGCGCCGGCGCCGCCCCCGCCGATCCGCGAGGCGGCCCTGTGGTACGCTGCCTGCATGCGGCTCCTCCCGTGCGTCCTGTTCGCCCTGGGCCTCGCGCTGCCCGCCAAGGCCGACAGGTTCTGGCTGTCCGACCCCGCGGCCAAGACCGCCGACGGGTCGGCGCCCAACATCATCGAAGGCGTGCTGATCGCCGAGAGCGACGAGGGCTACCACGTGCGCGTGGTCGGCGGCGAGGTGCTGCTGCCGAAGCGGGCCGTGTTCCGGATCGAGAAGGACGCGCTGTCGATCGCCGACATCGTCCGGGCCGAGCAGGAACTCGGCAGGCAGGCCGCGGCGGCAGATGCCGAACGGCAGGAGCGTGCGGCGTCGCGCTCGGCGAAGCAGAGGGCCCGGCGCACCGCTGCGGAAGCGAGCGCCAGCAAGCGCGGGGCCGAGAACCCGCCGCCGGCCGCGCCAGCACCCGCGCACCGCCCCGCCACTCCAGGCTACGACCCCGTGCTGCACCGCGCCCGGCCCGCCGCGGAGCCGAGCCGCGCCGAGTTGCAGGCGGACCTGCAGCTCGCCTGGACCCTGACCAGGGACCGCCGCTTCCTGCAGGCGCTCCGCCGGATCCGGCGCGAGAACTGACCGGCGCCGGGCGAGCGTCCGGAGCCCGCCGTCGCCGGTGCGGCGGCGAGTCCGCGCCGGCTCAGCCGCGCGCCGCCGCGATCGCCTCGAGTTCCTCCCAGCGCGCGTAGAGTGCTTGGATGCGGCCGGGCAGCTCCTGGCGTGCTGCGGTCAGGCGATCGAACCGCCCGCGGCCAGCCGGCGCATAGACCGTCGGGTCGAGCAGTTCCGCGTCGACCCGGGCGAGTTCGGCCTCCGCGGCCTCGATCCTGCCCGGCAGCTCGTCGAGTTCCTGCTGCTCGCGCGTGCTGAGCTTCCTCGGTCGCGGCACCTCGGCCCTCGCCCGGGCCTCGGCCTTCGCCTTCGCGGCCGCCGCCACCGCCGCCGCCGCCGCGTCGCGTTTCTGCTGCTCCAGAGCGAGCTTCTCGAGCAGCAGCGACAGGGCGCCTTCGTGCACGCGCGCCCGGCCCTCGCCGTCGAGGTGCACGATGCGCGTCGCGATCCGGTCGAGGAACCAGCGGTCGTGGCTGACCACCAGCGCGGTGCCCGGGAACGCGAGCAGCGCGTCCTCGAGCGCGCGCAGCGAAGCGAGGTCGAGGTCGTTGGTCGGCTCGTCGAGCACCAGCACGTTGCCGCCCTCGCACAGAAGGCGCGCCAGCAGCACGCGATTGCGCTCGCCGCCCGACAGCGAACCGACCAGGGCGAACTTCATGACGCCGGGGAACAGGAACTGCTCGAGGTAGGTCTCGATCCGCACCGCGCGGCCGCCGACGACGACGTAGTCGTTGCCGTGCGAGACCTCGTCGAGCACGGACTTGCCGGGAACCAGTTCCGAGCGGGCCTGGTCGATGTGCGCGAACTTCACGGTCGGCCCCACCGCGACGCTGCCGCGGTCGGGAGCGAGCGCGCCCATGCAGAGCCGCGAAAGGGTCGTCTTGCCGGCCCCGTTGCGGCCGACGATGCCGAGCCGCTCGCCCGGACCGACGTCGAGGTCGAACGGCGCGAGCACCGTGCGCGCGCCGAACACCTTGCCGACGCCGCGCAGCCGCAGCACGAAGTCGCCGAGCCGCGGCCCCTCCGGGATCGCGAACTCCAGTTCCGCGCCGCGCGGCGGCGGGGCCTTGGCGAGCAGGTCGGCGTGCCGGCCGATCCTGGCCTTGGCCTTGGTCGTGCGCGCCGGCGGGCCGCGCTTGACCCATTCCGTCTCGCGGCGCAGCGTGTTGAGCCGCGCGCTCTCGACCTTGGCCTCGGCCTCGAGGCGCAGCGCGCGCTGCACGAGGTAGTCGCGGTAGCCGCCGTCGTACTCGTGCAGCAGGCCGCCGTCGAACTCGATCGTGCGCGAGACGAGCCGGTCGAGGAAGTAGCGGTCGTGCGTGACCATCACGAGCGGCGTGCCGGCGTCGAGCAGGAACGTCTCGAGCCAGTCGGTGACGTAGGCATCGAGGTGGTTCGTCGGTTCGTCGAGCAGCAGCAACTCGGGCTCCGACAGCAAGAGCCGCGCGAGCGCGACGCGGCGCTTCTCGCCGCCGGACAGCTGGCCGCAGCGCACGTCGGTGCGCAACACGGAGAGTTCGTGCAGCACGGCGTCGGCGCGGTGCTCGATGTCGTGGCCACCGAGGTGCTCGAGCCGTTCGTCGAGGCGCTGCTGCTCGCGCAAGAGACGCTCGAGCCGTTCCGCCGGCAGGCCCGGCAGGGCCAGTTCGTGGTGCACGGTCTCGAGCGCAGCGAGCACCTCGGCGCGGCCGGGAATGCCCGACTGCACGAACGCGTGCACGGTCGCGTCCGGCGGCAGCACGGGCTCCTGCGGCAGATAGCCCAGGCGCAGCTCGCGGCGCACGGTGCGGTTGCCGGCGTCCGGCGCGAGTTCGCCGGCGAGGATGCGCAGCAGGGTCGACTTGCCGCAGCCGTTGGGGCCGAGCAGGCCGATGCGTTCGCCCTCGCCGACGAGCAGCGACACGCCGCGCAGCAGGTGGCGGTCGCCGATCGTGACGTGCGCGTCCTCGAGCGTCAGCAGGGCCATCGGCGGATGCTGGCGCAAGCTCGACACCATGGCAAGTGCGGCCGCACGGGCATGCCGCAGCGCGGCGGGCCCTCTGCGTTGCCGAGCCCGGCGCGGGTTGCACGGCCACCGCGCGCGGTCTGCTGGCGATCCCGCTGCGGCAGGCAGGGATCACCCGGCGGGAGTGGGAAGCGACCGGATCAGTGCGCCGCCCCGCCGCGCACCTTGCCGCCGTCCTTGCCGAGTTCGCGCAGCAGTTCCTGCTGCCGGTCGGTGAGCTGGTCGGGCAGGCCCACGCGCACGACGAGCAAGAGGTCGCCGCGGCCGCCTCCTTCCTTGGGCAGGCCCTGACCGCGCAGCCGCAGCCGCTGGCCGGGCTTCGTGCCGGCCGGGATGCGCGCCTTGGCGGTGCCGTCGGGCACCTGCACGTCGATGCCCGTGCCGTCGAGCAGTTCCCAGGGCGCCACCACCACGTCGGCCTCGACGTCCTCGTCGCGCAGACGGAACGTGTCGTCGGGCTGCAGGCGCAGCTTCAGCAGCAGGTCGCCGGGGCCCGCGGGGCCGGCCTCGCCGAGGCCGCGCAGGCGCAGCACCTGGCCGTCGCGCGAGAGCCTGGGGATCGCGAGTTCGACCGAACGTTCGCTGCGCGAACTGCCGAGGCCACCGCACATCGGGCAGGTGCCGTGGTCGAGCTGGCCCTCGCCGTCGCAGGTGCCGCAGGGTGTGCTGACCAGGAGCGCGAACGTGCGCTTGCCGCCGAGCAGGGCGAGGCCGACGTCGACCTCGATCTCGGCTTCGGCGTCCTGGCCGCGGCCGGCGTGCTGGCGCGGCCCCGGGCCCGCCCCGCGCGCGCGGCCAGCGCCCGGGCCAGCCCCGCCGAACATGTCGCCGAACATCTGCGTGAAGAAGTCCGAGAAGGCGCCGCGGCCGCCGCCCATGCCGGCGCCGCCGAACATGCGCGCGAACTCCTCGGGCGAGACGGTGCGGAATCCGCCGCCGGGCGGCGGCTGGAAGTCCTGGCCGTGGCGCCAGTGCTCGCCGAGCGCGTCGTAGCGCTTGCGCTTCTCGGGGTCGCTGAGCACCTCGTGCGCTTCGGCGATCCCCTTGAAGCGCTCCTCGACCTCCTTCTTCCTGTGCGGGGGATGGCGGTCGGGGTGCCATTCCTTCGCGAGCTTGCGGTAGGCGCGTTTGATGTCGTCGGCGGTCGCACTGCGCGGCACGCCGAGGGTCGTGTAGTAGTCCTGGAACTTCATCGAGCGAAACGCGCGCCGCGTCGGCCGCGCGCGGCGGGAAGCGAACGCTACGCGCGGGCGAGGACCGGTTCCATGTCGGAGGGCGCGGGCCGGCGGCGAGCGGCCGTGCGCCTGCGGCGGCCCGCGGATCGCATCGACCTTCGCTATTGGAGCCGCCCGGTCAGCGCGCGGCCGATGGTGTGCTTCTGGATCTCCCGGGTGCCCTCGTAGAGTTCGGTGATCTTCGCGTCGCGGTAGCAGCGTTCGACGTCGTGGTCGGCCATGTACCCGTAGCCGCCGAGCTTTTGCATCGCCTCGTCGCAGACCTCGACGGCCGTGCGCCCGGCGTGGCACTTGGCCATCGCCGTGAGCACCGAGTCGGGTTTGCCCTGGTCGAAGGTCCAGGCGGCCTTGTAGGTGATCAGGCGGCAGAGCTCGAGCTCGATCGCCATGTCGGCGATCTTGTGCTGGCTGACCTGCATCGCGGCGATCTTCTGGCCGAACTGCTCCCGCTGCCGCGTGTGGGCCAGCGCGCGGTCGAAGGCGCCCTGGGCGATGCCGAGGGCCTGCGCGGCGACCGCGATGCGGCTCTCGTCGAAGAACTGCAGCACCTGGTAGAAGCCCTTGCCCCGTTCGCCGATCAGGTTGGCGAGCGGCACCCGCACGTCCTTGAACGTCAGCTCGCCGGTCGGCGTGAGGTTGATGCCCATCTTGCGGCCGAGGTCGCTGACCGTGAGGCCCGGCGCGTCGGCGGGCACCAGCAGCATCGACTGCCCCCTGTGCGCCGCCGCCGGGTCGGTCTGGCAGAGCACCATGTAGTTGCCGGCGATGCCGGCGTTGGAGATGAAGGTCTTGGTGCCGTTGATCCGCCAGTGATCGCCGTCGACGACCGCCGTGGTGGCCAGCGAGGTGATGTCGCTGCCGTGGTCGGGCTCGGTGATCGCGCCGCCGAAGATCGCCTTGCCCTCGGCGACCGGCGGCAGGCAGCGCTGCTTCTGCTCGGCGGTGCCGAAGCGCAGCACGGTCTCCGCGGCGAAGCCGCACAGCATCGCCGCCGAACCGATGCTCGAGTCCTGCCGGCAGAACTCCTCGATCACCAGCACGTTCTCGAGGCAGCCGTAGCCCTGGCCGCCGTACTCCCGGGGGTAGTGCAGCCCGAGGAAACCGAGTTCGCCGGCCTTGCGGCAGATCTCGCGCGGGAACTCGTGCTTGTGCTCGAGCTCCCGCGCCAGCTCCTTGTCGAACTCGCCCTTGGCGAACTTGCGCGCCGCCTTCTGGATGTCCTTCTGCACCTTGCTCAGTTCGAAGTCCACTGCCGTGCCTCCGGTGGGCTGCCGCTCGGTCAGCCCTTCTGTTCCTCGATCGCTGCCTCGAGCGCCGGAACGACCTCGCTGAGGTCGCCCACGATGCCCACGTCGGCGACGCCGAAGATCGGCGCCGCGCGGTCCTTGTTGATCGCCACCACGAAGGGCGAACCCTTGATGCCGCCCATGTGCTGGAACGAGCCGCTGATGCCGACCGCGACGTAGAGTTTCGGCCGCACCGTCACCCCCGACGTGCCGACCTGGCAGCTGCGCGGCAGCCAGCCCTTGTCGACCACCGGGCGCGAGGCGCAGAGGTCGGCGCCGAGTGCGGCGGCGAGCCCGCGCACGAGCTGCAGACCGTCCTCGTCCTCGATGCCGCGGCCGACCGCCACCAGCCGCTCGGACTGCGTGATGTCGACCTCGCCGGCCTCCGGGCGCAGCGTGCGCAGCGGCCGGCGCCGCGGCGCGAACTCCGCGGGCAGCGCCGCGGCGACCACCTCGCCGGCGACCGTCCCGGGCCCGGCCGGCGCGAACGCGCCGCCGCGCACCGTGGCCATCGCGCCGGTCCCGCCCGCGGCGGCGACGACCCGCGCGTGCACCTTGCCGCCGTAGACGGCGCGCGTGCCGGCCAGCGACTGCCCCGCCCAGTGCAGTTCCAGGCAGTCGGCGAGCAGCGGCATGCCGGCCCGCACCGACAGGCCGGGCGCCAGGTCGATGCCGAGGTTGCCGTGCGCGAGCAGCACGGCGTCGAACCCGCCGCGCGCGAGCAGCGGCAGCAGCGCCTGCGCGTCGCCGTCGCCGTCGGGCTCGGCGAGCCGTTCGTCGTCGAACGCGAACACGCGGTCGAAGCCCCTCGCCAGTTCGGCGGCCAGCCCGCCGATGCCGTGGCCGAGCACCGCCGCCGCGACGCGACCACCGCCGCCGGCCAGCGCGCGCGCGGCGGTCAGCAGTTCGAAGACGCCCTCGTCGAGGACCGCGCCGCGACGCTCGGCGATCACCAGCACCTGTTTCATCTCACAGCCCTCCCCGCTCGCGCAACCGCTCGACCAGCGTGGCCACGGCGGCGTCGAGGCTGCCCTCGAGGATCTCGGCGCGTTTGCCCGCCGGCGGCAGCAGGAGGCCCTCGAGGCGGACGCGGCTGCCGGCCTCGCCGACCGCGGTGGCGGCAAGCCCGAGGTCGCCGGCGCTGCGGGCCGCGATGGCGACGTCGGCGACCTTGCGGATGCCGCGGATCGAGACGTAGCGCGGCTGGTTGAGGCCCGACTGCGCGGTGATCAGGCACGGCAGGGCGACCTCGACCTCGCGCTCGAGACCGCCCTCGACCTCGTGGCGGACCCTGGCCCTGCCGCCGTCGACCTCGAGGCCGGTCGCCAGCGCGACCTGCGGCACGTCGAGCAGTGCCGCCAGCATGCCGCCGACCTGGCCGCTCGCCCCGTCGCTGGTGACGGCCCCGCACAGCACGACGTCGAACGGCAGGCTCCTGATGCAGGCGTGCAGCGCCGTCGCGATCGCGAACGGATCGGCGCCGGCGAACGCCGCGTCGTCGAGCAAGATCGCCTGGTCCGCGCCCATCGCCAGCGCCCGGCGCAGCACCTCCTCGGCGTCCTCGTCGCCGACCGTGATCGCGGTGACCACGCCGCCGTGTTGCTCCTTGAGCCGCACGGCGGCCTCGACCGCGTAGTCGTCCCACTCGTTGATGTCGAAGTCGAGGTCCTCGGTCCGGAGCCCGCGGCCGTCGGCGGCGATCTCCAGTCCGGCCTCGGCGAGGTCGGGCACGCGTTTGATGCAGACGATGATGTCCATCTAGGCTCCTGTTGTCGCGGCCGGCGGGGCCGCGGTGACCAGCGCGCGCTCGAGCAGTTCGGCGAGGTCGACGACCTCGATCCGCCCGGTGCGCCCGGTGGTCTTGATCGCGTCCTCGAAGTTGATCAGGCAGAACGGGCAGGCGGTCACCACGACCTGCGCGCCGGCCAGCTCGGCCTGCTCGATGCGCAGTTCGCCCATGCGGCGCTCGCCCTCGCCCTCGCGGAACAGGTAGAGCGAGCCGCCGCCGCAGCAGAAGCTCTTGTTGCGCGCGGCCGCCATCTCGACCGTGCGCAGCCCGGGGATCGCCGCGAGCACGGCCCGCGGCGCTTCGTAGACGCCGTTGTGCCGGCCGAGGTAGCAGGGGTCGTGGAAGGTGTAGGTGCGGCCGTCGGCGAGCGCAAAGGGCCGCAGCCGGCCCGCGGCGATCAGCTCGGCCAGCAGTTCGCTGTGGTGCAGCACGGGCTCGCCGAGCCGGTAGTCGTGGCGCAGCGCGTTCAGCGCGTGCGGATCGGTGGTGACGACGCGGCCGACCTCGCGCGCCGCCAGCGCCTGCAGGTTCTGCTCGCGCAGCGACTCGAACAGCCCCTCCTCGCCGACCCGCCGCGCCTCGTGGCCCGAGTCGACCTCGTCGGCGCCGAGCGTGCCGCAGTCGGCGCCGGCGGCGCGCAGCAGGCGGCCGAAGGCGCGGCCGATCCGCTGGATGCGCGGGTCGAACGCGGTGGCGCTGTCGGTGAAGAAGCACAGCGGGGCGCTTGCGCCGGCCGCGAGCACGCGCACGCCGCAGTCCCCGCCGTCCGCCGCCACCCACTCGCCGCGCTTCTTGCCGGGCTTGCCGTAGGGGTTGCCCTTCTTCTCGAGGTGGCCGAGCGCCTTCTGCATGCCCGCCGGCACGCGGCCGTCGTCGACCAGGAAGCGGCGCATGTCGACGATCTTGTCGACGTACTCGATGGTCACCGGACAGACGTCCTCGCAGGCGCGGCAGGTCGTGCACGCCCAGAGCTCGCGGTCCTCGATCAGCCCGCCGACCAGTTCGGGCCGCGCGCCGGCCGGCGGCCGGCCGAACACCGGATGCGCCGCGTAGGCCTCGTCGCGGCACTTCACGCTGATCTGGCGCGGCGACAGCGGCGCACCCGTCGCGTAGGCCGGGCAGACGTCGCTGCAGCGCCCGCAGTCGGTGCAGCTGAAGAAGTCGAGCAGGTGCTTCCAGGTGAAGTCCGCGAGCCGCCGCACGCCGATCTCGCCAGGTTGCGCGCCCGGGGGCAGCCCGTGCCGCGGCGGCTTGACGCGACCGGCCGGATCGAGCTTGCCGAGGAACACGTTCGGCAGCGAGGTGATGACGTGGAAGTGCTTGCTGACCGGCAGATAGCAGCCAAAGCAGCACAGCGCGACGTTGTGCAGCCAGAACGCAAAGACGCCGAGGCCCGGCCGCGCCGAGTCGGGCACCGCCTCGAGCGCGAACGCGGCCAGCGAGGCCAGCGGCAGCGCCCAGCTCCTGCCGCCGTGCGCTGCGAGCGTCGTCGCCTCGAACACGGCGTCGGCCACCATCAGCAGCGCGATCAGGCCGAGGATGACGTGGGCCTCGCCGCCGTGCGAGCGCAAAGCCAGGCGGTCGTGGTAGCGCGCCGGCTTGACGTAGAGCCGCCGGTAGGCCGCCACCGCGCAACAGCCGAGCATCACGAGCCCCGTCCAGTCCTTGACCGCGGCGTAGACCGGACCGGCGAAGCCGGGGATCGCGAAGCCGCCCCAGAAGCCCTGGCCCAGCAGCGTCAGCGAGCGGAACAGCAGGACCAGGAAGCCGCAGAAGATCAGCACGTGGACGATGCCGGCCACCGGGTAGCGCAGCTGCCGCGACTGGCCGAAGCCGATCACCAGGAGCCGCCGCAGCCGTTCGCCGAGCCGGTCGAGCCGCGGGTCGGGCGCCCCGCGCCGCAGCACGAGGAGCCGCCGGCGCACGATCCAGGCGAACGCCGCGAGCGCGACCAGCAGCAAGAGGCCGTGCAGCAGCGGACCCGGGATACCGAGCGGACTGCCGCTCGCTGGCTCCGGGTCGGCCGCAGGCACGAGGATCGTGGCGGACATGGCGACGCGCGGATGAGAACCGGCTGCGGCATGCCGGTCCACCCCGAACGCAGGCACCTCGGGCCACTTCCGCCGGTGAAGAGGGCGTACGGGCGGGGTCGCGAGATGCCCGGCCGGGCGCCGCCGGTGCGTGGACCGCGCCGGAAGTCGCGCACGAGGTGGAGCATGCGCACGAGGCACCATCCAGCCATGCCATCCAAGAGCACTGCTTGGGAACCGTCGTGCCGCGAAGTGCCCTCCCCGCCTCGCCGGCCCGCATGGAGATCCCCGACCACTACCGGATGCTGCTCGCGACGGAACGGACACGCTCCTGCGTGAACCTGCCCCCCGATTCGGCCTCCGCACGTTCCCGGCGACACCTCGGCCCCCGTAGGGATTCCGCTCCGCAGGGGAGTTTGCAGCCGTGAACGAACCACCACGCAGTTCGGAACCTGCCGCCCTGCAGCAGCTCGCTCGGTGGATGGACGCGCTCGAAGACGAACGCCTCGAGTTCAAGGAGGCGAAGAACCGGTTCGACTTCACCGAGCTTCTCCACCTCCTGTGCGCGCTCGCGAACGAAGGCGGCGGTCGCGTCCTGCTCGGGGTCACCGACAAGCGCCCGCGTCGGGTCGTGGGCCTCGCGCGGATCGCACCCGCGCAACTGCTGCGCGATGCCGGCCTGCTCGACGGCAAGCGTCCGCCCCCGGCTGCGCGTGAACTCGAAACCGGCACCAAGGTGCTGCGTCCAAACCGCTCGGCTCCGTCGCGAACTCGTGCCCCCCGAAGCCGTAGGCCAACCGCTGCACGAGCGGGCGGCCTTCATCGCCGTTGGCGCGGAAACCGACCCGGCCCGAGAACCGGACCGAGTCCCCCTCGAACAGCGTCGATCCCTCGGCGGCAGGGTCGGCGACGCGCAGCGGCGCGCGAAGTCCCCATTCGAGCTGCCACTCGATCGAGCGGGCCGTGTCGTGGCCCGACACGACCTCGAGGAACTCCCCCAGCTCGACCGGCGTGCGCTCGTCGCCGAAGTGCAGCACCTGCGTGCGATCGGCGGCGTCCGCCGTCTGGCGCAGCAGCTGCAGGAACTGCAGCAGGCTGCTCTTGCCCGAGCTGTCCGCGCCGAACAGCCCCGTGACGGGCGCCAGCCGGAAGGACCTGTCCGCCCACGACTCGAGATTCTCGAGCCAGAGCTGCGAGATCCTCTCGAGGCTCCGCCGCCGTTCGGGGCCCGTGGCCCCAGCGGTGACCGAACGCAACCGTTCCCTCGGCACCCCCCCCGGTCGCCGGAACGACCCACCGCGCCGAGCCGCTCACCCCGCGGCAGCTTCCTGCATGCTCTTCGACCGCGCCGTCTCGCCGCCGCCCTCGCCGACCGCGATGCAGCCCCGGAGCGCCGCTGCGCGACCGGCAGGCCGCGTCATCGCCCGAGCAGGCTGCGGCAGGTCTCCAGCAGGTGCGCGCGGTGGACCGGCTTCGTCTCGTAGGCATCGCAACCGATCGCGAGGCAACGCTCGCGGTCGCCCGCCATCGCGTGCGCCGTCAGCGCGACGATCGGCCGCTGCCAGCCGGCCGCGCGCAGCGCCTGCGTCGCCTCGTAGCCGTCCATGCGCGGCATCTGCATGTCCATCAGCACGAGGTCGAACGGCTGCCCCGCGGCCAGCGACCGCTGCGCCGCCTCGCACGCGAGGACGCCGTTCTCGGCCACCACCACCGTGGCGCCTACCTGCGCGAAGATCGCCTGGATCAGCCGCTGGTTGTCGGGCCCGTCCTCGGCGAGCAGGATGCGACACGGCAGGCGCCCCTGCGCCGGCGCCGGCGCCGGCCCCGGCGCCGGCAGTTCGTGCGGGTCGTGCACGAGCTGCACGCCGTCGAGCGGCCCGGTCGGCAGCGACAGCACGAACGTCGATCCGGACTCCGGCGCGCTCTCGAGCGCGATGTCGCCGCCGAGCAGGCGTGCGAGCTTGCCGGAGATCACGAGGCCGAGCCCCGTGCCGCCGTAGCGCCGCGCAGTCGACGCGTCCGCCTGGGCGAAGCTCCGGAACAGCCGCTGCCGCTGCTCGGCGGTGATGCCGATGCCCGAGTCGCGGACCGAGATCTGCAGCACCGGCTGGGCGGCGGTCGCCAGCAGGCGGGCCCGCAGTTGCACGCCGCCGCGGTCGGTGAACTTGATCGCGTTGGCGACGAGGTTCAGCAGGATCTGCCGCAACCGCGTCGGGTCGCTGGCGATGCGCTCCGGGATGGCGGTGTCGAAGGCGAACTCGAACTGCAGCTGCTTGCCGGCCGCCTTGACGCGCATCAACGAGGCGATGTCGGCCAGGATCTCCGGCACCGGGGTCGCCAAGCGCTCGACCGACATCTCCCCGGCCTCGATCTTCGACAGGTCGAGCACGTCGTTGAGGATCGCCAGCAGGTGTTCGCCGTTGCGCCGGATCACCTCGAGGTGCTCATGCAGCGCGGCGGCCGGCAGGTCCGGCGTGCGCATCAGCTCCGCGAAACCGAGGATCGCGGTCATCGGCGTGCGGATCTCGTGGCTCGTGTTGGCCAGGAACTCGGACTTCGCGCGCGTGGCGGCCTCGGCGGTCGCGAGCGCGTCCGCGAGTTCGTGCGTGCGCGCCGCGACCAGCTGCTCGAGCTCCGTGCGGCGCAGCGCGGCGGCGGCCGTCAGGGCCCGCTTGCTGCACAGCGCCGCCGCGAGCTGCTGCACCTCGACCGCGTCGAACGGCTTCTTCAGGACCAGGAACCGGTCCGCGCGGCCCAGCCGGCGCGCGGCGTCCGACCACGACCAGTCGCTGTAGGCCGTGCAGAAGACGAGCTGCAGCTCCTCGTCCAGGCGCCACAACTCCTCCGCCGTGCGCAGCCCGTCCCAGCCCGGCGGCATGCGCATGTCGACGAACGCGACCCCGTAGGACTCGCCGCGGTCGAGTCGCGCCTGCAGCAGCGCCGCGGCCTCCTGCCCCTGCGCGGCGAGGTCGACCTGGTACACGGCACAGGCGGCCGCACCGCCGTCGTCGGCGAACAGCTCGCCGCGCAGCGCGCCGAGTTCCTTGTCCGGTTCGCCGCCGGCGCCGAGCACCTTGCCGTAGCTCAGGCGCACGCCCGGATCGTCGTCGACGACGAGCACCCGCCGGGCGCCTGGCCGGATCACGTCGCCGCCTCCACCGCCTGGGCCAGCGGCAGCTCGATCGTGAAGGTCGCGCCGCGGCCCGGGCCCGCGCTGTCGGCACGCAGGGTCCCGCCCATGCTGCGGATGGCGTTCGCGCTGCGGTGCAGGCCGATGCCGTGCCCGTCGGTCTTGGTCGTGAGCCCACCGTGGAAAATGCGCTCGAGGTCCGGTCCGGCGATGCCGAGGCCGTCGTCGGCCACCGTGAGGCGCATCGAGCCGTCGCCGGCCAGGGCCGCGCCGAGCTCGATGCACCCGGGCCGGCGGCCCGCTGCGGCGATCGACTGCGCGGCGTTGCGCACGAGGTTCACGAGCACCGCCAACAGCCGGTGTTTGTCGGCGTGCAGCTGCGGCAGGTCCGCGCACCGCCGCACGACGGTGGTCTCGCGGCACTGCGGCGGCAGCCCGAGGCGCACCGCCGCGTCGAACAGCTCGGCCAGGTCCGTGCGCTGGATGGCGCCGCGGTGGCCCGCGTTCACCTGCTGCTCGGCCAGCAGCACCTGCACGTGCTGCAAGCCCTCGGCGACGTGCGCGATCTCGTCGCGCAACGCGGCCTGCTCGGCGCCGATCTGCTTGCCCAGCAGCGCGAGGAACTTCGGCACCTTGCGGCCCTTCGGGTCCGCGGTGAGCCAGACGCCGAGGTCGTCGGCGTGGGCGGCCAGCAGGTCGGCGACCCGCGCGAGATCCTGCAGGGTCTGGCTGGCGAGTTGCTGCCCGGCGAGGCCGACGCTGGCCATCGCGCCCTGCAGCGCGTTGCCTACGTCGTGCAGCACGGCGCTCGCCACCTCGGACATGCCGCCGGCGCGCGCGTCGCCGACCTGCCGTTCGTGGGAGGCCTCGAGCCGCGCGAGCATCGTGTCGAACTCGCGCGCGAGCACGCCGACCTCGTCGTGCCGCGCGAGGCCGACGCGCGCCTGCAGGTCGTCGCTCGCGCGGACCGCCACGACGTGCGCGGTCAGTCGCGCCAGCGGGCCGACCACGAGCCACTGCAGGAACACCAGCAGCACGGTGAACAACACCACGACGGCGGCGACCGTCGCCAGCGAGGCGAGTTCCAGGGTCGCCGCGCCGCGCGCGAGAACGGAGCGCGCCATGGTGACCTGCAGCAGCACGCCGCCGTTCCCGCCGAGGCACGGCGCCAGCGCGTAGCCGAGCACCGTCGCCTCGTCCCGGGGCACCAGCAGGGTCGGCTCGCCGTCGCGCAGCGCGGCCAACGCGGCGAGGTCAGCCTGTTCCTGCAGCGTGTCCGTCGCCCGCGCCCACAGGTCGAGCCGGGTGCGTTGGGCCATCGCGCGGATCCGGTCCTCGTTCAGGAACCTGCCG
>VGXW01000072.1 GCA_016873195.1 Planctomycetota bacterium | reverse complement strand
GGGCTCTCCTCCGTGACGGGATCGGGGTTGAGCGGCAGGAACGTCCCTGCCGGTCCGGCTTTTTCAGCCGGCGGGCTGCGCCGGGCAACGGGCTCGGCGCGGAACTGGCCTACGTATGTCGGCTGAGTCGGCCGCTCGTGCACGCGGTTGTGAAAGATCCGTACCGCTCGCCGGGCTACCGGCCGGGCTGCGGCAGGCGGGGTGCCGCGGCGGTGGCGAGCCCGAGTTCGCGGCACTCCGCCCAGAACCGCTCGAGCCCGCGCAGGTCGTCCGCGTCGAGGTCGTAGTGCGCAGCACCGTGCGTGCCGTCGATGGCGCCGAGCCGGCGGCCCGCTGCGCGCGCGCGCTGCAGCACCGGCAGGAGCCGGGCGAGGTCGGCCCCGGGGCGCAGGAGCCAGACCGCGAACACGAACGGCAGCCCCGTCCAGCGATGCCACTCGGTGCCGAGATCCCAGACCTCGCGCCCGCCCGGATCCGCGGTGAGACCGTGGTCGCCGATCAGCAGCACGAGGTCGTGCGGCAGGTCGGCCGGCTGGCGCGTCGGCGCGATGGCCGTGAACTCCAGGCCGGGCGCGACCTCGGCATGGTGCACGCGCGCGAGCAGCAACTGCAGCAGCGCCACCGAGGTCGCCGAACTGCGGTCGAGCCCGACCGACCGGATCGGCGCGCCGCGGCGCCGGAACGCCCGCACCGAGCGGATCTCGCGCTTGCAGGCGATGCCTAGGCCGGGCGCGATCGCGTAGCCCGGAGCGCGCACGGCCTCGACCGACGACACGAGCGCGGCGTCCAGCTCGCCGGCGCGCAGCCGGTCGATCAGCTCGGTCGGCGGCGCCGCGCCGAAGACGACGCCGGGCTCGCGGTCGAGGCCCGCCAGCAGCGGGGCGCCGACGCCGTAGGGGACTCCGCCGATGCGCAGGTGCACCCGCTTGTTCTACAGTGCCCGTCGCATGGCAGCAGCAGCTTCTGCGTGGTGGCCGAGCCGACGGACCTCCGTGGCGGTGGGTGTGGCGTTGTTCCTGGTCGCCGCGTACTGGGGCGTCACGCAGGGCGTGCGCCTGCACGTCGACGGCGTCGTGACGGCGGCGGTCGGCAAGCCGCTGCCCGCGTTCGCGCTCGCCGACGGGCAGGACCAGCAGTGGACGCCCGAACGGCTGCGCGGCAGGCGCGCCGTGCTGCACTTCCTGCGGTCGCGCTGCCACTCCTGCGACGCGGAGGCTCCCGGCTACCGTGCGCTCGAGGCGCGGCTGCCGCCGGACGTGGTGCTGCTGCACGTGATGACCGACGTGCTGCAGGGGGTGCCGCCGGAGGAGACGCAGGCCACCATCGCGGGCAAGGGCTTCGCGGCCCCCGTGCTGCTCGCCGACGCGCCGTTCGTCGACGCCTTCCACAAGGTGCGCTGGTCCCACGTGACGCCGATCACCTACATCGTCGACCGGGCAGGCGTGATCCGCCTCGCGCTGCGCGGGCGCCAGGAACCGGGCGCGATCGAACGCGCGCTGGCAACGGTCGAGTAGCGGCCATCGGGCTCCCGAGGCGGGTGGACCCGGGATCCTGGCCTCCGAGGTGCCGGCTCCGCCCGGCAGCCCCCTTCGGCGCAGCGGTCCTGGTGTATCCTTCGCGGCCGGTCGGTTCCGGGCCGTTCGACCGATGGCAACTGCAAGATCCCATCGGCGCCCCGGTGCCGGCCCGAGGATCCTGTGTCAGGATACGCCCATGCCGCGTAGCAGTGTTCCCGTGTCCCTGGCTGTGTATCAGTTGCCGCGCCGCGGCTGGAGCGAGATCTACTGCACCGCCACGCCCGCTCCGGGCGGCGGCGCCGAGGACGTGGCGGCCTGCTACCGGCAGCTCGCCGACGTGCTGGCCTCCCACCGCGCCGAGGTGGTCGGCGAGCGGGTCTACGGCGCCCTGCAGGCAGAGAACGAGATCCTCGCCGCGCGCGACCGCGAACTGCGCGCGCGCGGGCTCGACCCGAAGACGCCGTGCAACTACCTCGAGGGTGCGCCGTGCGACGGCGGGATCTACGGCGGCACGCAGGTCTGGGCGATCGCGCGCAGCAACGGCTCGCCGGCCGCGGTCGAGACGGTGCCCGGCGGCCGGCTCGTCGCGGTCCCGGACGGCCGGCTGCTGCACCTGACCGCGCAGCGCGGCGAACCCGGCGCGCCGTTCGCGCGCGCGGCGGAGAGCATGTTCACGCACGCGGCCGCGCTGGCGGAGCGGTCGGGCTTCCGCTACGCGCAGGCCGCGCGCACGTGGATCTACCTCGCGGACCTGCTGCCGAACTACGCCGAACTCAACCGCGTGCGCAGCGCCTTCTACCAGCGCATCGACTTCGCGTGGCCGGCGAGCACGGGCATCCAGGGCAAGCCGCCCGGCGCACCGTGCGTGATGGACGCGCTGCTCGTCGACGGCGTGCCGCTGCGGCGCATCGACCGCACGAGCCGGCAGGGCCCGGCTTCCGACTACGGGTCCGCGTTCTCGCGCGCGATGCTGCTCGAGTTCGCGGGCGGCCGCACGCTGCACGTGTCGGGCACCGCGAGCATCGGCGGCGACGGCCGGAGCCGCCACCTCGGCGACCCGACCGCGCAGTACCTCGAGATGCTGCTCGACGTCGCGGCCGTGCTCGCCGAAGCGCAGCTCGGCCTCGCCGACGTCGTGCAGGCGACGCTGTTCTGCAAGACCGCCGCGGTGCGCGACGCCTGCGTGCACGCGCACCGGCTGCTCGGCCTGCCGGCGCTGCCGGCCGTGGTCGTGCGCGCCGACGTCTGCCGGCCGGAACTGCTCGTCGAGCTGGAGGCCGTCGCATGCCGGTGACGCTGCTCGCGATCTGCCTCGGACCCGCCGCGCCGGCCGGCGCGGCGGCCGCCGTGCTCGGGCAGCTCGGCTTCGGCGGCCCCGACCCGCGCTGGCGCGCCTACGGCGGGCGGCTGCTGGTCGCGCAGGTGGCGGAGGCGCCCGGGGAGGAACGCTTGCAGCGGCTGCTGCGCGTGCCGGGTGTGCGCGCGGTGCACGACCGCACCCCGGGGCGCCGCAGCGCGGCGCCCGCGCGCGTGCCGATCGGCCGCACGGCCTTCGGCGGCGGCGCGCTGCCGATCGTCGCGGGCCCGTGCAGCGTCGAGGGCGAGGCGCAGGTGCTGGCGATCGCCGAGGCGGTCGCCGATGCCGGCGCCGACGCGCTGCGCGGCGGCGCGTGGAAGCCGCGCAGCTCGCCCTACTCGTTCGGCGGGCTCGGCGAAGCCGGCCTGCGGCTGCTCGCGCGCGCGCGCGAACGCACCGGCCTGCCGGTCGTCACCGAGGTGCTCGACCCGGGCGACATCGACGAAGTGGCGCGCCATGCCGACATGCTGCAGGTCGGTTCCCGCAACATGCACAACCAGGCCCTCTTGTTCGCCGCCGGCGCCAATCCGCCCGGCCGGCCCGTGCTGTTGAAGCGCGGGTTCGCCGCGACGATCGAGGAACTGCTGCTCGCGGCCGAGTACGTCGAACTCGGCCGGCTCGCGGCCGGTCACGACGGTCCGGGCGTCGTGCTCTGCGAGCGCGGGCTGCGCAGCTTCGAGCCGTCGCTGCGCTACCAGCTCGACGTCGGCGCCGTGCCGGTCGTGCACGCGACCTCGCCGCTGCCGATCGTGGTCGACCCGAGCCACGCGGCGGGCCACGTCGAGTTCGTGCCGGCACTCGCCGCCGCGGCCGTCGCGGCCGGCGCCGACGGGCTGCTCGTCGAGGTGCACGTCGACCCCGAACGGGCCTGGAGCGACGGCGAGCAGACGCTGGCGCCCGGGCCCTTCCGCGAGCTCGTGCGGCAGGTGCGCGCGATCGCGGCGCTGCGGCCGGGAGCCGCGGCGGGCGGCGCGGCGGCCGGGAGGCAGCCGTGAGCGCGCGCCGCGCCGCGTTCGCCGCGGCCCTGCTGGCCGGCGCGGCGGCATCGCAGTCGCCCTACGAGTCGGACGCGCCGCTCGAGCTGCGCGGGCGCATCGACGAGCTCGTGTTCGCGCGGCTCGAGCAGCTCGGCGTCCCGCCGGCGAAGCCCTGCTCGGACGCGGTGTTCCTGCGCCGCGTCTTCCTCGACACGATCGGCACGCTGCCGACGGCCGCGGAGGCGCGCGCCTTCCTGCAGGACCAGGACCCGGGCAAGCGCAACGAACTGATCGAGGCGCTGCTCGCGCGGCCCGAGTACGCCGACTACCAGGCGATGCGCTGGGGCGACGTGCTGCGCATCAAGGCCGAGTTCCCGGTCAACCTGTGGCCGAACGCGGCGCAGGCCTACGCCCGGTTCGTGCGCGGCGCGATCGCGCGCAACGTGACCTTCGACCGCTTCGGCCGCTCGCTGCTGCTGGCGACCGGCAGCAACTTCCGCGATCCCGAGGTCAACTTCTGGCGCTCGGCCGCCGACCGCAAGCCCGCGGGGCTCGGCCGCGCCGCGGCGCTGTTCTTCCTCGGCGCGCGCAGCGAGCGCTGGCCCGGTCCGCGCCAGCAGGGTTTCGGCGCGTTCTTCGCGCGCGTGGCGTTCAAGCCGACGCAGGAGTGGAAGGAGGAGATCGTCTACGTCGACCTCGGCGCGAAGGCACCGGCGGCGGCGATGCTGCCCGACGGCACGAGCGTGCCGCTGCCGGCCGGCGGCGACGGCCGCGCGGTGCTCGCCGACTGGCTGTTCGCCGGCAACGAACCCGCGGCCGCGCCGGTGGTCTGCAACCGGCTCTGGTACTGGTTGTTCGGCCGCGGCATCGTGCACGAGCCCGACGACTTCCGCGCCGACAACCCACCGTCGCACCCGGAGCTGCTGCGCTTCCTCGCCGGCGAGCTCGTCGCGTCGCACTGGGATCTGCAACACGTGCAGCGGCTGATCCTGCGCTCGCAGACCTACCAGCTGTCGCCGATCCCGGCGGCGGTGCACCCCGCGGGCCCGGCGAACTTCGCCAGCTACCCGCTGCAGCGGCTGGAGGCCGAGGTGCTCGTCGACGCGCTGTGCCAGCTCGGCGGCACCAGCGAGAGCTACCAGAGCGCGATCCCGGAGCCGTTCACGTTCGTGCCCGAGGGCACGCGCGCGATCGCGCTCGGCGACGGCAGCATCGGCAGCTCGGTGCTGGAGTTGCTCGGCAAGTCCGCGCGCGACACGGGTCTCGCCGCGGAACGCAACAACCAGATCACCGCCGCCCAGCGCCTGCACCTGCTCAACAGCAGCCACGTGCAGCAGAAGCTCGCCGGTGGCCGCCTGCTGCAGGCCTTGCCGCGGCGCGGCGGCGGCGACGCGCAGCGCGCCGTCGACGAGCTCTACCTGACGATCCTGTCGCGTTGGCCGACCGCCGACGAACGCGCGACCGTGCAGCGCGCGCTGGCGCAGCGCAAGGTCCCGCGCGAGGTCGCCGAGGACCTCGCGTGGGCGCTCGTCAACAGCACCGAGTTCCTCTACCGCCACTGATCCGCCCCCACCCGCAAGCCACTGCGCTTCCCTTTCGAGAGGTCACGACCATGCACGAAGACTCCCACGGCCTGTCGCGGCGAACCTGGTTGCACGGCGGCGTGTGCGCCGCCGGCGCGCTGCTGGCGGGGCCGCTGCCCGCGCTCGCGCCCGCGCCGGCCCGGCCGCCGAAGGCGAAGTCGGTGATCCAGATCTGGCTCTGGGGCGGCGCCTGCCACGTCGACACGTTCGACCCGAAACCCGACGCCGGCAGCGACTACACGGGGCCGCTGACGAAGCCGCTGTCGACCAAGGTGCCGGGCCTGCAGGTCGGTGAACTGCTGCCGTTGCTCGCCAAGCAGGCCGACAAGTACTCGGTGATCCGCAGCCTGACGCACGGCAACAACGGCCACGAGACGGCCGCCTACCTCGTGCAGACCGGGCGCAAGACCGGCGACAACCTCGTGCACCCGTGCGTCGGCGCGGTCGTGTCGCTGCTGAAGGGCGCCGGCGCGGGCTACCAGGGCCTCGTGCCGCCCTACATCGTGCTGACGCAGCCGCAGGGCCGCTTCTCGGAGGCCGGCTACCTCGGCTCGCGCTACAAGCCGTTCGCCACCGGCGGCAATCCGGCGCAGGACCCGTTCGTCGTCGAGGGCGTCGTCGCGCGCGGCATCACGGCGGCGCGCCAGCAGAGCCGCCGCGAGCTGCTGCACGAACTCGACACGCTCGGCCGGGCGCTGCCCGACGACCCGCAGGCGCGGGCGCTGCGCGCGGCCGAGGAACGCGCCTACGGCCTGATCCTCGGCGAGGAGGGCAAGGTGTTCGACCTGACGCAGGAGCCCGCGGCGCTGCGCGAGGCCTACGGGCGCACGACGCTCGGCCAGTCGTGCCTGCTCGCGGCGCGGCTCGTCGCGCGCGGCGTGCCCTACGTGACGATCAACTCGCAGGGCTGGGACACGCACAAGGACCACTTCCCGGCGATGCGGCGCAAGCTGCCCGAACTCGACAAGGCGCTCGCGACGCTGCTGCAGGACCTGTCCGACCGCGGCCTGCTCCAGTCGACGGTCGTCTGGTGCTGCGGCGAGTTCGGCCGCACGCCGCGCGTGCAGTACGAGGCGCCGTGGAACGGCGGCCGCAACCACTGGGGCAAGGTGTTCTCCGCGCTCGTCGCCGGCGGCGGCTTCAAGCCCGGCATCGTCGTCGGCGCGTCCGACAAGAAGGGCGAGGACGTGGCGCAGCGGCCGGTGCACCCGGTCGACCTGATCGGCGCGATCTACGAACTGCTCGGCGTCGACGGCAAGATCATGCTGCCGCACCCGCAGGGCCTGCAGATCCCGGCGCTGGCCAAGGAAGGCGGCTTCGGCCGCCTCGCGGAGCTGCTGCCGTGAGGGCCCTGGAGCTGGCGCTGCCGGCCGCGCTGACCGCGCTCGCGGCGGCGCAGAACGAGCCCCGCGCGGCCTACGTGTTCCCGGCCGGCGCATCGCGCGGCACCACGGTCGAGGTGACGGTCGGCGGGCGCGCCCTGCAGGAACCGAGCGCTGCGTTCGTGTCCGGCGACGGCGTCACGGCCGTGGTGCGCGGCTCGACGCGGCCGCTGACCAACAAGGAACGCACCGAACTGCGCGACCAGATCCAGGCGCTCGAGAAGGCGCAGCGCGACGGCACGATCGACGCCGCGGGCAGGGAGCAGCTCGCCGCCGCGCGCAAGAGGCTCGCCGCGAGCCCGCGCCAGCCGATGAACCCGCAGCTCGCGGAGACGGTGCTGGTCGCGGTCACGGTCGCCGCCGACACAGCGCCCGGGCCGCGCGAACTGCGCGTGCGCACCGCGGCGGGGCTCGCCAACCCGCTGCGCTTCGTGATCGGCGACGGCCGCGCCGTGCGCGAACTGGAACCCAACGACCGGGCGGCCGACAAGGACGCCGCCGCGGCGCTGCCCGTGACCATCGACGGCCAGATCATGCCCGGCGACGTCGACCGCTTCCGCGTGACCCTGCAGCAGGGCCAGCGCCTCGTCGCCGCCGTGCAGGCGCGCGCGCTGATCCCCTACATCGCCGACGCGGTGCCCGGCTGGTGCCAGGCGACGCTGCTGCTGCGCGACCCGCAGGGCCGCGAGGTCGCCTACGTCGACGACCACCGCTTCGACCCCGACCCGCGGCTCGAGTACGACGTGCCCGCCGACGGCGACTACGAGGTCGAACTGCGCGACGCGCTGTGCCGCGGCCGCGAGGACTTCGTCTACCGGCTCGAACTGCGCACCGCGGGCGCCGGCTCGACCGCGGCTGCCGCCGCCCCGCCGCCGCTCGGCCCGTTCGAACCCGTCGCCGAGCGCGAGCCGAACGACGCCGGGCCGGCAGCGCAGGTGGTCGAGCTGCCCGCCGTCGTGCTCGGGCGCGTCGCCGCGCCCGGCGACGTCGACGTCTACGCGATCGACGGCCGGCCGGGACAGGTGCTCGTCGCCGAGGTCCTGGCGCGGCGCATCGGCTCGCCGCTCGACGCCGTGCTGCGGCTGTGCGACCCGGGCGGCCGCGAGGTCGCGCAGTGCGACGACTTCGTCGATCCGGGCAGCGGTCTCGTCACGCACCAGGCCGACGCCTGGCTGCGCTGGAAGTTCGGCGTGCAGGGCCGGCACCTGCTGACCGTGCGCGACCTGCAGGGCAAGGGCGGCGACGCCTACACCTACCGCCTGCGGCTCGGCCCGCCGGTGCCCGACTTCGCGCTGCGCATCGTGCCCTCGCAGGTCAACCTGCGCGCCGGCACGGCCGCGGTGCTGACGGTGCACGCGCTGCGGCGGGACGGGTTCGCCGGCGAGATCGCGCTGGCGCTCGCCGGCCCCGACGCGGGTTTCGCGCTCGGCGGCGGCGTGGTGCCGGCCGGCCTGGACAAGGTGCTGGTCACGCTGACCGCACCCGCCGAGGCGCCCGAGCACCCCGTCGCGCTCGCGATCACCGGCACAGCGACGATCGGCAAGGGCGAAGTCGTGCACGCGGCGGTGCCGGCCGAGGACATGATGCAGGCGTTCCTCTGGCAGCACCTCGTGCCGTCGCAGCAGCTGCTCGCGTGCGTGCTGCGCGGCGGGCCGGGCCTCGGCCGCCTCGCGCGCACCGAGGAGACGCCGCTGGCACTGCGCCCCGGCGGCACCGCCGAGGCGGTGTTCACGCTGGTCGGCGCGCGCCGCGCGTTCGCGGCCAACCTGACCTGCAGGCTGCGCGACCCGCCGGCCGGCATCAGCGTCGCGGAGACGCGCCTCGCGCGCGACGGTTTCCACGTCGTGATCAAGGCCGAGAAGACCGTGGCCGCCGGCCTCTCCGGCAACCTGATCCTCGAGGCGGCGATCGACCGGCCGCAGCCCGCCGCGGGCGGCACGCCGCCCAACGCCCGCCCGGGCCGGCAGCGGTTCACGCTGGTGCTGCCGGCGGTGCGGTTCGTCGTGCGCAAGGGACCGACTTCCGGAGGCGGTGGTCCGCCCTGAGCCCCCGCACGCCGCAACGCGGCGACGCGTCCAGGGCGAAGCACGACTCGGCGCCGCGGCGGCACACGCGGAGCGTGACTGCGGCGCGGCCCCGGGCATCATGTGCGCATGGCCCGGCTCCCGCTGTGCGTCCTCGTCCCGTTGGTCGCCGCCGCCTGCGCATCGCTCGCCACCGGCCCCGGGCCGACCGCCGTCGCCTGCCTGACCGGCGCGCCGAACACGCTCTATCCCGGCAACCGGGCGCCGCTCGCCGACCTGCCGCTCGTGCGGCTGCCGGTCGGCGCCGTGCGGCCCGCGGGCTGGCTCAGGAAGCAGCTCGAGCTGCAGGACGCGGGTTTCCACGGCCACCTCGGCGAGATCAGCAGGTTCCTGCAGAAGGACGGCAACGCGTGGTTGTCGCCGACCGGCGAGGGCGAGTTCGGCTGGGAGGAGGTCCCCTACTGGCTCAAGGGCTTCGGCGACAGCGCGTACCTGCTCGGCAACGAGGCGCACGCGCGCGAGGCGAGGCTCTGGATCGAGGGCGCGCTGCAGAGCCAGCGCCCGGACGGCTGGTTCGGCCCCGCGAGCGCGAAGTCCACCGTGTCGAGCACGAGCGGCAAGTACGACCTCTGGCCGAACATGGTCATGCTCGCGTGCCTGGCCTCCTACCACGAGTTCACCGGCGACGGCCGCGTGCTCGCGCTGATGGACCGCTACTTCCGCTGGCAGCTGACCGTGCCCGAAGCGGACTTCCTGCCGCCCTACTGGCAGCAGCAGCGCGGCGGCGACAACCTGTGGGCGGTGCACTGGCTCTACGCGCGCACCGGCGAACGCCACCTGCTCGAACTCGCCGGCAAGATCCACCGCCGCACCGCGGACTGGACCTCCTCGGTGCCGGACTGGCACAACGTGAACATGGCGCAGGCGTTCGGCAGCCCGACCTTCCACGCGCGGCAGTCGGGCGCGGCGAACGAGTGGGCCGCCGCGGAACGTAACTGGCAGGCGATCCGCCAGGCCTTCGGCCAGGTGCCCGGCGGCATGTTCGGCGGCGACGAGAACTGCCGGCCGGGCTTCACGGGCCCGCGCCAGGCGATCGAGACCTGCGGCATGGTCGAGATGATGTACTCGTGCGAGCGGCTGCTGCAGGTCACCGGCGATCCGGTCTGGGCCGACCGCTGCGAGGACGTCGCGTTCAACTCGCTGCCCGCCGCGTTGACCGCGGACCTGAAGGCGCTGCGCTACCTGACCGCGCCGAACCAACCGCTCGCCGACGCACGCAGCAAGGCGCCCGGCGTCGAGAACGGCGGCGCGATGTTCCTGATGGACCCGTGGCAACACCGCTGCTGCCAGCACAACTTCGGCCACGGCTGGCCCTACTTCGTCGAACACCTGTGGTTCGCCGCGCCCGACGGCGGCCTCGCGGCGGCGCTCTACGGGCCGTGCGAGGTCGAGGCGAAGGTCGCCGGCGGCACCGCCGTGCGGATCGTCGAGACGACGCAGTATCCGTTCCGCGACCGCATCGCGATCGACGTGACGCCGGCGCAGGCGGTCGCGTTCCCGCTGTTCCTGCGGCTGCCGGGCTGGTGCGCGGCCCCGGCCCTCGAGGTCGGCGGCGCAAAGGTGCCGGTCCCCGCCGGCGCCCGCGGCTGGCTGCGCCTCGACCGCGACTGGCCGGCGCGCACGACGCGGGTCGAACTCGTGCTGCCGATGACGACCACGCTGCGCCGCTGGACCGGCAACCGCAACTCCGTCTCGATCGACCGCGGCCCGCTGACCTTCTCGCTCGCGATCGGCGAACGCGCCGTGCGCGCGGGCGGCACCGACACCTGGCCGGCCTGGGCTCTCGAACCGACCACGCCGTGGAACTACGGCCTCGAACTGCCCGCCGACCCCGCGGCGCTCGAAGTCGTCGAGAAGCCGTGGCCCGCCGACGACGCGCCGTGGACCATGGACACGGTACCGGTCGAACTGCGCGCGCGCGGCGCCCGCATCGACGGCTGGCGCCTCGATCCCACGGGCCTCGTGCAGGAGCTGCAGGGAAGCCCGATCCACAGCGACGCGCCGCGCGAGACCCTGCGTCTCTTGCCGATGGGTGCGGCGCGCCTGCGCATCAGCGCGTTCCCGTGGCTGTCGCCGGACGGCAGCCCCTGGCCGGCGGCCCCCGAGTCGTGGTCGTGGACGGTTTCGGCCTCGCACTGCCACCGCCACGATTCGCTCGACGCGCTGCGCGACGGCCAGGTGCCGCCGTCGCCCGAGCCGGCCCGCTTCCCGCGCTTCTCGTGGTGGGACCACCGCGGCACCGCGGAGACGGTCGGCTACGAGTTCCCGGCGCCGCGCACGGTCTCGCAGGTCCTGGTGTACTGGTACGACGACCAGCCGGGCGGCGGCTGCGCGGTGCCCGCGGCGTGGACGATCGAGGTGCGCGCCGGCGACGCCTGGCAGCCGGTCGCGGCGAAGGGGCCCTACGGCACGGGCAAGGGCGGCTTCCAGTCCGTCGTATTCGAGCCGGTCACGGCGACCGCCCTGCGGCTCTGCGTGCAGCTGCAGGAAGGCAAGTCCGCCGGCATCTACGAGCTGCGGGTCGAGTGACGGCGGAGCGGCGCGCAGGCAGGCAGGGAGGAACGTGCGCCCGGACGGTTCACAGCACCAGGACCATGGCCGCGTGGCCCGGCGCGCGCAGCAGCTTCTCGTCGCGCGTGAGCAGCGGGCACTCGAGGAGTTCGGCCAGGGCCAGGTAGGCGGCGTCGTACGCGGTCAGGTTCTTCCGCAGTTCCCAGATCCGCCCGCGCAACGGCTCGTGCGCATGCCGCACGATCCGCAAGGCTGCGAAGTCGTCGAGCGCCTGCGCGGCGCGCTCGCCCTGCCAGGTCCCCGTGCCCGCGAACCGGCGCAGGACCTGCAGCAGTTCCAGGTCCAGCAGGTGCGGCGCGTGCAGCGTCTCGCCGGCAGCCAACAACCGCTGCGCGACCGCCTCCGCCGACGGGATCCCCAACATCACGTCGGCCACGGCCGAAGCATCGACCACGATCATCGCTTCTCGCGCTCCTCGCGGACCCAGCCCGCCGTCGACTCGATGCCCTCGACCGGGCGACGGGCAGCCAGCCTGCGCCGCAGCTCTTCGGGGCTCGGGTACTCGGCGGCCCGCTCCAACTCGCGCAACAAGTAGTCGGAGAGCGACAGCCCCGCGGCAGCGGCGCGGACCTTGAACAGCCGGTGCAGCCGCTCGGGCATGTTGCGGATCTGGACCATCTTGGCCATGCCCGTAGCATGCGTGCATGCAAATCACATGTCCAGGGAGCCTCCCGACCGCCCGGCCCACCGTGAGCCCCGGCCTGCCAGTTGCTGGCGCCGGCGCCATGAAATCGCGCCTCGCCGCCCTCGTCGCCCCCTTCACCCTTCTCACCACGCTCCTGCAAGCCCAAGGTCCCGTCTTCCCGGTCGGCGACCTGCTCGGCTCGCCGCCCGCCTGGACCAGGGATGTCGCCGCGTCGGTCGTCCGGCCGTCTCCGTCCGATCCGGACTGCGAGATCATCCGACTGCCCGACGGCGACAAGGGCGGACTGCTGCGCCACGTTGTCTCCGGAGAAGGACAGCTGCTGCGCAACGCCGGGCCCGGCGGCACCGGCGCCCGGAGTCCGGTGCTCGGCGAACGAACCCTGCTCGAGGTGCTGGACACCCTGGTGCCCTCGGCACAGGGAGCCTTCCGCGTCACGCGGGCCGGGGACTCGTTCTTCGTCCGCGCCCGGCGGGCCACGGAACAGCTCGAGGCCGGCCTCGGCACGATCCGCGCGGCGCTGCCGCCGGACCTCGCCATCGCGCTGCGGCTCGAGCGCGTGGTCGGCGGCCAGACGACCGCGCTGCTGTCGGCGGTGGAGTCGATCGGCTTCGGCGACGTCGCCGTGGTCGGCGACCTCGAGCACACGACGGCGGTCGCCGACCTCGAAGTCGAGATCGCCCAGTCGTCGATGACCAGCAACCCGGTCGTGTTCGCCCTGACGCACGGCTCTTCGGTGCTCGTGCGCGCGCGCCCCCTGCCCGGGCGGCTCGCGGCCGTGCTCGAAGTGGTCGCCCGGACCGTGGTGCCCTTCGCGGGCAAGGAGATGCCGAACGCGAGCGTCAGCGGCGCGGTCGACCGCATCTGCAACCGCATCGACCAGGCCGGCCTCGCCTTCCGGGTCGAGCGCGGCGCCGAGAGCGCGCACGAGTGGACCGCCTGCGACGGCAGCCGGCTGCGGCTGCGCTGCCGCGTCGACTGGCCGGGCCAGGAGCCGACGCCGATCGCGCCGCTCCTGTGTTCGCCGCTGCTGCGCCAGCCGATCCTCGGCTTCCGCGGGATCCGCCGCGTCGAACCGACCGAGCCCACGGAGCGCTACTCCGTCGCCGACTTCGTCAACGAGGAGTTCGAATGGGCGTCGGATCGGGGCGAGGTCCCGGTCCGGCGTTTCGGCGAAGAAGGAGCGGCTGCCCCGGTGCTCTACTTCGCCGGCCAGGAGGGACGCCAACTGGCGGAACGTATCGCCGGCCGCATCGACGAGTTGCTGGCGCCGCGGCGCATCACCGTCGAGGTGTTCGACGTCGCCGCCGGTGCGCAGCCGGAGGATCCGGCGCTGCTGTGGCAGTTCGCCGGGCCGGTGCTGGTCGGCCTGCCGAGCTGCTTCAGCACCGGACGCGAGCAGACCTACTTGCGCGATTGGGACGTCGAGGTGGCCCAGTCGGCGCGCATGCCGGATCCGAAGGTCAGCCTGGTCGAGGAGGGGTGGTTCGCGACCGCCAAGGTGCAGCCGCCGGACGCGCGCGGGCGCCGAGGCGTCGACCTCACGCTGGAGACGGTCCGCCTGCTGGAACTGCGGCAGCGGTCGATCATGCTGAGCCCGCAGCTGGTCGGCTCGACGGCGGACGCCAAGGTCGAGCTGCCGCAGGAGCTGGTGACGGTCGAGCAACCCGTCACGCGCACCTTCGGGTTCGCCACCGTTCTCGAGCTGGACGGCCGGGGCGTCGCCGAACAGCGCCGCGTCGCGCCGGGACTGCTCGTCGACGGCCGCGAGCTGCTGGTTCGCGTGCGCGTCGAGTGACCGAGCCGGTCCGTTCGGGACAGTTCGCTTCTCCGTCGACTCGCGGTCGCGTACGTTCCGTCGTGACCACGCACTCACGCTGCGGTTCCCGAGCACGCGCAGGTCGCACTCGCCGGCCTGCGGCGGCGCGGCGAGCCAGACCATCCGTCGGGGGTAGCATGAAGGCTCTGCACATCGTCGGGCGCAAGAAGCACGGCAAGACCGCGCTGATCACGGAGCTGGTGCGCGAACTGGATCGGCGGGGGCTGCGAATCGGCACGATCAAGAACTGTGGGCACGGGCACGAGATCGACACGCCGGGCAAGGACTCCTACCTGCATCGCCACGCCGGGGCGCCGGTCGTGGCCGTGCTGACGCCCGGCCTGGTGGCGCTGTTCCGTGAGCGGCCGCTGCGCGAGGACCCCTACCTGGCGCTGCGTCCCGCGTTCGATGACTGCGACCTGGTGCTGATCGAGGGCGACGTCGAAGGCCCCGGACCGAAGGTCGAGGTCTGGCGTGCATTGGTCGGGTCGCCCCCGCTGGCGTCGGAGCGGGCCGACATCGTCGGCGTGGTCACCGACGACGAAGTGCACGTGCCGGTTCCCACATGGTCGCGCCGCGACGTGCCGGCCCTCGCCGACCTCGTCGTCGCGCGAGCCGAGAGCATCTAGCGCCGTCCCGGTGCCCGGCGGACTGCGCAGTCCGCCCGGCCTGGGCAACCGACGGCGGCGCCTCGCAGGTCCACCGACAGACGTCGTGCAGGCGGATCAGCGGTTCGCTGCAGCGCGGGGCTGCCGCTGCGACGTCTGCGATGCCTACGCAGTCCCGATCGCCTCGTGGGAGTGACTGTCGTGGAGAGGCAGGTATCGAGCCCCGAGGTCGAGCACCAGGATGGTGAAGCCGATGAACCCCAGGGTCACCAGGATCTCCACCACCGAGGGGAAGTAGACGAAGTCGCGGTAACCCGCGTAGCCGATGATACTGACGTTGAAACGGTTCAGCACCACGCCGAACGCGGCCAACCCGGCGCAGGACAGGAGTCCCGCACGGCTGTTCCGGACATCCGGGATGCAGCCCAGCAGCAGGGCGGGCAACGCGGCCGTGCCGAACAACTCGACGTAGAAGAGCAGGTGCACGACGTCGGCCTGCCAGATCGAGACTCCGCGCGCGTAGAGGTCGACGACCTTCATCGCGAAGTACACGAGCAGGGCCGTGGCCAGTCCCTTGCCCACGGACGAGAGGAGCTTCATCTCCGGCGCGCGGCCATGGGCCTTGGCGCTGACCAGGCTCTCGATGATCACCGCGCTCAGGCCCGCGACCACGGCGCTCGCGTAGAAGAGCGGGCCGAGCGCGCTGCTGGCCCAGAGGTTCGACATCTTCTGCGGGATCAGCAAGAACAGCGCACCCAACGAGGACTGGTGGAGGGTCGAGAGGATCAGGCCAGCCACCACGAGGAAGATGCTGATGCTGCGCAGGGCGCCCGCCGCGGCGTGCAGCTTCCTCGCCTCGAGGACCAGGATCAGCACTTCGACCGCGAGGACCGAGGTGTAGAGCATCACGCACCAGGCCACCTCGAAGAGCACCGAATCGGTGTTCCACATGATGAGCGCGTGCCAGAGGCGCCAGGGCAAGCCGAGGTCGACCAGGAGCCCGGCGACGACCAGGGAATAGCCGACGAAGGCCGACAGCTTGGCGGGCCGGACCAGCGGCTTGAACTGCTCGAGGTCGAAGATGTAGACCGCCGACGAGATCGTGAAGCCGCCCGCGGCCAGGGCCACTCCCACGAAGACGTCCCAGCTGATCCACAGCCCCCAGGGGTAGCCGTCGCTCAGGTTGGTGGACGCCCCGAGCCCGAAGGCGAAGCGGTAGACGATGCCGACCGCTCCGGCAGCGATCAAGAGCAGGACGATGATGCGGCCGAGGCCGATTCGGGAGAGCGCCGGGGCGCTCGGGTTGTTGGCGGTCACGCTACGCCTCCTTTGCTTCGCTCTCGAGGACCCTGTGGCGACGCTGGTTCAGGTAGTACAGACCGACCGCGAGCGAGCCCACGGTTGCCGCGACCAATGGCACCCCCGACATCCAGCCGTGGCTCCGCCGGGTGAGAGGCTGGTCGCCGAGGTCGGTCGGCATGCCCCCCCGATCGAGGCCGATGCTGTCGAAGGGCACGGGGCTCAAGTAGAGCATGCTGGTGCCGCCCGCGATCGTCTCCCCGTAGACCGAAGGCACGTACGCTGCTGGTTTGGCCGCGATCCGCCGGTGGGCCTCCTCGATCAGTTCGTCGCGCTCGCCGAAGAGCAGCGCACCGGTCGGGCAGGTACTGGCGCACGCCGGCTTCAGACCCTCCGCTTGACGGTCCGCGCAGAAGTCGCACTTGCGCACCCTCGGGGCCAGCGAGCCCCACTCGTACTTCGGGATCTGGAACGGACACGCGAGCATGCAGTAGCGACAACCGATGCAGCGTGCCTCGTCGTAGACGACGGGACCCTCGGGCGTCTTGGCGAGCGCCCCGACCGGACAGGCCGAGGCGCAGGCCGGCTCCCGACAGTGCATGCACTGGCGCTTCACGAACACCAGCTTGAACTCTCCGGCGGCCGTCGTCGTCTCGCGGAACAGCACGCGGGTGAACGTGTTGCAGTCGAGGTAGCGTGGGTTGGAACCGGTCTCGGAGAAGGTCGTCGCCGACGCCGGCAGGTCGTTCCAGCTCTTGCAGGCTACCTGGCATCCGCGACAGCCGATGCACCGGGTGACATCGATCAACATCGCCTTCGTCATGGGGCGCTCCGTCCGTCTGTGTCTGGGTTGGCAAACTCGTACAAGGAGCTTCCTGCGCGCACGAAGCCCTGCTCATGGGCCAGCACGTCCAGGTGCATTCC
>VGXW01000071.1 GCA_016873195.1 Planctomycetota bacterium | reverse complement strand
CGTCGGCGGGGTCGACCGCGGCGCGGTCGCTGGCTTCGGGGGCGCGTTCGCCGGGCGCGGAGACGGCGGCGGCTGCGGCGGCTAGCGGGGCGGCTGGCGGGGCGTCGGGCGCGAGCAGTGCGGGCGTCGGGACCGGCGGTTCCTCGGGCCACAGGGTGAGGGTGAGCCAGAGGCCTGCGGCCAGCGCAGCGGCGGTCAGCAAGCAGAACGATCGGCGCACGCGCGCATTCCACCACAAGGTGGGACGGCGCGCGCGGGTGCGGCGGGCATCGGCCCGGGCGCGGATGACACAGAAAGCCCTGCAGCCTGTCGCCGTCCAGCCTACAATGCCCTCAGCATCTGGACAGCCCGGGGCACAGGCGCCGGGCGGCCAACCTGCCGAGGAGCGGCAAGGTGGCGAGGTCGGGCCGCGGGGCCCGACCGATGCGCGCGGGCGGGTCGCCCGGCGAACGAAAGCTCCTGCGGCGCGCGGCGCCGTTCCGGGTGCGATCTCCGGAGCCCAAGCATGCACCCGCCGACCTGCCTCGCGATCCGCGTCGATCCCGCGAACCCCGACCACCACCTCTGGCGCAACCATCGCACGTGGTGGATCCACTACTTCGTCCACGAGGGCAACCGCAAGCGCCGCGTGCGCCGTTCGCTCGGCACGGGCGACCTCGCGGCGGCGCGCGCCGCGCGCGATGCGCTGTTCGCGGCGATGCGCGCGAACGCCGAGGCCGGGAATCCGCGCGCCGAGGCCGTCGCGTGACCTCGCGCCGCGGCAGGACCGAGCCCTCGGCGCCGGCGACTCCTGCCGCCCCGGAGCCAGCCGCACCGCGCCCGTCCGGGACCTCCCGGCTCGCGCGCCCGCTCGGCCTCCGGGGCTGGGACGTCCTCGAGCCGGTCCTGCTCGCGGCGCTGGCCGCCGAGGACCCGCTGCTGCTGGTCGGCCCGCACGGCAGCGCGAAGAGCTTCCTGCTCGAGCGCCTCGCCGGCGCGCTCGGCCTCGTGTTCCGCGGCTACAACGCGAGCCTGCTGCACTTCGACGACCTGGTCGGCATCCCGCTGCCCGACGCGGACAACCGCTCGCTGCGCTACATCGCGACGCCGACATCGATCTGGGACGCCGAGGTCGTGTTCCTCGACGAGTTGAACCGGACGCGGCCCGAACTGCAGAACAAGGTGTTCCCGATCGTGCACGAACGCCGCGTGCAGGGGGTCGCGCTCGCGCGGCTGCGCCACCGCTGGGCGGCGATGAACCCACCGCCGGCCGACGACGAGGAGGACGGCGAAGCCTACCTCGGCGCCGAACCGCTCGACCCGGCGCTCGCCGACCGCTTCGCGTTCCTCGTCGAGGCGCCGGGCTGGGGCGCGCTCACGGCGGCCGAGCAGCGGGACGTGCTGCTCGGTTCGCAGCGCGCGGCGCCCCCGGTCGACCTGCGCGCGCTCGGGGCCGACGCGAGGCGGCTGTTCCTGGCCCTGCGCGACGCGTGGCCGGCGCGGCTCGCCGAACACTTCGTGCTGCTCGAGCAGCAGCGCCTGGCCGCCGGGGTGGCGCCGTTCTCGACGCGCCGCATGGTGATGCTGCTGCGCAACGCGCTGTCGCTGCAGGCGGCGCGCGCCGCGCTCGCGCACGCCGACGGCGGCGCGGTGGCGGCGCGCGCGGTCGACTGGGAGACGTCGGCGTGGCTCGCGTTCCTGCACGGCTCGCCGCTGCTCGCGGCGCACGGCACGCTCGACCGCGCGGCGATGCGCGCGTTCCACCGGCAGGCGTGGAGCCTCGGCGGCCTGCCCGCCGACGATCCGTGGCGCGAACTGCTCGCGATCGGCGACCCGCTCGAACGGCTCGCGCGCGCGGTTCGGCTCGGCCCCGTGATCGGCGACGAACAACTCGCGCAATTGGTGCTCGACGGCGTCGAGGGCGTGCAGCCGGAGGCGCACCGCACCGCGGCCGCGCTGGCGACCTACCTCGCGCTGCACCGCGTGCGCGCGCTGCCGGCCACGGCCGTCGAGTCGCTGGCGCGCCGCATCAGCCGCGTGCTGACGCCGGCGCACCGCACGCTCGCGATGGCGAGCGCGCAGGTCGGCCTCGCGCGCGAGGTCGGCAGCCTCGAGGCCGAGACCGCGCCGGAAACCCCGCGCGGCGCCTACACGCGCAACCTGCTCGAGGCGCTGCTGCCCGACGGCTACGACGGCACCACGCCGCGCGCCGTGCGCGACTTCTTCGCGTCGCTGTGGGAACGGCTCGGCATCGATGGCGCGCTGGAGGCGGCATGACCGGCAGGCGGCAGTGCGGTCCGGCGCCGGGCGCGAGCGCCCCGGCCAGGGGCGACTGCTACGCCAACATGTGCACGCCGCCGCGCACGTGCGTGGTGTCGCGCCAGCTGCCCGTGTCGGGCCGCGCCCTGATCTTCTGCACCGAACTCGCGTGCATCCACCACGGCCTGCTGCCCGGACCGACGCGGCAGACCGCGAACGGTGCGGCCGCGGAGCGCTGGGGCACCGACGTGAGCGGCTTCCTCGCCGAACTGCGCCGCCGGCGCCTCGGCCTCGCCGGGCCGGCGCGCGCGCTCGCCGCGTGGCCGGGACCGGTGATCGGCTGGTCGCCGCTGGCGCCGAAGCCGGACGAGCCCTGGCGGACCGACGTCTGCACCGACGTGGCCTGGACGGTCGCCGTGCTCGCGCGCGTCGAGGGCCTGGTGCTGCTGCCGCGCCGCCGCGCGCACCTGTCGTGGCGCCACCTGTTCGGCGAGCCGTTCGCGGTCGACGACGCGCGCCTCGCCGCCGTCGCCGGCGTGCCGCGCGAGCGCATCGGGGCCGCACCGGCCGCAGGAGCGAAGCCGTGAGATTCACCGACGAACGCCGCCTGAGCCCGGCCGCGCGCGCCCTGCGCCGGCGCATCCTCGACGTGCTGCCCGCGGGCGGCTACCAGCTCGACCGCCTGTTCCTGCTGTTCGACATCGAGGTCACGACCGCGGTGCCGTCGGCGGCCGTGACCACCGGCGGTTCCCCGCGCCTCCGCATCAACCCCGACTTCGTCGCGCGCTTCTGCGCGACCGACGAGGCCCTGTTCGTGCTCGTGCTGCACGAGCTGCTGCACGTCGTGCTCGGCCACACGCGCCTGTTCCCGCGCGCGAGCTGGGCGCACAACGTGGCGTTCGACGCGGTGATCAACGCGATGATCGCGCGGACCCACCCGCACGCCGAGTTCCTGGCGCTGCTGACGTCGGTCAACGGCTGGCACCGCTTCCCGGGCCGCCTGCTGCGGCCGGCGCCCGGCTGGCCGCGGCGCCCCGAGCCGCTGCCCGCCGACGCGAGCGAGCGCGAACGCAGCATCCACGCCCGCCTCTACGGCGACGACTCCGGCGACGTGACCTACCACGAGATCTTCGGCTTGCTCGGCGCACTGCTGCACGACGCGGGCCCCGGCGCCGGCCCCGCACAGGTGCCGGTGCTGCTCGGCGGCCACGCGGGGTGCGACGGGCAGGACGGCGGCGAGGAACTGGCCGTGGACCCGACGCTGCGCGAGGTGCTCGAGGGTCTGGTCGCGACCTGGCCCGCGCCGTTCCGCGCGGCCATGCGCGACCGCGGCACTGCCGGGCACGAACTGTCGCTCGCGCCGGACCGGGCTGCCGACCGCGCGATCGAACGCGCACTCGCGGAGGTGTTCGCGCAGGCCGGCTGCCTGGCCCAGGGCCGGCAGCGGCAGCGCCCGGTGCGGCGCCCGGTGGCGTCCACGTCGATCAGCGTGCTGCCGCAGCTCGGCGACCGCCGCGCCGCCACCCGCGCGGCCGTGCTCGGCCGCCGGCCGATCTTCTGGGAGGCGCCGCACGAACGCACCGTGCGCGACCGCGAGCCGGCGCCGCGCGCATTCGTCTACCTCGACGTCAGCGGTTCGATGGACCCCTTCCTGCCGGCGCTGCGCGCCGCGATCGCCGCGCCGGTGCGCGACGGCGCCGCGCGCCTGTTCGCGTTCAGCACCGAGGTGCACGAGGTCGGCCTGCGCCGCTTCGCGCGCGCGACCGCGCGCACCACCGGCGGCACCGACGTCAACGCCGTGCTCGAGCACCTGCTGGGGCTGCCGCCGCGGGAGCGCCCGCGCGCGATCGTGCTGATCACCGACGGCTTCGTCGGCGCGCCCCGGCAGGACCTCGCCGACGCGCTGCGGACCCACCGCATCGCCGTGCACGTGGCGCTGGCACCGTCGGGCCGGCAGCAGGACCTCGCCGCGATCGCCGCGCGCTTCCACGCGCTGCCGGCACCGGACCGCCCCGAACCGCCCGCGCCCGCCGGGCGGCACCAGCCCGCACGCCCACGCCGCATCCCCGCATGAACACCCCGAGCCTCGCCGCGCCGCCGTCCCGCGTCCTCGCCACGCACGTCGCCGAATGGGTCTCCCCCGGCCATCCCGATCGTCTCGCCGACGCGATCGCGGAACGCATCGTCCGCCACGCCGTCGCGTGCGACCCGGACGCCCTCGTCGGCGTCGAGGTCGCACTGCACCGGACCGCCGTCTTCGTCGACGGCCGCGTCGCCGGCAACGGCCTGCAGCCGGCCGCCGCGTGGCTGCCCGACCTCGTGCGCGCCGCCTACGCACACGCAGGCTACGGCGGCCGCTGGCGCCCGGCGCCCGCCGAACTCGCGATCGCCGAGGACCTGTGCCTCGACGAGCTGCGCGAGGACGAACGCGCGGCGCGCGGCGTTGCCGACGACCAGAACGTCGTCGTCGGCTGGGCGGGCCGCGACGCGCGCACGGCGTTCCTGCCACCCGCGCACTTCCTCGCCGGCGCGCTCGGCGCGGCGCTGGGTGCGTGGCGCGCGGCGCACGCCGCCGGCGACTTCGGCCCGGACTTCAAGCTGCTGCCGCAGCTCGACGAACTCGAGGACGGCTCGTTCCGCTGGCGCCGCCTCACGCTGTCGATCGTGCACCGGCCAGGCCTCGGCTACGAGGAGCAGCACCGGCGGCTGTGGCCCGTGCTGCGTGCGGCGCTCGAGGTGCACGAACGCGCGGGACTCGCCGGCGTCGCCGCGAGCCTCGTGCCGGCCGCGCTGTTCGTGAACGGCGCCGGCGCGTTCGACCTCGGCGGCCCGCTCGGCGACAACGGGCTCGCCGGCAAGAAGCTCGTCGTCGACCACTACGGCCCCGACGTGCCGATCGGCGGCGGCGCCGTCTACGGCAAGGACCCGCACAAGGTCGATCGCTGCGGCCCGCTGCGCGCACGCCAGTGGGCCCTCGCGCTGCTGGGCCCGGCCGTGCTCGAAGCGCGCACGCGCCTCGTGTGGTCCCCCGGCGATGCGGCGCCCGGCCTGATCGAGGGCACCGTGCGCGACGCCGCCGGCTGCTGGCGACCCGTGCCGGACGCGGCCGTGCCCGCGCGCGATTGGTTCGCCATCGAGCGCATCGTCGCCGAGTGCGGCGCGCCCGGCGGCCCCGGCTTCGATCCGCCCGGCGCGTTCGCGGGCGGGTTGGTGCCCGGGCCGGAATAGGCACGGCCCAGGTCGCGCACCACTGCGCCAACGCCGCGCGCGGTTGGCCGCGGCAACCGGCGGCGCCTACATTGCCACCGCGCGATGCGGCCGCCAGTGCCCGCCACGACCATGAACCCGCTCACCCGCTGCCTCAAAGTCGCCTGCGCCACCGCCGGACTGCTGCCCGGCCAGACCACGAGCCAACGGGTCGTCGACCCGCCCGTCCGCGGCTTCCGCGTCTGGCCGTCGACGCCACCCCCGGATTGCCCCTTCCCGCAGTCGAAGGACCTCACCGGCATCCTGTTCACCAGCGTGCACTCCGACTATCGCTGCGGCGACACCTTCTATCCGTCGTGGGCCGCGGACGGCAATCTGTACTCGCCGTGGACGGACGGCAAGACCGACGGTGTCTCGGCATCCTCGGGCGGCGAAGGGGCCGTCACCGGCAATGCCGTCCTCCTCGGCGACAATCCGCTGCGCCTGACGATCCGCAACACCTCCGCACCGCAGCCGGCGAGCCCGCTGCCCTACCGGGGGCGCTATCCGTGCGGCAGCCTCGTCCACGACGGCGTCTGGTACTACGGCACCTACTGCCTCGGTCCCTACGGCATGGTGCAGCACGACGGCTTCACCTGGAACTGGCCCGTGCTCGGCCCGATGCCCGGCTTCCGGATCTCGACCGACTTCGGCCGGACCTGGACGCCGTCGCCGCTGTCGCCCGGGAAGCCGCTGTTCCCCGAGCCCGCCGAGTACCTCGGCCCCGTCAAGATGGGCTGCCCGCACTTCGTCGACTTCGGCAGGAACATGCAGCACTCGCCCGACGGCAAGGCCTATCTCGTCGGCACGGGCGCGACCGCGGACGATCCCAGACCGCGCTATGCGAACCTGAGCTGGATCACCGGCGACCAGATCTACCTCGCGCGCGTGTCGCCGAGTCCAGCGACGATCAACGACCTGAGCCGATACGAGTTCTTCGCCGGCCGCGGCCCCGACGGCGGCACTCAGGCGGTCGAGGTGGGTGGGGCGCCGAAGACGGTCACGTGGGTGCGGTTCACCGTGACAGCCGTGAAGGCGGGCTCGCCGAACGTGGGGCTCACGGAAATGGCGATGTTCGAGTGACGGGGTGAGGCGGGGGGCGAGGAGATGGGGCAGTCGTGCGGGCGGCGGTTGGTGGGCGATGACGGACTCGAACCGCCGACATCTTCCTTGTAAGGGAAGCGCTCTAGCCAGCTGAGCTAATCGCCCGCGCGGGGCGCGCACTCTAGCACCGCCGCACGGTTCCTCAACCGTCGTCGAACGGTACGTCCAGCACCCACCGTCCCCTCGCCCCGCCCACCACCCGCCATCGCACGGCCTGCAGCCCGAGCACGCCGCCCACGCGGTCCAACCGCTCGCGCGCCGCGAACAGCAGCGCGTCGCCGCACCGCGACGGACAACCCCGCGCCCCGCCCACCACCCGCCATCGCACGGCCTGCAGCCCGAGCACGCCGCCCACGCGGTCCAACCGCTCGCGCGCCGCGAACAGCAGCGCGTCGCCGCACCGCGACGGACAACCCCGCTCGTGCACCTTGCGCCCCGGCCGCACGTCGGTGAGCACGAGCGAGGCCCCACCTCCACCATCACCGCCACCCACTTCGCCATCGCCCAGATCCACCGCCAGCCGCAGCGGGAACGCACGCCGGTCGACCCGCTCTGGCCCGACCAACCCCGCGCCCGCCGCCACCCACACCATCCGCACGAACGGCCGCGGGCTCGCGAACTGCACCTCGCGCCCGCGCCATCCCGCCCACGTCGCGGGCACTGCCGCCGCGGGCCACGGACCCGGCCGGCCCTTCGCCCGCTCGGCCACACCATCCTCGTGCCCGAGCCGCGCGCGCAGTTCCGCCGCGACCGCCGCCGCGAGCGCATACCCCGCCTCGCGCACCTCCACGAGCCAACCCGGCAGTTCCCGCCAGTACCTCCCGCGCACCTCCGCCGGCGCCCCCGCCCAGCGCTCCTCGCGATCGAACGCCTCGACCTCCGCCGCATAGTCCGCGTGCAGCCGCGCGATCTCCTGCGCCGCCAGGAACTCCGCCAGCCGCACCGCACCGTGCTCGACGAACTGATCCGCCAGTTCCGGCGCCGCCCACCGCCGCGTGCGCGCGAACTCCGGCGCGACAGCGACCCCCACCCCGCCACCCGCCTCGCCACCCGCCACCTCGTCGACCGCCTCCGGCGCCTCGACCCGCCACTGCGCCAGCTTCGCCGCCAATCCCGCATCTCCCGCCGCCATACCCACCGCCCGCTCGAGCGCATGCAGCGCCGCGCGCCGCCGCCCCGCCCGCCACAGCAACTCCGCCAGCGCCACATGCCCAGCAGTGAACACCGGCGTCGCCGCGACCGCCGCCCGCAGCACCTCCTCCGCCTCGCGGACCTCGCCGCACAGCACGGCCAGCTCGGCGAAGTCGAGCTGCACGCGCGGGTTCATGCTGCCGGCCTGCTGCGCGCGCCGGCCGATGCGCAACGCGAGCCCGAGCTCGCCGCGTTCGTAGGCCGCGAACGCCTCGTCGAGTTCGCGCTCGGTCCGGCGGCGCTGCCGCTGGACGCGGCGCCGCGTCACTTGTCCGCAGTGCCCGATGCAGCCGGGGCGGCCTTCGGCACCTCGGGCCCCGGCAGCGGCACGTACTCGTAGCTCGTCGTCGCATCGGGCGCGTCGACCCAGGCGCGGCGGAACACCCAGTCGACGACATCGGTCGGCCCGCCGAGCAGCGCGTGGCCGACCGCGGCGCCGCCGAGGGCAGGCCACCACAGGAACTCCGACTGCGAGGCCTCGCCGAGCTGGTCGCCCGCGAGCAGGCTCAGCGGGTAGTCGATCGGCAGCAGCACGATCGCGGCGACGCCGCCGACGATGCCGCCGATCCAGGCGCCGGTCCCGGCACAACCGCGCACCCAGGCCGGGCGGCCGAGTTCGGGCGGTGGGCAGCGTTGGCTCAGGCAGTCGACCGTGTTCGGGATGGCGCAGGCTCCGAACGACAACAGCACGAGGCCGAGGGGCGCACTTCGCATTTCGGGGATGATACGCGCACGGCGGCGCATTGCATGGCCTCACGACACCGGTTCTCCGGCGCCGCCGTGCGCGGGCGGCATCAGCCGCCGGTGTTCTTGCGGGCCTGGTCGAGGCCGACGGCGTCCTTGGCCGCGCGGTTCGCCTTGTCGCGAGCGCGCTGCAGGGCCTTCTTCGCCGACATCGCCTCGACCGCCTTCTTCATGCGCTCGACGACGATCGGGTCCTCGTCGCCGAAGGCGGCCAGGGCCTGCTCGGCGTGGTCGATCGCGCGCTCGGCGGCCTCGAGGTCGCCCTTGTGGATGCACGCGAGCGCCAGGTAGTTCGCGGCCTCGACGACCTGCTTGCCGGGCTTCGCGGCCTCGAGGGCGGTCTGGAACGCGGCGATCGCCTCGTCGAGGCGGGCGGCCGACTGCAGGAGGCGCGCCTGCCACAGCCGCGCCTCCTGCGCGCGCGTGGTGCCCGGTTCGATCGCGGCGGCCTTCTGGTAGGTCGCGAGCGCGTCGTCGGTGCGCTTCAGCCGGCGCTGCATGTCGGCCGCGCCGAGCAGGCCACGCTGGCCGAAGCGCGGGCCGTCGGTCTCCGCCGCGTGCAGGTAGTCCTTCTCCGCGAGCGGCAGGCTGCCGTGCTGGCGCCAGAGTTCGGCCGCCGCGAAGGCCGCCGCTCCGGCGACCGCTGGTTCGGCCGCGAAGTCGGCGACCACCTTGTCGTAGGCCGCCGCCGCCTGTTCGAGCACCCGGCTGCGCTCGGCGCCGCGCAGGCCCTTGCTCTTGCCGGCGAGTTCCTTCGCCGCCGCGAGCGCGAGCTTGCCGGCTTCGCTGACCTTGGTGCGCGCGGGTTTCTCCGCGGTCGCCTCGGCGACCTTCGGCGCCTTGCCGTTCGCCGGCGCCTCCTTCGCCTGCGCGGCCACCGGGGCCAGCAGGCACAACCACGAGAAGCAGTGCAACAGCATCGTTCGCATCGTCATCGCTCCTTCTGTCAGGGGGTTTCGGGCCAGACCTCGAGATCGTCGGCCGTGAGCACGGCCAGCTCGATCTCCCTGCGCACGCGGGCCCGCGCGCGGTGGATGCGCACCTTCACGGACTGTTCCGTGCGGTGGAACCTCGCCGCGAGCTCCGCGCAGCAGAAGCCTTCGTGGATGCCGAGCAGCAGCGCCCGGTCGAGCTCACGCAGCCCGCCGAGCACCCAGCGCAGGCACCCGAGCAACCAGGCCGAGGACACGCAGCGGCCCAGCACGGAGAACTGCGGCGGACCTTCGCTGCGCACCTGCAACAGGTGCGCCTGCCGCAGCCGCCGGCGGTGTTCGCGCACGAGCAGGCGGTAGCGGTGGCGGCGCGCGATCGTGCGCACCGCCGCCGCGAACCGCGCCGGTTCGCGCGCCGTGCCGACCCAGCGCCAGGCCGTCCAGGCGGTCTCCTGCACCAGGTCGTCGCGTTCGTTCCGCGTCAGCGGATCCTCGAACCGGCGCAGGAAGCCTTGTGCGCTGCGCTGCGCCAGTCCCCACAGTTCTTCGTTCCGTTCCATGTCCCCGTTCCTTCGGGGACAGCGTGCCATCGGTGCCCTGGTGGATCGGCGGGCTGCAATTCCGGCGCGGAATCCCGGAAATCCGCGGCGCGGTCAGCGCCGCGCGGCCGACGCGTCGAGTTCGGCCTCGCGCGAGACGTGGCCCGTCAGCGCCGCGACGCGGTCCATGATCAGGCGCGTCGCCGCTTCCAGGCGCGCGCGGCGGTCGGCGCCGGCGGCGTCGAGTTCGGCGGCGGTGATCGGCGCGCCGAAGCGGATCGTGATCCGGCGCGGCCGCGGCCACGCGGCGCCGGGCGGCAGCGCCGCGGCGGCGCCGGTGATGCCGACGGGCACGATCGGCACGCCCTCGGCGAGCACGAGCGCCACGGCGCCCGGGTTGCCGAGCATCGGCAGGCCGTCGCGGCTCAGACCGCCCTCGGGGAACACGCCGACGACGCGGCCCTGCTGCAGCACGGAGCGCGCGGCGCGCAGCGCCTCGCGGTTGCCGCCGGAGGCGGCCAGCGGGATCGCGCGGTTCCAGCGGCAGAACCAGCCGAACCAGCGCGAGCGCCAGAACGTCGCGGTCATCAGGAACACGATGCGGCGCCGCACGACCGCGCCGAGCACGATCGGGTCGAGGTAGGACGCGTGGTTGGCGGCCAGCACGCAGGCCCCCGGTCCAGGCAGGGCGCCCTCGACGCGCAGGCCGAACCAGAGCCGCAACAGCGCACCGACGACCGCCCAGAAGCACCAGAACAGCAGGTCGCTCAGCCGGCCCGGCGGGACCGCGAGCGGGGGCGGCGGCTCGGCCGGCCGGGCCGGCGGCGGATCGGCGCGCCCCATGCCGCCGGGCTCAGCGGCCGCTCTTCGCGCGGGTGGCCCACTCGGTTCCGCCGAAGTCGTTGTAGAGCACGGTGCGGCAGCGGAGCTTGATGTACTCGAACTCGTTCCCCTTCCACTTGTCGGCCGCGAGGATCGCGAAGTACATGGCCTCGGCCTGCAGGTGCTGCCACGCCTCGCGCGTCTCGAGCCGCACGCGCAGGAAGTAGAGCAGCGCCTTGCGGAAGGCCGCCGTGTCGGCCGCCGAGCCCTCGTTCAGTGCGAGGTGGCCGAGGCCGAGCAGCGCGCCGGCCCGCGAGTTCGTGTCGACGTTGTCCTTCGCGACGAGCTCGTCGTAGATCTTGCGCGCGCCCTCCGGGTCCTTGTTCTCGCGCAGGCTGTGCGCGAGCTGCACGTTGGCGCGGTTGGCGACCAGCGGGTTGTTGCTCATGCCCTTGGCGGCCACGCCGCGCAGCTTGAGCTGGAAGTCCTTCGGCGAGCCGCCCGCCATGTTCTCGGCCAACGCGAGGAAGAACTCCGCCTCGGTCAGCAGGCCGGCCGGCCAGGCGCCGCCGGTCGCGTCGGTCTGGTACTTCTTGGCCACCGCGGTGGCGCTCGCCGCGCCCTTCTGGCCCTGGCCCATGTAGTACTCGAACTTGAGCCGGTAGATATCCGGCACGAGGCCGCTCTCGGGGAACGCCTTCTGCAGCTCGTCGAGCACGCTCATGGCGTCTTGGGCCTTGTCCTTGTCGTCGAAGTACTGGCTCGCCGCCGAGAGCAGGCCGAACTGCGCGAGCAGCAGGTTCTTCTCCTCGACTTGCTCGCGCGCCTTGGTCAGCATCAGGTCGGCGTCCTTCAGGCCGAGCCGGAACACGTCGTTGAACCTGGCGAGCTCGACCTTGAGCACCCGGTCCGTCGGCTCGGACTGCGTGGACCCGCCCTTCGCGTACCTGACCTCGCGCACGGTGTAGCTCTGCACCTTGACGCCTTCGATCTTGGCGCCCGTGACCAGCAGCACGGTGTCGTCCTGCGCCGCGAGCGGCAGGGCGAGCAGGAACGCAACGGAGAGACTCGACTTCATGGGACTGCGCGAGGGGTCTCGGGACAGGGAAGGGGGCCGGCCATCATGCCGATCCTGCCCGGGGGAGACAACGGCGCAGCAGGGCCGCGGTTCGCTGCGTGGCCCTACGGGCCCGGCGGGCCGCACTCCGGGAGGTCGCGCACCCCCTCGGATGGACCCCTCGGACCTTCGCGCTGCCCCCAGGTCGACGCGAGGTCGCGGCCCAGGCGCCGCACCGCGATCAGTTCGGCGACGACCGACACGGCGATCTCCTCGTGGGTCCGGCTGCCCAGGAAGGCGCCCATCGGCGTGCGCACGGTGGCGAGGAAGTCGTCGGCGACGCCGGCCGCGCGCAAGTGCTTCCACAGCAGGGTCTGTTTGGTCTTGCTGCCGATCATGCCGAGGAACCTGAGCCGCTCGCCCGCGGCGAACCGCTGCGCCAGCGCCTGCAGCACCACGCCGTCCTCGCGGTGCCCGCGCGTGACCACCACCGCGTAGCCGTTCGGCCGGATCGGCATCCGCGCCACGGCTTCGGGATAGGGGGCCACCACCGTCGCGTGGGCCTCGGGGAAGCGCGCGCCGCTGGCGAACTCGGCGCGGTCGTCGACGACGGTCGTGCGGAAGCCCGCGAGCTCGGCGACCTGGCACAGCGCCTTGCTGACGTGGCCGCCGCCGAAGATCCACAGGCCCGGGGTCGTGATCGGTTCCACGAAGATCGTCACCTCGCCGCCGCAGAGCAGGCCGGAGTCGGGAGAGTCCTGTTCCGTGAGCCGGAACGTCAGCGAGCGCGGTTGCTCGTCGGCGAGCACCTGCAGCGCCGCGTCGTAGACCTCGGCCTCGAGGCAGCCGCCGCCGACCGTGCCGAGGAACGTGCCGTCGCCGAGCACGAGCAGCCGCATCGACGTGCGGCCGGGCGTCGAGCCGCGCGTGCCGACGATCGTCGCGAGCGCCGCGGGGATGCCCTCGGCGCGCAGGCGCACGATCTCCTCGAAGACGTCGGGCTGGCTCACGCGCGGCGCATTATGCCCGCTCGAACCGGGCCCGCACCTGGGCAAGGCTCAGGTCGGCGAGCGCCTGCCGGCCCGCGGCCGCGCCGCCCCGCGGCGCAAGCCGTGCACCGGAATGTCGTGCGTGACCTCGGGCGCATGCCCGGCGAGGCGCATCAGCGAGCGCCAGTGCCGCCCGTGGGCGGGGATGTTCGGCCCGAACAGGCGGAACGCCGCCACGTGCGCCGCCTCGTGCGCGAGCACCCGATCGAGCTTCTCCGGCGCCCGGGCGAGCAGTCCGGGGTTCAGTTCGATCTGCCCGCGCTTCAGGAACGCGCGCCCCGCGGTCGTCGTCAGGCGGTCGTTCCAGACGACGCGCACCGCCTGGTCGAGCACGCGCCAGCCGGCGAGCATCGCGGCGGCGCGCTGCGTCAGTTCGGCGGCGGCGGGCAGGGTCACGCGCCCATCAGAGCGCGCCCGCGCGCGGTTGTCACCGCCGTCATCGGCTGGCGGGTGACGGGGTGCGGCCGCGGCCCAGCAGTTCGCGCACGGCGACGGGCAGCGTCAGCAGCGCGAACCCGGCGATCGTCAGCACGATGAACGGCTCCGCGTCGCGCCAGCGCAGGTCGACGAACTCGCTGTAGATCCAGCCCGCCCCGCCGGCGACGAACATCAGCCACGAGACGCCGAGGAAGGCCGCGTACCCGAATCGGGCGAGCCGTCCGGCCGAGCCGCGGCGGTGCTCCTGGCCGAGCACGGCGAGCAATTCGCGGCGCGTCGCGTCGTCGAGCTGCGGGTGCCGCAGTGCCTCCTGCAGCACCTGCAAGCGCTTCATGCGCAGCGCGTGGCCGCGCCCGCTCCGCGCGACCAGCAAGCCGACGATCAGGGCGATCACGGGCAACCCGAAGCAGAAGACCAGGGTCATCTCCCGGACGTTCATGGTCTCACCTCACGCCTCACGCCTTCTGCCGCGCCTCGAGTTCGCGCAGCGCGAACGGGTAGGTCACGAGCCCGAAGCCGATCACCGCGACGAGCACGCCGGCCGCGTTCGCCGCCGGTTCGTTGACGATCTCGCCGATGACCCAGACGCCGAGGCCCGTGAACAGGGCAATCCACCCGATCGCGAGCAGGAAGGCGAGGAACCGGCCCGGCCCGCCGGCGCGCGGCGGGCGGGCCCCGGTCAGCTGCCACGCGAGCGACTCGATCGTCGCGCGGTCCAGCGCAGGGTTCTTCAGCGCCTCCTCGAGCAGCCGGACGTTGTCGGTGCGCGCCTTGTCCCGGTGCTCGAGGACCATCTTGCCCAGCACGAACAGGAAGATCGGGATCAGGATGTAGATCAGTTCCATCGGCGGGCTCCGGCGAGGGCGGGTCTACGGCGAGGGGTGGAGTCTATTCGGGAACGGCCGGTTTGGCTGGGCGAGAAGCCTGGCGGGCGAGGCCACGGCCCCGTGGCGGCGAGGCGGCAAGGAGATCCGTCGCGAGGCGCCGCCCGGCGCCGTGGGACCGGCGCCATGGTCCGCGCACCCACCCACAGCGATGATCGCCCCCATGCGCGCTCGCCCGCCCGCGGCCCTGTCCGTCCTCGCCGTCTGCGCAACCCTCGCCGCGTTCACCGCCGTTCCCGCGCCCTTGTCCGCGCAGCGCCCGTCGACCTGGCGCTGCAAGCACGTGCTCGCCGAGGACGGCACGTCGTGGCGCGAGGACCAGGTCGTGACCACGCTGCTCGACACGATCGTCTCGGTGCGGCCCGCGCGGCCGGACGAGACCGTCGATCGCGACTTCGGCGACGCCTGGATGATCCCGGGCCTGATCGACCTGCACACGCACCTGCTGCTGCGGCCCTACAACCTGATGACCTGGGACGACCAGGTGAAGAAGGAGTCCGACGGGCTGCGCACGCTGCGCGCGGCGCAGCACGCGCGCCTGACCCTGCTCGCGGGCTTCGTCGCGGTGCGCGACCTCGGCACCGAGGGGGCCGGCAATGCCGACGTCGACCTGCGCGCGGCAATGGACGAGGCCTTCGTGCGCGGCCCGCGGCTCTACACGTCGACGCGCGCGATCGCGCTGCGCGGCTGCTACGGGCCCGATCCGCTGGACCCGACCACGAAGAAGGGTGCCCAGACCGTCGCGGGCATCGACGAGGTCCGTGCGGCCGTGCGCGCACAGGCTGCGGCCGGCGCCGACTGGATCAAGGTCTACGCCGACTACCGGCACGGCAAAGACGGCCCCGTCGCGCCGACCTTCTCGCTCGAGGAACTGCAGGCGCTGTGCGACGAGGCGCGCGCGGCCGGCCGGCCGGTCGCCGCGCACGCGACGACCGACGAGGGCATCCGCCGTGCGGTGCTGGCGGGCGTGCGCACGATCGAACACGGCGGCGGCGCCAGCGAGGCGACGCTCTTGCTGATGCAGGAGAAGGGCGTCGTGCTGTGCCCCTGCCTCGCCGCCAACGAGGCGATCGTCGAGTACGCGGGCCGCAAGGGACCCGTGGTGCAGCGGCTGAACACGGCGCGGGTCGGCTTCCAGCGCGCGCTCGCCGCCGGGGTCACGATCGCGTGCGGCAGCGACGCGGGCGTGTTCGCGCACGGCGAGAACGGACGCGAGATCGAGTTGATGGTCGACTACGGCATGACGCCGGCCCAGGCGCTCGCGGCGGCGACGAGCGGGGCGGCGCAGGTGCTCGGTGCTGCCGACCTCGGCGTGATCCGCGCCGGCGCGCGCTGTGGCCTCGTCGTGCTCGGCGGCGATCCGCTGCAGGACGTGCGCAACCTGCGCAGGGTGCAGGCGGTCGTGCGCGAGAGCGACGAACGGCGGTTGCCGTGGTGAGCGGGCCGACCAAGCGCGCGGGTGTCTCGACGACGTTGACGCAACGGGCGGCGAACGCGACCATCCGGGAGTCGATCCGGTGCAGAACTCGGGCCGACGCCGCGGATTTCCGCAGGGTTGCGCCGCTGATGCCGCAGGAGGAGTGAACGTGTTGCGTCGATTCGGCTGGTCGTGGTCGCTGCTGCTGGTCGCGTGCGTCGGTCCTCCAACGAAACAGGACGGAGCGAAGTGCGAGCGCACGATCGTGTCGATCGCGCTCGCGGACCCGGTGTTCGGGGGCGGCGCCACGGTGGAACAGCGCCTGTTCGGTTCGGCCGCATACTACCGGCCACAGGGTGACCCAGAAACGCGCGCCGCATTCGCGCAACTCGTGCGCGCACAGGCCGACGCGGACGCGCTGGCGCTGGCTCGCGAACTGGTGCCCGCGGACCTCGCCGAGGCCGTTGCGGAGTTCCTGGGTTCACCGGCCGGCGCGTCCCAGTACGCGGCAGAGACGTTGGCGCTCTCCGCCTATCCCTGGCCTGCGAACGACTTCGCTGCGCAGACGACTTCGGCCTACGCCGATGCCAACCGAGTCGGCGCCGCGGCAGCCGCCGCCCGCCTGCGCGAACTCGCCACGACGGCCGCGGATTCGGTGTCGCCGGCGCAACTGGCGATCGAGATGGGCGCAATGCGCGTGCAGCCTGACGAGGCACGCAAGATCAGGGCGTTCCATGCGACGGACGTCGGCGCGCGCTGGATCGCAGTGCGCGGTGCGGCGCTCGTGCGTTCGGAAGCGAGGTTCCGCGAGGTCGTCAAGCTGGCACGGGCGCAGGGATTCCTCGGCGCCGATCTGGGCCTCGACACGCCACTGCCTACATCGCTACCCAGGACGCCGCCGAGCGCCGATCCTCCTTTCAGGCTGTCGGTCGACCCACAAGGCAACGTGCGCTGTGCCGAGAAGGACCTCGGCAACGTCGCCAACCCTGACTCCCTGCGCGAGGCGCTCAGGGCGCTGCGGGCCAAGGGCATTGCCGAAGGGAAGCTGTCGTTGGCCGTGCACCAGTTGGAAGGGCAGATGCGGCTCCTCGTCAACGAATCCCTCGGCATCGAGGGCGTCGATAGCGTGGCATGGGCGCAGATCGACGCACTGCTGAAACTCTGCGCCGAGCCGGAACTCGCGTTCTGGACGATCGATCTCGCAGTCGACCCGAAGATCGTGCCCGAGTCCCTGCGCGC